>JAKEEQ010000534.1 GCA_022616515.1 Chloroflexota bacterium | reverse complement strand
TACGCTCCAATTTTTGTCGGGTTGGTTCGTAATTAACTGTCACTCGATCTCGGTACAGCCGCGCTTGATGGTAATACACAACTAGCTCAATGGAACCTTAGTACACGAAGCACTGGATACCTACAGTCCCAGCGCTGGTGAGGTCACGGTCAACCTGACGGCGGCTGATGGTGGCCCGCATGTTGTGCTGGTACGTGGCATGTTGTACAACAACGCCGCCTCATCGGGTTACAAGATCCGCTTCAAGGAACTCAGTGTGCCGGATGAATTCGATGTGCAGACGGTGCAGTACACCTACGATCCGTTGGCGCGGTTGGTGGGTGCCCATTATTATCATGGCGAAAATCTGACCTCCGGCCTGTTCCGCCAGTACGAGCACAAATTTGACGCGGCAGGCAATCGCTTCCGCGAAAAGATTTTCCTGGACGGAGCGACTGCGCCCGCTGTCCACGACCGCTACTACTACGGGGATGCCAACCATCTCACCGAGGTAAAGGACAATATCCTGAGTCAATCGGTGTACCCGACCTATGACGCTGCGGGCCGCATGACCTCGGATGGGACGAATGCCTTGACCTGGGATGCCGAGGGGCGTCTGCTGACGGCACGCGGTGTCTCATACACCTACAACGGCCTCGGGCAGCGCATTGGTCTGAATGATGGCACAGCCTATGACTTCATCCTGGATACGCAGCCCGGTCTGTACAACGTCTTGCGTAAGACGTGGAACAGCGGGGCCAATAAACAAAGCTTTGTGCATGGCCCGATGGGCATTCTACGGCGTCAGTTAAACGACGGAAGCTGGCGCGAGTATGTAACCGATGGGTTGGGCAGTGTCCGGCAGGAACTGGATAGCAGCCTCAATCCGGCGAACTACCACCACTATGAACCGTACGGTGAGATCTTTGCCCAATCTGGTTCTGACATGCCGTACAACTTCACTGGTCAGCCGCTGGACAGCAATGGCTTGCTGCACCTGCGGGCGCGGTACCTTATGCCGGAGTTGGGGGTGTTCCCCAGTTTGGATCCAGTGGAAGGTGGCTTGCAAGCGATGAGTGCGCTGAATCGGTATGCGTATGTTGCTGGGAACGTGATCAATGTAGTGGATCTAAGCGGTATGACTGGAGAGACACCTCCAGTAAGTTGTAATGTATTTCCCCATACTGACAATGCTTGTCCGGAGGATTCGACCAACCGCTTGAGCGATCAGATCATCAATCCAACCTCCTCGTACGAGACCAATAAAGCTTGGATACAAGCGACACGGATTATTCGAAATGAAATAACCGAAGGCGGAAACTGTGGAGTTAAGATTTTATATAATCTGAGTCAAAAGAATCCTAGTAGATCTTTGGATTTACTTGAACACGTTGCTAGCATAGCAGGATGGAAACTTCCAGCAAGCTCTGCTTTAAGTTATGATCCCGGACGTGTTGATCCTTATGGCGCTAGGGGACTTGTTGGTAACGATCTGGAGGTACAAATTGAGACTGCTTGCGCTGGAAAAAGCGATGAAGAAAGAGAAGCGTGTGCACAGAGCACAACAGAAAAATATGTGGTAGCGTTCGTTGCCGAGAATATAGCTCATTTTGGAACAGATCTCTTTCTTTTAGGTTCTGGGTCGAATGATTTGAGACCAGCTACGGGCGATGTGGTTGGTACTTATATCGAAGAAGTCGGACATACTTGGCAAAACACTTTTGACAATAAATATTTGGGACCAAATGAACGTGAGTATCAGGTTAAATTCTACAAGCTTGGCCTTGTTGAATCAGGAAGATTGTTTATGTCTGCTGATAATATCAGACTTGAGTGTTTTGCTATAGAGGAAGGATATGCGTCCATTAGAACAGGGATTGGCAAGAGGCTTACACATCTTGGAACCTTAGGAATACCGACAGGTTGGCCGCGAGAGGAACTCTGGCCTATCTTTGTCCCTGATCCCAAAATTCCTCGTATTTGTAATATTTTTGGTATTTTGGGGTAACATATATTTATCAAATTTGTCAATGCGTGAATTTGTTTGGTAACCAATAGCAACTAATGGGTGAACAGATAAATCTGTAGACCTATTTAGGTATATTGGCAAATCAACCAAAACGACATGAGGAGAGTATTCTCTATGAGAACGTTTGAGTTTTGGGAGATGGTTTCTCCCAAAACTCAACTTACGCACAGTTAGAGGAATGTTAATTTCAAGTGTTCAAACTATCTGAATCAAAATTAGCATTTTTGAAGATAATCTAGGGATTCGTCATGAAAACACTAAAGCAATTCATCAGTATCACTTCATTATTATTCCTCTTTGGCACTATTTCCACTCAAGTTGCTGAAGTATCTAATCGTTTTCAACCTGCGATGAAATGGAGTGCAGACGGTCAGCTTTTCGGTGTTGCAACTGAAAATCAAGTTTGTTTGTATCAACTCGAATCTGCCAACACGCTGTTACCTGTTGCTCAGTTTTCAACACACTCTCCTGCATGGCAACTTGATTTTGATGGTGTCCATAACCGAGTAGTAATGGGTCATGAAGATGGGACATTGTCATTCTGGGATATCGATGGTAGAAGTCATTCGTTATTTTTTATCCATGACATCACCGATCCTATAATGTATTTGTCAGTTGATGAACAAGACAATATGTTTATTTTTGGTGCTTATGAAAAGGATTTGTTGGAAGTCCGACAGCTAGATACTTTGAGTTTAGTGCATACCCTTCGGATTTCTGGAGGTATAACCTCCATGACAATAGATGTTGATAGAGATTGGCTAATACTTGGCAGAGCAAACACAATGTCAGACTTCCCCGTGTGGAACTACAAAACCAATGAACTAGTACGGGAAATCCCCACTCCACGTGCCCTTTTGGATATTGGTGATGTCGAATTGAGTCATGATGCGACAATTCTTGTGGTCAGTCATAGTCTTCCTAAGTTGCTTATCATTGATTTAAGATCTGATGAAGAAGTTACAGACCATGAGATTTCAGCAGAGGTTGGCATCATAGATAGTACTATAAATCACAACAATACTCTTCTAGCAGTAAAAAGCATTGTGGTCGAAATCTGGACACTTGTTGTTAACCAAAACTCTATATTAATTGGTGACAACATATTTTCATTTCCCGAAGGTACATCAGTGTTGTTTCATCCCAGCAAAAATCTTATTATCTCAAATTCAGATAAATCTATTAAACTTTGGGACACCACTACATTTGAATTATTATATGAAACGCTCTGTTCCGAATAAGTGTAAATTGGATAATTATTTGTCGTGAAGATACGAACGCTATTTGTCGCTTTTGGTTGCTCAATAATAAAGATCAGAGATTCAGCACCACACCGGCTTCCAGTTCATCATCGGTTATACCCAGATACCGTTTAGTATAAGCCAGACTGTTGTGGTTGAGCTTGTACATGATGAGGGCCAGCTCGACTCCATTCTTGCGGGTATGATAGCCCCAGGTTTTGCGCAGGGTGTGGGTCCCATAGTTGCCACGTAGGCCGACGTCTTCGGTGATGGTTGCGATCAACTTCCAAGCCTGTTTGCGGGTAATGGGCTGGTTCCGTTTTTGGTACCGCAACACGCAATAATCCCACCTTACGCAACCTGCTGAAGCGCAAGATCGCCGAGGGCAAACCATATCATGTTGCGCTCGGAGCGGTTGTTAACAAATTATTGCACATTCTCTATGCGGTTTTGAGAGACAACAAGTCTTACTATTCACCAAAGGCAGCACGGTCTATTGTGGGAGCGTAATCGCTACACAGCAGCCATGAGCTTGCCCATCCCCTCCTTCAGCCACAGGTCGCTGTTTACGGTGCGGAACGCCACCTTAACAAATCATCGACCAACCTGGCGGCGGCGACGGGTGGATTGCAAAGCTCCCGATGGCGCTGCGGATTATACGCAGCAGAAGCCCTAACGAGCCGCCGTCACTTGGAAGCTGCAACCGAGGACGGCATCCAGGCGTGGGCTACACAGACCGCGCCGGGTCACAACGGCAAGGGTCTCGCACCGCTAGGCGGGCTTTATTGCACTATTCCAAAGCATTCACAGTAAGGAGCAAACGCATGGCTGATTCAAAACAACACATCTGTCGCGTCGGGACGGCGCGGATTGACTATCGGGGTCATGTTTATCGGAGAAATCCACTACAGCCGGTGATGAATCGGTTTTTTTGCCTTCTAACATTTCACCTTTCAGGCGGTGTGATATGACCCCAATAAGGATATCTCGATTTCATTCACTGCTTCCCGCCATGTGAATGAAGGGTGGACCGCTAAAACCTGCCGCAAAAATCTGGAGTATCCTTTACCAAATGATAAGGAATCCCGGATGAGTATCAAACTACGAGTACAGGGCCTGCCCGACGCTATTGAGACCTTTTGCCAGCTCCTCAATGCACTGGTGGATGTCCTCGATGAATCAGGCAATTATGCCAATCGCGGCAAAAGCCAGTTTGTACGCCGCTATCTCGATGTTGCCTTACCTGCCACGGCTGTACATATTACCCACTTTACCGAGACTACTGGAGAAATCTTCAAGTCGGTTGAACTAAAAACCGACCAGCCTGAGCACTCTCAAACTGGTCAGTCAAGGCGTTAGTTTTCTACGGTCTCGACCTCATATCGGTCCATCATATCCTCTACCTGCTTGCGCTGGATCAGATACATTTGACCACCGCTGTAAGCTTTCCGTCGCGTGCGGTCGGTCAGTTGCAGGCGCTTCATGATGTGCCCGACCCACTGGGCACTGCCCATTTTGTCTTCAGGGATAACCAGCAGTTCACGCACCTGGGCCCGCAGATCAACGGCTTTGACCCATGTGGTGTCATCCTCCCGGTCGCGGGTGAGTAATTCGAGAGATTGCAAAATGGCTTCTTCGCGGGGACTGAGCGCCTTGCCTTCACTCAGGACCACATCACGCTCGGCAGCTTCCTGGATAGACTCAACCAACCCCTCAAGCTGCCCCGCTTCTTCAAAAAAGGCAGCTAGGGCCACCAGCGGCGACCATAGCTCATGGGAGCGGTTGTTGAGGCGATGCAGCTCAGGACGGTGGCGATAGTTGTGCTGAATCTCGCGGAAGTGGGTCAGAGCCAGCGTGTAGAGTAGGTGGCGGATGGGTGCGCCATCATAGGTCGGCGGGAAGACGGGCATCTTGCGGTTAGTGCGGCGCATGGGGATGGCGATGCAGCGGCTGGCAAGAATGTCCTCCAGCCCCATAATGTTCGCCAGCATCTTGGGCGAGTAAACATCGAAGGCTTTGGGTTTCATGTCATCACCCATCAAGCGGATGGCAGGCATACCCGGCTTGTAGCCGCTGTTGAGAAGCTGGCGGATCTGCTGCATCTCCGGGTCGCGCGGATTATGGTAGCGTTCCGCTTCATCAATGCCCACTGAGCAGGCATTCTGGTGGATCAGACGGAAGAGGGACGGCCCGGTGAGGTCGGAAGAGGTGACCATATTGAAAGCCAGCGGTTTGGCGACACTTAAGACCGTACTCTTGCCGCTGTTCTTGGGACCGTTGAGCGCCAGATAGGGATAGGCCATAAACCCGGTGTAGAAGTAAGTGCCGATGACCCACAGGGTCACAATGCTGGCATCCACATCAGAGGTGAAGTCAATGTGTTTGGTGAAGAGATCATGCACTGCCAGGAATACTTGTGTCGGATCGACCGTCTCGCCTTCCAGAAAGCGTTGAATATCCCGATAGCGCCAGCGCATCAAAAATTCAGTGCCTTCGGGAATAACGCGCAACGCAGCCTCTTTGCCATCCAGCTCAATAATCTGGGCATCATCCAGACGTCGCAGCTCGCGTTGGCTGGTGACCAAGTAAGGCTGGATGTTGAGGCGATTGCGAGCGGTGCGCTCCATAATCGACACCGTGACCAGTGCCGTGTCTTCGGTGAAGCCCAGTGCCGGGGACAACAGCGGGATGTCATCTGATAGAATGGTTGGTTGGCCGGTCTGGCCGGTTGGTTGGTTTTTTTGATGAGCTTTTAGCATGTCATTAAAATAGGTGCAACTGATACCAATATGATCTTTGAACAGCCGCTTGAGGGCGGCCTGTTCCAGTTTATCCCAACTTGCGGCACGTTGGATTAAATCATTTACGGCATCTTGCCTTGCCAGCCCCGTGAGCGGCTTGATGTGCTGCACTTCAGCCTCAATGAGCGGTTGGGCCGCATTGAGCACAGCTTGTACCTGTTTGGCGGTGGCCTGCTGCTTAACCAGCCACTCATTAGCATCTTTGATAGCCGCAGGCAAGACTGGTAAACAGGCGGTTGAGCCGATCTGACGCGCCAGTTCCAACGCCTGTAAACGAGCCTGCGTTGTGTTGTCCAGCATGATATACACCCGCCGGTGATTTTTGAGTTGGTCAATAAGCTCCGCCGAACTGTTCATGCCTGCCAGTGCTACTGCCGGAATGCCCCACTGGCTGAGGGTAATGGCATCAGCCTGCCCTTCCACCACGGCCACCGTATCACAACCGCGATGATAGCATTGGTTAAAATACGGCTGGCGCTCGCCGATGAGGTCGCATGGGGGATTGTAATGCTGCTTGCCTTCAATAGATCGACCACTCAGATACACCAGCCGCCCATTTTGCATGTGAACATAGACCAGCATATTCGATGGGAATCGGTTGATCACCGCCAGCCACTTATCAGAGAGTTCGAGATTCTTGAGGAGTGGTCGTTTATCCGCTGGCATGAAACCAAGCTGTTCGCGCTGAAGGGTTTCTTCAGACCAACCACGCCTTTGTGTCGCATAATCCAGTGCTTCAGGACAGCTTTGCAGTACCTGCTGTAACCGCCGGATCAGCACTCGTTCGCTTTGATATTGCTGCCGTGTTTCTTTGTCTACAATCGCAACCGGGATACCAGCCCGCTCGGCCAATACTTTGACGACATCGAAAAACTGTCCGGGATCATGGCTGCTCCAGTGTGAACCATGACCCAGCAGGTGTCGGCCCGCGAAGTCAAACACATCCCCATGTTCATCGCGCGAGTTCCAATGATACCAGCCGGTGGCTGGATTAACGACCAGGCTATCATGCTGAGTACCAATAAAATGACTACCCTGCTGCTTCAGGTCAAAAATTTCTCCAACAACATCTACGATTGGATTACCTTCACGAATCCGCTCTACATCCATCATTTTGCTTGCCTCCAGACAATATGAAGCCAGGCCCACGTTGGGCAACCTGGGAAAATTACATGTTTGGCACTTGTCAGAAGGCGGGGGACGTAATACAATATGTCTGCGAAAACAATATGATTATGTACACCCCACCCCGTCAGTCGCTGGCGGGTGTGTTGTTTTTAGGGTGGTTTAAGTACTCTTTTCATCATTTTTTCCTCAAATTGGTTAACACGTGTTAACCAATTACAGATCTGTGAGATATTCCTCAGTTACTGCCAGAAATTGCTTTAGACGAACTTTCACAACTTCTGGATTATCTTCCTCGAATACCAGTGCCTCAATGAAGGCTCGCATCTCGGCGGAGTCACCTTTTAGCACGGACTTCGCGAATTTCACTGCGTAGCGCGGCGGCTTATATGGCTGAACATCATCGTTGTTGTCACTCGGTTGGCTGCACATTTCCCTTACCTGATTGGTGGTTAATTTGAAATCAACAATCTGTCGGACAATTTCGGCATGATGTTCTGATGGGACACTTAGAAGTGGTCGTAATTTCCCCTCATCGATGGCGTGACGATCAGCCATTTCGGTAGCTTCGTCCGATAATCCAAGCAATGCTTTGTATTGACGAAGACGAACTTTATGGATGCCACCCATTGCCGCCAGAATGTCCGCCGTGAACTCACGCTTGCCACGCAGGTCATGTTCCAGTGCCTGACGGTAGAAGTCATTGTTGATTGGACCGTTTTCGGGGGGATGAATGCCATGCACGGCCAATATCAACAGAGCAGCCTGTCGCGCCATCGCGATAGCATTAAGCCCGGTGCGGGACGTGTTTTCCTTTGCTTGACGGAAAACGGAGGCTCGTTTGGCGGGGACGATGATGCAGGGGATGGTGCCATCGCCTTGATAACCCGGCAGGAAGTCCATCAGCAGCCAGGTTGCCCAGTAACGGCGCTCACCGGTTTCGATGCGGAACAACTGTGTCACGCCCTGTGAGCAATCCACCACTGTCAGCGGATTGACCTGCCCATCATCACGGATGGTCACGGCGAGGTTAATCAGGTCGCGTAGCAGTGTCTCCTCCGGTGTGAAGTTAACGGTCTCTTCCTCTTCAGAATCAGGATTAGGCAGTAGGTCCAGAATGGTGTTAAACGGGCGTCCTTTCTGGCGAGCGATGATCTGCACATCCTGAATGAACTCGCGCAACGCCTGAGCCGGCGTCAACCGTTCACCATGAAACTCCCAGTAGATGCGTTCGGGGAGCACGCGACGTGGCTGGGCCGCATCGGGTCGGATGAGCTGAGCGGACAGATAATGGATTTTCAGACTGTCATCATCCAAACGCTCGGCAGGATCAGCCGTCAGAAAATCCATATCCAGGCCGATGCTGTCCAGTGGTGAGGTGTTGATCTTGCGCTTGTTATTCGCCATTACGCACCCGCCTTCGCAAACATCTGCTTCACCAGTTCACCCACCAGCTCGGCATAGGCTTGACTGGCTGCACAACGGGCATCATATTCAAACACGCTCAGATGCGCATGGTGGGCATAGGCCACTGCCTCATTCACCGGGATAACGCCCCGGATGAGCTGACCGAGCACCTGATGTTCCTGCAAGCTTTGCAGTAACTCAACGTGACCCCGCACGCGTTTGTCCATCTTGGTGACGATGATGCCGTTAACTTGCAGGGCCTGATGCCGCCAGCCTTCGCGGATATCGTTGATCTTGTTGATCACGGATTGCAGACCTACCGATTCCAGATAACGTGGCTCAATGGGAATAAGTGCATCAGTGGCCGCTAGCAAGGCTGTTTCGGTCATCAGTGAAAATGATGGGCGAGTATCAATGACCACTGCTGCGTAGTTGTGGATGATCTGTTGTAGGGGATTAGCTAAGCGGTAGGGCGCACCAGGTACGCCGATTAATTCGCGTTCAGCCCCTTCGAGCAGGGGTGAGGCAGGCAGCACGTGCAGATTGTCATCCCAGTGACTGACGGTGATACAGTCCAGCATGACGGATGCTGCTTCCTGTCGCTCCGCCATCAGGACCGTGTACAGGCTTTCGTCACGCCCGTAGGTAGCCCGACCAGTTGTCACCAGCGAGGCATGGCCCTGGCTGTCGGTATCGATCAGCAGCACCCGTTGTTTGGGCGCGTCAATCTGGCGCAGCACCTGCGTTAAGCCAAATGCTACATTTGTCGCAGAAGTGGACTTCCCAATCCCACCCTTATGGTTGGTCATGACGAATATCCGTGACATAGTATGAACCTCCTTTGAGAGAAATATAAATGATATTTGTTGCTCCAGAGGTTCATGTCGCTTGTCCAAAGTAGGGTCACATGATTTCGTGTTACACTATGGACGTAGCAATGCTCCTCATGGAGCGATTATGGTGGCAGGTGGTGTCAAGTCACACCTGTCACCGTCTAACCCACAGGTCAAGTGACTGTGGTCAACAACTTCTCCAAAGAAGCACGTTGCGGGTATTTGATAGCGTCTGTAAAGTGGATGATGCTGTCAGGGGAAGTAAATAAATGTTCGATATAGCTCCCGTTGGGGGCACAGCTAATACATCGCTCTGTAAACTTTGCAGAGCGATTTTTTGTTGCTCTGCTGCCGGTACATCTTCACCGGCGACCAGATGGCTGCGCAGGACCAGAAAACGGTCCGCCCATGGCTTCAGGCGAAAGTCCGTGATCTCGCCTGTGTCCAGGTCATAGATCACTTTCTCAAACAACTTCTCCGCCATGCCCTTCTTCTCTTTCGGGCTACTGCTCTCCCATAGTGTAGCCATTTGTTGAATGATTGCCAAACACGAATTGAGTTCAATCTGGATTTTCTCGGCCTGGGTGGTCTTATTTTGCCAACTCACAATCTCACGATTGAACCTTTCCGTGCGCTCCTTATACTCCTCTTTACTGATGTGCAGATCGCCGTATAAGGTCGCAGCGGCCTTAATCTTGCGGCGGTACATATTGATCATTTTTTGTTTCTTCTCTTCGAGGTCTTCCGTATCCGTCTCGATGCCCAGTGCCTCGTTCACCTCCAGTGCCATTTGAGTCATTACCTCAACCTTGACCGGATCGACCTCCAGCAGAGAGATCAAGCGACCGACCAGTTCCTCGAGCTGTGTGCAGTGAACCGTGCGCGTCCTGGTGCCGCAGCTCTGCCCGGACTTATGACGATAGCGGCGGGTGCGGCCATCACCATTGTAGCCGTGCAATCGGGTCCTGAGCTTTGGATTTTTGTGCTTCTCAGCAATTTTTTCGCACCTGGCACAGTAGGTAATGCGGCTCAACGGATAAGGTGTGGCCTTCATTCGGATACCCCCGTCGGTGGCATCCATCGAGCGCTGCTGGCGGACTTTGGCGACCGTCTCCAGCAGTTCAGTGGGAAAGACAGCATGTTTAGGCACAAAGGGGATATTGTCCAGGTCAACATCCTGGTAGCCGGGTCGATCTTTGGCACGTTTATCGACAATCATGCCGCCATAAGCAGGCCAGTTGCTGGTGATCCGCCGCACATCGTCGCCGGTTACCAGGCGCGGCGTGCCATAGCGATCACGGACTGGCCAGCCCTCCTCATTGAGCTGGTAGGCCACCTTCGCCATGCCCAATTGTCCGGTAGCATACAGTTCAAGCATGTACTCGGCAGTGCGGGCATAGGGCCGCCAGATAGCGTCGGCGTGCGGTGGATCATCTTCAGTGCCTTTCTGGAAGGTGCCATCCGGCATATACCAGGCACCTTCTGTTGTCAGAATGAGATGGCCGTCGGTATCACGCACGGTAGCAAACGGTGGAATACCAATCGTAATGCCCTTGCGTTTGCGATAGGCGATACTTTCCCGTGAGCGCTGGGCAATGTCCTCGGCATAACTCTCATCCACCATCGCAATGAACTGAGCCAGCATGCGGCCCTGATGGGTGCTCGTATCGAGCTGGTGCCGCCCCGGTGCGGCCAGGATGAGGGCGATACCTTTGTGCTCCAGTGTGTCGATCAGTCTGCCCATCCGCCAGTTCTTGCGATGCAGACGGGACATGTCATTGGCGATGACGGCCACCACATCGGCATCATCCAGGCGAGATTTCAGCGCCAGCCACTGGGGCCGCGACTCTTCATCGCGACCGGATTTATGTCCACCCACATCTTCATACCATTCAGCCTGCCAGTCTTCTTTTTCAGCCAGCACCCGCTCAATGTTGGCCCGCTGGCGATCCGGACTGTTGCGATCATCGCCCTCACGAGTGTAGGACAGGCGAATGTAACACAGGGCAATTTTTGTGATGCTAGTTGCTGGATGTTGGCTGGACATACTGTGACTCTCTTTCAATGCGTTTTTAACTACGATAACGGCGTAAACCAGGTTACCCAAGGAGGATTAAGATTCTTCTTCCGATGGTTCACTGGATGCCTGGGCATTGAGCTGGCGCGTGTAAATCGCCATCATGTGCTTCAGGAACCCGGTGAAACCAAGCATGACATCCCGTTTGGCACAGTCTTCACCAACGGTCTGGCAGACCTTTTTGGCGTACTGCTCAATCTGGCGGGCGGACGGTGGCACGTAATGACGATCACTGGACATTGTGCTGCTCATCAAACTGCTGGTTGTAGTAATTGACGGCCTGCATGAGAAAGTGGCGGGCCAGACGTGATGGCAGTGTTTCATGGCGTTCGGCCAGACGTTCCACGGCGGCCCGTTCATCCGGTGTGAGGCGGATATGGATAGTGCGCGTCCGGCGCTGGGGTTTGGGTGGTAGACTGAGAATGCTCGACATGCTTCTTCCTCCAAAGATGCGTTATTTGTCAGACAAATCCAGCGTACAATAGAGGTGTCGATTCGCGGTGGTAATATTAAGGCAACTTGCCGGTAATTTTACCGATGCTGTAAATCGGGCAGATTCAAGCGGCTTATCCCACTGAGATTGTTCGACACGTCTACTGCTGCGAAGTTGATCCGTCTGTCAGACAAGCTCAGTTTAGACCGGGTTCAGGATATCTGACCTGTAGGTTTTTGTGGCAGTGGATGGAAGATTACATGTTTTGCAAAGTCATTGCTGCCTATGACAATAAGTATTGAAGAGAACAGGTTACCCGATGATCAGGACTCTAGACCAATACATCGAATTACGCGGTGATAATGTACTATCAGCCGGTTGTGAAGGGCAAGGAAGCAAATGCGTACCTCGTGGCAACAGCAGCCCTCGCGCAGGGCTGAAGCAATTGCTGAGCAATATCACATTACTTTAACCCAGGTGCATGGAACTCTAGTATTCTACTATGAGAATCGCGCAGAAATTGAAAGACGATATCTCGAATCTGAGGCACGTCTTGAAGGGAAGGCGTTAGACGGTTGGTAGCGTCTTGCCGAGATTCGACAGCGGAAAAATAATTAACAGAACTGAAGTTCTATGCCAAAACCTTGAAAGAGATACTGCACTCTCAGATACGGTATGGAAAGAGGGTATGTTAGGAGTATAATGTGGGTGTCAAGTTGAATTATAGCATGTAGGAGACAGCAATGGAACGCCGGGCGTATGCTACCGATCTGAGCGATGAGGAATGGGCCATTATTGAGCCATATATTCCAGCACCATTGCCGGGTGGACGCCCCGCCAAATGGCCGCGCCGTGAGATTGTGAATGCCATTTTGTATGTGCTGAAAACGGGCTGTCAGTGGGCCAACCTACCTCATGATTTTCCACCCTATTCAACCGTGTTCTGGTACTTCCGGAACTGGCGCAAAGATGGCACCTGGGAGCGGCTAAACGCGGCGTTACGGGAGCAGACACGCCGCGAACTTGGACGGGAAGCCCAACCCAGTGCCGCCATTATTGATAGTCAATCCGTCCCCACCACCGAAAAAGGGGGCTAAGAAGCTATGATGGCGGCAAGAAAATCAAGGGACGTAAGCGCCAACTGTTGGTCGACACCCAGGGCTTTGTACTCAAAGTGCATGTGCATCCAGCGGGCGAGTCAGATAATGTGGGCGGTCAAGCCTTACTGCAACACTTAGGTGGACTATTCACACGGCTGTGTCACCTGTGGACGGACAGCGGTTACAAACCAACCTTTCGCGACTGGGTCAGCACTACCCTGGGCTGGACGGTTGAGTGTGTCAAACGCCCGGTCGAACCTACCGGGGAGTATGCCCAACTGCTGAAGGACTTTCTGGGGGAGGACGCCTATGCGCGGCGCTATCGCAAAGGCTTTTATGTCTTGCCCCGTCGTTGGGTCGTCGAACGCACCTTTGCCTGGCTGTCCTTCCAACGTCGTCTCAGCAAAAAGTACGAACTGCTCCCAGACACCTCGGAAGCTTGGATCTATCTTGCCGGTGCACGCCTTCTCTGGAAGCGACTGGTTAAACTGCGGTGCTAATTATTTATCTTTCCATACCGTCTCTTAGAGTTTGTTCAACAACAACAACTGGCTTGTCTTGGGATTAAACTGGATGAGTTTCACATTGGTCAGCAACGTTTCGTGCTGACTCATCCTTCTGTTTCCGGATAGCCTTTGCCGGAGACTTTACAACCTATCCTTACGCACCCAATCGGTTTTTCCGCTTGGTTGTCTTCGTCTTGCTTTATTGCAGCCGATTTCATGAAGAGTTCCACAATATACTTGACAAAATCCTTCATCGGTACAGAACTTTACTGACATCACTCTAAGGTAGTGGTGAAGTTTTGACTGATGAGAAATGAAAAGGTACTCTGCAACAAACGGTCAAGTTCATCAGGAGCACCTTTTCATGATACGAACGATTATAACG
>JAKEEQ010000533.1 GCA_022616515.1 Chloroflexota bacterium | reverse complement strand
GCCTTCAGGCCAGCCCGCCTCCAGAACCACTTCGGCTAGTTTGAAGGCGCTGACGGGCGTTTGTGTGGCGGGACGCAGAATAATCGGATTACCGGCAGCCAGCGCAGGTGCAACCTTGTGCGCTACCAGATTCAATGGGAAGTTAAAGGGGGCGATACCGACAATCGGCCCGCGCGGAACACGGCGGATATGGGCAATCCGGTTTTCTGTTCCGGGAATCCAATCCAACGGCACGATTTCGCCATAGATACGCTTACACTCTTCCGCCGCGATCTTGAATGTGAATACGGCGCGGTCAACTTCAGCACGAGCCGTGCGAATTGGTTTGCCCGCTTCCAGCGCAATAGTGCGGGCAAAGTCCTCATGTCGTGCCTGAATCCCGGCACTGATTTTTTCGAGGATGTCGGCCCGCTTCCATGATGGCAGCCGTCGTGTTATTGCAAAAGCTTCTTTGGCGATGGCAATGGACGACTCAATCTCTTTCGGACCTGCCCGGTGAACGATGGCGACCAGCGCGTCATCATATGGGCTGCGCACTTCCACCGCGTCGCCTGTTTTGAGCCACTGCCCGTTAATCAAAGCGCCATATTCGCCAAACTCAGCCTGACTGGCGTCGGCAGTACTAGCAGTTTGTATTTTTGCATCTCTCAAACGATCTGTAGTCATCGTTATCTCATCCTGTCTAAATCATACGTTCGATGTGAAATAGATTTCATTTTGTGACCCCTCCCTGGCCCTCCTTCCCCTCTGTCCTTCGGACATCTCCCCATGAATGGGGAGAAATGGGAGGAGGGAACTCAGGGCACTGCCTGAAACCTTATAGCAACAAGGCTTAGTTGGTGTCCCCCGCATGTTTGGCTCACGGGGGTACCGTATTGCAAAAGCCGCTGATAGCGCCAGAAAATCCGGTCTTTTTCACGCAGGACGCCCCGTTGAGCGTCCCTACGCTAATGCCGCGATTCTGGTAGGGACGTGCAACGGCACGTCCTCTATTCATGCACCTTACGGCTACTGTTTGACCACAAGCATTTATAAGGATTGAACGGGCGGACGCCATGTATGGCGTCCCTACGGGAATCGTGGATGATCGTAGGGACAGCATATATGCTGTCCGTTACCTTAACATCTTTGTGGTCAAACACTACCTTGCTCCGGCGTAATCATATTCTCTTCAAACCGTTAAACTAACCGAGTAACCCTAATGGTTCTTCTATCAACTCTGCCAGCGTGTCAAGGAACTTTGCCCCACGCGCACCATCGACCACGCGATGATCGCATGAAAGGTTCAACGTCATCTGCGGGCGGATGGTAAGCTGACCGTTGACCGGAACCGCCCTGTCGGCGATACGTCCCACCGCCAGAATCGCGGCTTGCGGCGGATTCACAATGGCACTAAAAGAATCAACTCCATACATGCCAAGATTGCTGATGGTGAATGTTCCGCCCTGAATATCGTCCAAACTCAGTTTGCCGTCATGAGCACGCGCAACAATGGTTTCACGTCGGCTGGCAAGTTCAGCCAGCGAACACCTGTCGGCGTCGTGAATAACCGGAACCACCAACCCATCCTCAACAGCGACAGCCAGCCCGATGTTGATATGGTCGTTAAAAACAATGGTGTCATCCAACCACATGGCATTGACCTGTGGGTACTGGTGCAGTGCCTGTGCGACGAGCTTTACGAGCAAGTCGGTGTAGGTGATTTTTTCAATGCCGCGTTTCATAAGTGCCGCCCGCCACGCAACCAGACGACTGGCATCCACCTCGCGCCGCAAGTAAAAATGCGGGATGGTGCGCCAGCTTTCCTCCAGTCGGTGGGCCATGATGCGCCACGCTCTGCTGACAGGGGGAGGCTGGCTTTCACTGCGCGAAGCCAACACATCCGCCGTCAAAATCGCGCCATCCGGTCCGCTGCCGGTAAGTTCAGCGAGATCGATTCCATTCTCTTTTGCCAGACGACGAGCCTTTGGCGAGGCAGGGATGCGCTGACCATCGTGCTCTGGCAATTTCGTTTCCAGATATGCCTCTACGTCGGCTCTAGTAATACGGCTGCCCGTCGTTGCCAATTGATCCACATCCACATCATGTTGTCGGGCCATTCGCGCCGCAACCGGGCTGATTTTCTGACTCGCCATTACGGACACTGCTGGAGCTTCAGACAGTGCTGCGTGTTCCGGAACGGATTCACCGGGGGCGAGTATCCAGGCAATGGTCTGTCCCACCGGAATCTCTTCGCCCGCCGCTGCGGTAACGTGCGCCAGTGTGCCGGAAGCGGGAGCCTCAATTTCAACCGTGACCTTGTCGGTCTCGATTTCCATGAGCGGCTCCCCTTCGACAACAGAGTCACCTTCTTGCTTCAACCATGCTACGAGAACGCCGCTATCCTGTGACATTCCCAGTGCTGGCATAATCACTTCTTTTGGCATCCTGATGTCCATCCGGGAAAATACGCGGATTATTGTAATTGGATTGGGTATCTCGTACTGTAGATAGCGGTCCGGTGGCGGTATAGTAACGATGCCCGGCCACCATCAATTCTTCTGCCGGGAAGCGCGAAATAACCTCACAACCATCCGCCGTTACCACAAGTTCTTCCTCAATGCGGGCGGCGGACCAGCCATCGGCAGCGGGCCAGAACGTTTCCAGCGCGAAGACCATGCCCTCTTTGATAACTTCGGGATGAGCGAATGAGACCATCCGGCTGAAAACCGGCTTCTCCCAGATTGCCAGACCAATTCCGTGCCCGTATTGCAGGGCGAAGGCGGCTTCTTCGTCCGGAAAGCCGAACTCCTCCGCTTTGGGCCATATGCTCACCACATCGGCGGTTGTGACACCGGGTTTTATCAAACTGATGGCATGGTCAAGATAATCACGACAGCGTTTATAGGCATCCACTTGCGCTTGCGAGGCACTGCCAACCACGAAGGTGCGATAGTAGCAGGTCCGGTACCCCATATAGCTGTGGAGAATATCGAAATAGGCAGGATCGCCCGGTCTTAACATCCGGTCAGAAAAGACGTGGGGGTGTGGGCTGCACCGCTCACCGGAAATGGCATTAACGCCTTCCACATGTTCCGAACCCAATTCATAAAGTACCTTGCTGACCAGTGCCACACAGTCATTTTCGCGAAAACCCGGTTTCATGGCGCGGTAGAGTTCATCATAGGCAGCATCCACCATCGCCGCCGCCATCGCCAGCAATGTAATTTCATCTGCCGTTTTGATGATACGGGCATTTTGCATCAACTGCTGCCCGTCAATGATGGTCACGCCTTTGGCCTGTAACGCAAACAGGATAGGAAGTTCAACAATATCAATAGCGAGAGGTTCATTTTGCAGCCCATGTTTGACAAGTTCCGCGTAGATTTTCCCGGCGACAGCGTCGGCACGACCTGTTTCCGGGGCAATTGCCCCACGCAGCAGAGTAGGGTCGGCACGTGAGCGTTCGGCTCCGCCCATCCAGGGTGCATAAAGCTGGTGGTGTTTAGCCGCCGATCCAAAATCCCATAGAATCGGCTCAGCATCCTGCGGGAGCAGTGTAAAACGTGACATCTTATCCTGTGCCCATGTGCCAATATGTGTTGCCGTGATATAACGCACATTGGTCATGTCAAAACACAATAATGCACCGGCCTCAGATTGCCTCAGTTGTGCCTTGATACGATCAAGGCGCTGAGTACGGAGACGTTCAAAATCGACTCGTGCTTCCCAGTCAACGGCCATGACGCCGTTTGTATGAATAGTCATCATTTTTTTCCTCTATAACTTGCCACAAAGCATTTTTGCCATATGCGTGACGGTTTCGGGTGTTGGCACCGTCAAATCTTCCAGCACAGGCGAGAAAGGCACGGGAACATCCATCGCCCCCATACGTTTGACAGGTGCATCAAGATAATAGAACGCGCCGTCAGCAATCACCGACGCCAGTTCAGCGGTCACGCCATAGCGCTCATAGCCTTCATCTATAATGATAGCGCGGCTGGTCTTGATGGCGGACTTGATGAGCCTCTCTTTGTCCAATGGAAATGTCGTTCGCGGATCAACGACTTCCGCGCTGATACCAGTTTCGGCAAGCATCTCAGCCGCTTTAAGCGCCACTTGCACCATACTGCTGGTCGCGACGAGCGTGATGTCCGTCCCTTCACGCTTAATGTCTGCCACACCGAAAGGAATGGTGTATTCACCTTCGGGAACCGGCCCTTTATCCTGAAACATGAGTTTGTCTTCAAAAAAGGCAACCGGGTTATCATCGCGGATGGCGGTTTTCATCAAGCCTTTCGCGTCGTAAGGTGTCGATGGCACGACAACCTTCAGGCCGGGCACGTGACTCAGCCATGCATGCAGACTCTGGCTGTGTTGAGCGGCAGAGCGGCGGGTCGCGCCCAATGTAGTCCGTAATACCATCGGGACTTTGAGCTTGCCGCCCGACATATAATGAATTTTGGCAGCCTGATTGACGATTTGATCCATCGTAAGGGTGATAAAATCCCCGAACATGATGTCCACGACGGGGCGCATGCCTGTCATGGCCGCCCCCACTGATAATCCGGTGATGCCCGGCTCAGAAATAGGCGAGTCGATTACACGATCCCGGCCAAATTCTTGCACCAAGCCGGACAATACTTTGAAAGGTGTCCCGGCCTCGGCCACATCTTCCCCGATGATAAAGACTCGTTCATCACGACGCATCTCTTCGGCGAGTGCTTCATTGATGGCCTGGGCAAATGTGATTACCCTTGCGTTGCCATCAGGCATAGACATGCTGATTAACCTCACTAACATCAGGATATGGTGCGTTCAAGCCAAATTGAACTGCCGCTTCCGTTTCGCCCTCGATTTCGTGGCCGATGTCAGCAAGCAGTGCCTGATCGACAATTTCCTGTGCCATCATCCATTCACTGAGTATCGTGAGTGGGTCGCGGTTGGTTCGCCATTGCGCTTCCTCTTCCTTTGAGCGATAGTAGGTGCGGTCAATATCGCCAACATGATGCCCGTGAAAACGGTAGGTATTGCACTGAAGAAAGGCAGGTGACTGGCTGGTGCGCACCTGTTCCACCAGTCGAAGCGCAGTGGTATAGACAAACCGAACATCCTGTCCATCGACCTCTTCGCCGTGGATGCCAAACGCCTGCGGTCGTTTTAACAGATCGCCTGCTGTGGTTTCGGAGTAGTGGGTATATTCATTGTAAAGATTATTTTCGCAGACATAGAGCACCGGTAATTGCCATAGCTGGGCCATGTTCATGACTTCATACAGCAGCCCTTGCCCCAACGCGCCCTCACCAAAGAAACAGGCTGCAATCTGGCTGGAGCCACGCATTTTGGCAGACATTGCCGCGCCAGTCGCAATCCCCGCGCTGCCCCCGACAATAGCGTTAGCGCCAAGATTCCCGGAATCCATATCGGCAATGTGCATCGAACCACCTTTGCCACGGCAGTAACCTGCCGCTTTGCCAAGCAGTTCGGCAAACATGATGTTGGGTTTCGCCCCTTTAGCAAGACAGTGACCATGACCGCGATGGGTGCTGGTAATGTAATCATCAGGCCGTAATGCTTCACACACCCCAACGGCCACCGCTTCCTGTCCTGAGTACATGTGTGTCAGGCCGGGCATTTTGGCCGAACGATAGAGTTCGTTCGCGGTATCTTCAAACAGCCGAATCCGGAGCATTTGCTGGTAGATATGAATCCATTGTTCCCGGTCAACCCCGGTAAAATGTGGATTTGAAGGGTCTATTTTTGATGTCATCATGTTTCTACCATATTTAATAACGCAAAATGTGAATTGCATCGCCGAAAATGACCATTTTCTCCCCTCCCTAAGCCTCCCCATAAATGGAGAGGGGACTTATCGAGCCGAGAACCCGTCTTAAAAGTTCCCCCATGAATGGGGGAAATGTCCGCAGGACAAAGGGGGAGGAGGGTCGTCACTGTCGTACCACAGGAAGGTTCTTTCATATTTCACATTCTTCGTTTAATAAGGATTTTTATTCCATGCGCTCTGTTTTAACACCTGCCAGTTTCGCCAGCACATCAAAAATGATCGCAAAATCATAGTCTCCGACGCCCAGCCCTCGTGCGGCGGTCAGATACTCATTGGTGGCTGCTGTTGTAGGAAGCGGAACATCAAGCTGCCTTCCCAGTTCAAGGGCAAGCTGCATATCTTTTTGCATCATCTGGCAGTTAAACCACGCTTCCCCTTCAGGATGACCCAGAACAAACGGCCCTCGATACTTGACCATCGGTGACGCCACTACACTGCCGAGCAAAACTTCCACGGCTGTTTCGCGGGGAATGCCACTTTTTTCTGCCAGAAGCACCGACTCGCTGAAGGCCAACATCTGCACCGCCAGATCGAGATTAACGGCAACCTTCATGGCAACCCCAAGTCCGTTCTTGCCAACATGATTGACTACCGGGCCAATAACCTGCAAGATTGGCAGGGCACGCTCATACACATCTTTCTCACCACCAACCATGATAGAAAGTTTGCCCTGTTCCAGCGTCACGACACTGCCAGAAACAGGCGCGTCTAGCATATGCGCCCCTTTTGCTTTGACCTGCAAGGCCAGATCCTGACTGTATTTGGGACTCATGGTGGACATATCGACGTAGATTTTGCCGGGTGTCAGCCCCGCCAATATTCCGTCCTCACCCTGGGTGATTGCTTCAACGGCTCTGGTATTGGTGACCATTGAGAAGATGATGTCGGCGGCTGATGCCACATCGCGCGGCGAGTCGGCCCATCGCATCCCGGCTTCAATGAGCCATTCGCCTTTTGATCTGGTGCGGTTATAGCCGGTGACCGAATGCCCTGCATCCAGCAACCGCTTCACCATACGGCTTCCCATTACCCCAAGTCCCACGAACCCAATCTGTGTCATTCAAACAGCCTCCAAAATGTATTTATGATTAAAGCCTAGTCCGAGAGCACATCACTGTCAGCGCGAACCTGCTCAAGATGGTCAATCATTGCCTGACGTGCTGCATCGCTATCACCGTTGGCTACCGCCGAATAAATGCGTTTGTGATGTTGTTGGCCGCGTTGGGGACCACCAGTACCCGCCTCAAAAATGCGGATGCGCTGCTCGCGTAATAACTCAACGATGGGGTTAATTAATCTGAGAATCAACTCATTCTGCGTTGCTCTGGCGAGGCTATCGTGAAAGTGCTGGTCCGCTTCGACATATTGATCGGCATTGTCAAGCGCTTCATCCATCGCTGCAATCGCCTGTTCCATTTCTGCCAGATCCTCGGGGGCAGCCATCCGGGCGGCAAGAGCGGCAATCTCCGGCTCCAGCATTGCACGAACCTGCATAAGATTGGCTAATCCCTTGTCCTGATCAATTTTGACCATTAAGCCGATTGAGTCGCGCATGACCTGAGAGGTGTTGTCCGTGATGAACGTTCCTTTCCCCGGATAGATTCGTACTAACCCTTTTTGGCGCAACGCTTTGACGGCCTCACGCACGACCGTGCGGCTAACACCAAATTGTTCACCCAGTTCACGTTCGGGTGGCAATTTGTCGCCGGGGTTGAGTGTACCATCTTCAATATTCGCCTCAATCTGGCTGATAACCTGCTCGTAAAGCCGAGAAACTTGAAGATGCTTGTACATTTTACTCCCTTAACAAATCAACTGGTATGGTGGTATGATGTCATTACCATGATATAGGGACTATCGGTTTCAAGTCAAGGAAGCTGCGTGGCCTAAAGAATTAAACACAAGATGTGAATTGCATTGCAGAAAATGAGCTTTCTTGACCCCTCCCTAACCCTCCCCAAACATGGGGAGGGAACTGTCGCGGGTCACCAACAACCCGCTCAGCCTTGCTAAAAGCAGGGACAACTCTGTCTCCCCCATGTTTGGTTGAAGGGCGGACAGTTTTCCAAAAGTCGCTGATAACGGCAAACGATCATGGCGGTTGTCGGCAACGGACGCCCCGTTGGGCGTCCCTACGCACCCATCGGTAGCATGGCGCGTCGCCTTTCAACGAACGGCTGCGTAGGGACACGGCACTGCTGTGTCCGCCTGCCTTCTATCACCACCCCTCATCCCCCTTGACGAAAAAGTGTCCTCCCGCCAACCATGTTTGGGGGAGATGTCGCGCCAGCGACAGAGGGGGTTAATCTCTAATTCACATTTTGCGTATTAATAATCGTGCAAAGAAGGGGGGTCAGACATACTCTAGATAGCGTTGCTTGATTAATTCCAGCACAGCATCACCGGGCATATCCCAGATGTGTTGGTTAAATATTTCGACTTCAATAAAATCATCATAACCAGCAGTTTCAACTGCCGTCCGTAAACGGCGAAGTTCAATAACGCCATCGCCCATCATCCCGCGCCCCAGCAGCACATCGGGCGGAGGAACAAGCCAATCATTCACATGAAAGCCCAGGATATGCCCGTGTGCCCGCTTAATTTCCTTTTCGACCGCTGGGTCCCACCAGACATGGTAGACATCTATAATAATCCCCACCTGTGGTGATTGGAGCCATTCGACCAGCTCGTTTGCTTCAGCCAGCGTGGTAATCACCGAGCGGTCGGCTGCGAACATTGGATGCAGTGGTTCAATGCCCAGCCTGATTCCACGTTCGGCGGCATAAGGGATGATTTCGGCGATGCCATCCGCAACCATCTGACGTGCACCGACAATATCCCGCTCCGGGATGCCGCCACAGACAAGCACCAGAACGTTGGTATTCAGCGCAGCCGCTTCATCTATCGCACGGCGATTGTCCTCAATATGGCGGCGGCGTTCCTCGGCGGTGGCGGCGGGAAACATCCCCCCACGACACAGGCTTGAAACCTGCACCCCCGCATCGCGAGCCAGCTTTGCGCTGTTTTCCAGACTGGTTTGTGCCACCAGATCACGCCAGAGGCCAATTGCAGGAATGCCCGCTCTGGCGCACCCATCAATCGCCTGTGCCACACTCCAGCGGCGAGTGGTGTACTGGTTCAGGCTCAGGCGCGAAAGCGAGGCCGCGTTACTCATCAATTCACCTGTAAGTTGGAAATCACATGCTGCATGCGCGAGGCCGCTGTGTCGGGATCATGCAGCAGACCAGCGGCATCCGCCAATTTAAAGAGTTCAACAAGGTGCTCAACCGAGCGTTTGGTTTCCAGTCCGCCCACCATGCGAAATTCTGCTTGATGCCCATTTAGATAGGCCATGAAGACAATGCCCGTTTTATAATAATAAGTAGGAGCCTGAAAAATGTGGCGGGCAAGCGGGACAGTTGGTTCGAGTATTGTGCGATACTCTTTCAAATCACCAGCGTCTACGGCTTGCAGCGCGGCGGAAGCAGCCGGGGCAATCGCATCGAAAATGCCCAATAGAGCGTGACTGTAAGCCGTGTCTTCACCTTGAATCAGATCAATATAGTTAAAATCATCGCCCGTATACATGCGAACACCGGGCGGAAGTTTTTCGCGCATTGTGATTTCATAGTTCGCATCCAGCAGAGATAATTTGATCCCATCGACCTTTGCACGGTGCCGGTGTATCAATGACAGACAGGTTTGCATGGCCTCATCAATCGAGTTTGATCCCCAATAGCCTTTGAGAGCCGGGTCAAACATATCCCCCAGCCAGTGCAAAATCACGGGCTGCGAGATCTGTTCCAGCAGGCGGGAGTAGACGCGCAGATAATCGTCTGCGTTTTGCGCGATGGCGGCTAAAGCGCGGCTTGCCATGAGAATGATCTGTCCGCCATGCTTCTCAACAAATTCTACCTGCTCAAAATAGGCGCTTTCGACGCTCTCCAGTGTAAGGTCAGGTGTGATGTCGAGCTGGTCTGTTCCCGCACCACAGGCAGCCTGCCCACCTTCCGCCTGAGCCGCATGAAGCGTGCGCTGTATCAACTCGCGGGTAGTCAGCCAGTCCAGCCCCATGCCGCGCTGTGCGGTATCCATCGCCTCGGCAACCGCCAGTCCCCATGACCATAGGTGCCGCCGGTAGGCGAGCGTCGCATCCCAATCCAGCCCATCACCATCAACCCGGGGAACGACATGGGCTGCCGCAAAAGCCCGACGGCTGCGAATTGGCACGGTTGGCCTTGTAAACTCGTATGGGAGGTGCATGGTGTAGCTCTGTTGACCATTGGCGGTGGGCAATTGTATGGTGGGTGGCACCGGCTGCTCCTATCTTTCCAGTGGCGGGACATTGACCCAGCTTCGTTCATGCCACGAGCGCAAACCAAGTTCGGCAAGTTGTACGCCTTTTGCGCCTTCAAATAGGTCCCAGGGGAACGGCGTGTCGCAAACAACATGCTTGAGGAACAATTCCCACTGAGTCTTAAATCCATTCTGGAAATTCTGGTTATCGGGAACATCTTGCCAATTTTCATAGAAGTTGATGGGATTCGACACATCCGGGTTCCAGACAGGCTTGGGTGTAAAGGCACGATGCTGAACTTTGCACTCGCGCAAGCCCGCCACAGCGCTGCCATGCGTGCCATCGACCTGAAAAGTCACCAGTTCATCGCGATAGACACGCACACACCATGAAGAATTGATCTGTGCCACAATGTCATTTTCGAGTTCAAATATGGCATACGCTGCGTCATCAGCAGTAGCGACATAGGCACTGCTCTGCTCATCAAAGCGCCGGGGAATATGAGTGGCCCCAAGGCACATCACGGATTTCACAGGTGCGATGATATTATCCAGAACATAGCGCCAATGGCACAGCATATCCACAATAATGCCGCCGCCGTCCTCGCTCCGGTAGTTCCACGAGGGACGCTGGGCGGGCTGCCAGTCACCCTCAAATACCCAATAACCGAATTCGCCGCGTATTGAAAGAATACGCCCAAAAAAGCCGCTATCTACCAACCGTTTGAGTTTCATCAACCCCGGCAAAAAGAGTTTATCCTGCACAACACCATGTTTAATGTCTGCCTGTTCCGCCAGTCGGGCGAGTTCAAGGGCTGTTTCCAACGAATCGGTACTTGGTTTTTCACAATAGACATGTTTGCCAGCTTCAATCGCCGCTTTCGCACACTCATAACGTTGAGAGGTGGTCTGGGCGTCAAAATAAATAATATCATCCGGGTTCGCCAGACATTCTTCCAGACTGGTACTCCAGCGCAGCCCATCATACATTTCCGAAAGGGCCTGTAATTTTTTAGCGTTACGACCAAGCAGAATTGGATCTGGCATGAGGAAATCACCATCACGAACCGGCACTCCACCCTGGTCGCGAATGGCTAGAATCGAACGTAACAAGTGTTGGTTCGTTCCCATGCGACCTGTGACACCGCTCATAATGATGCCAACATGTTGTATAGACATTGCAAGTCCCTTCGTTAGCGGATGATGAGTATAAACCCCAAAATTCGACCCACCATATCGATCAGGCGAAAATATGTATCCTCAATCTCTATTTCATACCGTAGTGCCACCTGGTGTTGTTGCATAACCCCGTGTGTACATCGGTAGGGCTTTGTTTTGATTGTTCACTAAGTTGTCAAAATGATTGGAAAACGTTTTCCATATTCAAGTATAAATGCTATCATCACTTCCCATTCAAGTCAATAAATTTCACTGAATTGGCTAATCCCACCTATATACCGACACAGTTTTAAGGTACAATAATGTTGGAAAACCCTTACCAGGAGTTCATTAATGCGTGCAACCCTCGCCGATGTGGCAGCGCGTGCTGGTGTTTCGCTGGCAACTGCCTCGCGGGTTATCAATAAAAGCTCTCATAATGTCACTCCCGAATTGAAAAAGCGGGTACTGGATGCTGTTCGAGAATTGAACTATGTCCCTAATGCCCATGCTCAGGCACTTGTCAAAAAGCAGACGACTACTGTTGGTGTGATTGTGCATGACATCAGCGATCCATATTTCGCACAGATTGCCAGAGGTATTCAAAAAGTCGCGTCAGAGGCTGAACGTCTGCTGATTATTTGTAACAGTTATCGCAACCCTGATCGTGAACTGGCGTACATTGACTTACTGCGCTCACAGCGGGTTGATGCGATAATTCTGGCAGGGAGTGGGCTAAATAATCTTGACTTTAACCATAGTGTCTCCAAACAGATTGAAGGTTTCATCAGCAGCGGTGGCAAAGTGGCTTTTATCGGGCGGCATTACACACCGGGCAATGCCGTATTACCGGATAATGTGGGCGGGGCACTGTTGATGGGGCGTTTTCTGGTAGAACAGGGGCATCAGCACATTGGGGTGATTACCGGACCTGCCACCCTGACCACAACCGATGATCGTCTAAAAGGTTTCCACATTGCGCTAGAAGAAGCCGGACTACAACTCCCTGAATCCTACATTATCGAAGGTGATTTCTCGCGAGACGGTGGAACACTGGCGATGCAAGAGCTTTTAGCCCGTGACCTCCCACTCTCCGCTGTTTTTGCGTTGAACGATCCAATGGCAATTGGCGCAATGTCGGTCTTGCGGGCCAATCGTATACATGTGCCACAGGATATTTCAGTGGCAGGTTTCGATGATATTCCGATGGCAGAAGACATAAATCCTGCTTTGACGACTATCCATATTCCATTAATTGAATTGGGACGTAAAGCGATGGAAATGGTTCTCTCCGAAAACGAAAGTTCCCAATTTGAGATTCGGCATGTGCCCAGCAAACTGGTTATTCGTGAAAGTGTTGTAGAGTTCGGGAGATAGTCTCGATGAGAAAGAGGCTGAGTTTGCAGGCGAACTCAGCCTCTTTTTGTCTAATGAAGCCGTCGAACATTATGACCACATACAGCCCTTGAAAATTCCCGCTCATCTTCACTACACTGACAAGACCAGAAGTCCATAAGTAGGAGGCTGGTCTATGCGTGCCTTAAGTGGAATGGCCCTGCTGTCGGCAGCGGTCCTGCTCCTGCAAGTTGCCCTCACACGGACGTTCTCCATCGCTCAGTTTTATCATTTCGCCTTTCTTGTTGTCAGTCTGGCGCTGCTGGGCTTCGGGGCGAGTGGATCATTGCTTGCCATCTTCCCCAAGCTGCGCAATCCGGCCCTCAGTGCATGGTACGCAAGTGGCTTCGCCGTGACGGCGGTACTGTCCTATCTCTTCGTCAATCATTACGCCTTCGATTCGTATTCCATCGCCTACGACCGCGAACAGGTCTATTTTCTGGTCGGGAATCTGCTGGCGCTGGCGATACCCTTTGCGCTGGCGGGGGCCTTGATCGGGCTGCTGCTCAGCCAGTCGGCAGAACGCGCCGGAATCGTCTATGGGGCAAATCTGGTTGGCTCCGCAATTGGTGCGATTACGGCTCCGGTCATCATATCGCAAATTGGCAGCGAGGAAACGATTCTGCTCAGTGCGGCACTCGGTATGGCTGCGGCGGCAGTTCTCGTCGACTCTATGCGCTGGCGGGTGTTACCGGCGGTTGGGTTAATTATTGCGGTCGTGGGAATGGTCACGATGCCTGCGTTTTTTGAGATTGAACCGTCGGAGTACAAAACACTCAGCCATTTCCGCCTGAATCCCGATGCCGAGATTATCACCACCCGCCAGAACGCTTATTCGCGGCTGGATATTGTGGAGAGTTCGACCATCCATTCCGCGCAGGGCCTGAGCATGACCTATTTCGGACCACTGCCCCCGCAGCACGGGCTGCTGATTGACGGCGACAATCTCCTGCCAGTGCCCGATACCTCGCACTTCCCGGAAGGAGTCGCGGATAACCTCCCGGCGGCAGTTGCCTACGGCCTCCGGACGGAGGCCGATGTGCTGATTCTGGGCGCGGGTGGGATGGATATTGTGGCGGCGGTGGAAAATGACGCGCAGAACGTGACCGTCGTCGAACCCAACCGCCTGATCTACGAGGCATTAACCGACGATTTGCGCGACTGGTTCCGCCTGCCCAACGATGTTGAATTTCAGCACGAGGAAATCCGTACCTATGCACAGCGCTCAAATCAGGATTACGATATTGTACTGCTGAGCCTGACCGACAGTTACCGCCCGGTCACATCTGGCGCGTTTACCCTCACCGAAAATTACCAGATGACGGTCGAGGCGTTTGAGGCGTATCTGGAACTGGCCGGAGATGACGGCCTGCTAGTGTTGAATCGCTGGCTGCAAACACCACCTACTGAATGTTTGCGTACGCTGGCGATAATCCTTGAGGCGCTGGACGACCGCGAACCGCTACAGCATATTGTGGTTTTTCGCACCTTCCAGACGGCGACATTTATCGTCAAGCCAGCGCCATTTACCACCGAAGAGGTGGATGCCCTGCTGGCGAACATCGCGGATCGCAATTATGATCTGGTGCTGGCCCCGCGAATGCCCCCTGATATGATTAATCAATATGCCCGGCTGGAACGGCCAATCTATCACGAGTTGTTCCTTGAGCTGTCAACCACCGCCGACCGCGACGCCTTTTACCGGGATTATGATTTTCGCATCACACCGCCGACCGATAACCAGCCGTTCTTTTTTCACTTCTTCCGCTGGGATCAAACCCCGGAAATTATCGAAAATCTGGGACGGCGCTGGCAGCCGTTTGGCGGGAGCGGTTATTTTGTGCTGTTGGTGCTGCTGGTATTTGCTATCGCGGCGGCCCTCATTCTGATTATGATTCCGGTGGCGCTGCGGCGGCGATTCCGGGGGGTGCTGGGGCAGAGTGGCTGGGCGGAGTCAACGCGCATTCTGTTTTATTTTGCCGCGCTGGATTCCGGGCTCGCGAAGCGAGAACCCGGAATGACGAGAACAAATGAACCGAGCCTATGAGAAACATACCTGAAGCGCTCGCCGCCCGTCTCGCCTCGGGCGTGACGACGCTTGCGCATGTCTGGCGCGTCGTGCGCCGGGACGGCGCTGCGTTCGCGTTCACCGACCACGATCGCGCGCTCGCTTTCGATGCGCTCGTCTGCGAGCCGATGGCGGGCCTGGTCGCCGGCGCGGTGGAAAAGAGCATGGGGCTCGCGCCTGACACGGCCAGCGTCGCCGGGGCGCT
>JAKEEQ010000532.1 GCA_022616515.1 Chloroflexota bacterium | reverse complement strand
TAATGCCCGGCAGCGCAAACGGCTTGAACAACTGCTTCAAGACACCGTTATGCAAGGCGCGACCGTTATTACAGGGGGACAGCGACCCTCTCATCTGGACAGGGGTTATTTCTTCGAGCCAACGGTGATGTCGGGTATCCAGCCGGGAATGCCGCTGCATGATGAGGAGATTTTTGGTCCGGTGATGCCGGTTATCCCCTTCAGTGACACTGACGAAGCCATTGCGATGGCGAACGAGACCGAGTATGGGCTGGCGGCCTTTGCCTTTACCAACGATCTGAATACAGCCATTCATGTGTCTGAAGAGCTTGAGTACGGCATGGTTTCCATCAATGATTGGCTGCCCGCCACACCGGAAGCGCCGTTCGGGGGCATCAAGCAAAGCGGTATCGGGCGAGAGTGTGGCGTTGAAGGCGTTGAAGAATACACCGAAACCAAAACCGTTTACATCGGAAATCTGGCATAATGGCAAGGACCTTGACCAGCACGCCACGCGCAGATAGTTTTCGAATGCCGGGTGAATTTGAGCCGCATGCAGGGTGCTGGATGCTGTTTCCGATGCGGCCTGATGTGTGGCGGGAAAATGGCAAACCCGTGCAGCAGGTCTTTGCGCAGGTGGCGGAAGCAATTGCCCGATTTGAGCCAGTAACGGTGTGCGTTGCGGAGTCGGGGTTCACACCGGCACGGCGGCTACTGTCGCCGCACATTCGGGTGATTGCGATGGCCTATAACGATGCGTGGATGCGCGATATTGGCCCCACATTTCTGATTAACGGTGAGGGTTGTGTCCGAGCGGTTGACTGGCAGTTCAACGCATGGGGTGGATTGTACAGCGATTTTTCGAGTGATATGCTGGTTGCGCAAAAGATGCTGGAAATTGAGTACGTAGATCGTTATGAGGCCGATTTTGTGCTCGAAGGTGGCTCGATTCATGTCGATGGCGAAGGTACACTCATCACAACCAAAGAATGCCTGCTGCACCCCAACCGCAATCCCCATCTCTCGCAGGGCGATATTGAAGAGCGGCTGTGTGAGTACCTCAACGTAGAGAAAATTATCTGGCTTGATTATGGTGTGTTCAATGATGAGACCGACGACCATGTGGATAACATGTGCTGCTTCATCAGGCCGGGTGTGGTGGCGTTAACATGGACCAATGACAAGAATGATCCGCAATACGAGCGGTCAATGGCGGCTTATGAGGTGCTGGCAAGTCAGACGGACGCCAGAGGCAGACCGTTTCAGATTCACAAAATACACCAGCCAACCCCAATGTTTATTACCGAAGAAGAGAGTGCGACCATCGAAAAAGTCGCTGGAAGTCATCCACGCCCGGCAGGTGAACGTTTGGCGGCCTCGTACATTAATTTTTATATCGCCAATAACGCCATTATTGTGCCGATATTCAATGATCCAATGGACCAGCCCGCATTAGCTGCACTGGCAGAATTGTTTCCCGAACGCGAAATCATCGGCATTTATGCCCGTGAAATTCTACTGGGTGGCGGGAATATCCACTGCAACACGCAGCACATCCCGGCTACTCCACACGCGGCGAACGACCAAAAACATGTGTGAAGGTCTGGTAGCCTATCCAGCGGAATGGTTCCATCGGGATCGGGGTAAATTCTGTCTCGTAGAGGGGTAAGTCACGCCAGTATTCATCATCCCCCGAATAAATATCCGTTAGAATTTTGCCCGACAGATTCGCCAGCGTCACGCCATGCCCGTTATAGCCGATAGAATAGTAAATATTGCGGTATTCGCCGCGAACCCCCATTGAGCAATTTCGCCGCAAACTGATGCCGAGCGTCCCTGTCCAGCGATGGGTGACAGGTAAATGAGTGGTGCGTGGATTATAATCGCTCATGGTCTGGCGCATTTGTTCAAATCCGCGCCGGGCGCCGTCTGGCGTACCGGGAAAGGCTGTGCGATTGTTATACAGATAGGCGTAGGATTGATTGCTGCCGCCACCAAAGACAATGCGACCATCAGGAGTCAGACTTGAATATGAAATACGATTGACATCATCCGAGTAGCCAGAAGTGGTATGCCAGCCAATCGACTTCTGCTCGTCAACGGAGAGCGGCGCTGTGGCGAAAACGTGAGAATGCAGCGGAAACAATGCTTTGCGGAAATAGCCCAATTTGCCTGTGTAGCCATTAGTGGCAAGGACAATTGCTTTTGCGCGAACCGTTCCGTGCGGTGTGGTGAGTTCGATTTCTCTGCCTTCAATGATTTTTGTAACCGGGGTTTGTTCATAAATCTCTACGCCCTGCTCGACCAGCACCGGGCGCAAACCCCGAACCAGTTGCGCTCCGTTAATTTCCCCGGCGGTAGGGTCCAGTGTTGCGCCAATCACGCCGTCCAATTCTATCTCGCCCCGCAGTGAAGCCCGATCCAGATATTGAAGCGGAATGCCAAGTTTATTAAGTTGCTCCACTTCAGCGTGAGCTTCCTCCGCATTTTTGTGTTTCGTAAGCACATGCAAGGAGCCATCACGCCGGTAATCCACCTCAAGATTGTGTTCCTCAATGATGCCTTCGATCATATCCATCGCATCGGAGGTTGTCTTGTAGATTTTCTGGACAATGTCGTCCGACACGTTGGTCGGCGTGCCATAAATCCAGTTGAGCATCATGCCGCCGTTGCGTCCACTGGCCCCGTTGGCGAGTGATTTTGCCTCCAGCAGCACCACCCGCTTCTCCGGATAACGACGGCTAAAATGGTAGGCGGTAGATGTGCCAGTAAAGCCACCGCCAATGATCGCCAGATCAGCCGTTATATTCTCTTTGAGCGGCGGCCCCGGCTGATAATCGGGAGTGTATGAGGCCCAGACGGAGTGATTGTCATCAATTTCCAACTTCTCAAAACTGGAAGGATAATTGAAAAACGAGACAGCCTGTGCTGATTTCAGGAGCATTTTTTCGAAAGCATTACTAATTGCAGACACATCACGATCCGTTCTTTAGGGGAGATGGAGCCTAATATTCTGGCAATAGTTCATTCATTATGCAATCCCACACTTCGGGGCTATCCAAACTTTCTCCACCAAAGAAATATTTCTTAGCCGCTTGTGAGGATGTCACTGTTCAACACCAATCGAAGACCACACAGAATCTGAAATCTCCTGAAAACGCCGTGTCGTTTCCTCACCAGATAAGATTAAATTAGTGGTCATAACGACAACAAGATTATGCGCTGAGTCGGCCCATGCCATCGAACTGTTTGCCCAAAATGCCCAAACGATGTCACAGAACTGGCTGCGCCCATGCCATTGCCAACCGGAAAGTCAGGCTTATTGAGGCCGCCAATCACGAAACCATAGCCCCAGCGATTGCGTGGATCGTCATTTCCCAACGAAGTTGTCTGTGCAACCGTTTCTGCCTTCAGATATTGCCGTCCATCAAGGCTCCCGCCGTTGACCAGCATCTGAAAGAAACGCGCTATGTCACGAGCGGTACTGTTTAGCCCCGCTGCCGGAACCACCGCGCGGCGCATGGCGGGTATCCTGAAAGTCCATGCCACCCGTTTCTGACGGATAGGTTTGCAATATGCATATGCAGCGTCCTCACCGCGATGAGGTGGCAGTCCCATGTAAGTATTTTCTAGTTTCAGCGGGTCCAGAAACTGTTCCCGGAGGTAAACTTCAAATGGCTGGCCCGTCACACGCCGCACAACTTCGCCGAAAATGAAGCCGTAATTCAGGCTGTGGTAAGCGGTGCGAGTTCCCGGTTCAAATTGGGCGTCGAGATTTGCCAGCGTACTCGTGAGGTACACCCATTTTCCCCAGAAGGGCATCAGGCGATAATTGCCGCGCGATGGAATCCCGGCCTGATGCAAAAATACGTGTCGAATAGTAGCTTTTTCCTTGCCCTTACAGCCGAATTCGGGCCAGTAGTCAGCGACAGGAGCATCAAGTTCAAGCCTGCCCGCTTCAATGAGTTTGTGGATACATATTCCTGTAAACGGCTTGGCGATAGAGAAACACAAAAAAGGTGTCTCGCCGGTTACTGGTCGCTGTGTGCGACGGTCGGCAACGCCAATGACCTCATCAACAACCGTCTCACCTTGATACCGGACAACAAGCTGTCCACCCCAGAATTGCTTGTCGCGATATTGCTGCTGGAATACCTCACGCACTGCACCAAAATTCATCTGTCTCTCCTGTGTTGGCTCCCTCCACAAGCATGATGATAGTTGCACAAAAATGCAAAATTTGATATATTTAGCAACATGGCTAAATATTCTAAACTCGACTCGACATTTGCAGCGCTGGCTGACCCAACACGCCGGGCCATCATGGAATATCTGATGGACGGAAAAAAATCGGTGAGCGACATCGCGAAACCTTTTGATTTCGCTTTGCCAACGATCTCGCGCCATATCAGTGTGCTGGAGAAAGCTGACCTTGTGACGCGCGAAATTGAGGGGCGCACCCACTATCTATCGCTAAATGCTAACCAGTTGAAAACGGCGGTTGAGTATTTAGAGCAGTACCGAGATTTCTGGTCAGACACATTCCGTCGTCTGGACGATTTTCTCAGGAGGGATGATGAAACTTGAGATGCAGCACGTCTTTCCTGCATCACGAAGCAAGGTTTTCCAAGCGTGGACAGACCCGGATGTTCTGTTACAGTGGTTTCATCCACCCGGCAGTACCCTTCAGAAAGCCGAGATTGACCTTAGAGTCGGTGGTACGTACCGCTTCTGGTTGAACAATTCACAACAGGGAGAGTTTCAGATTTACGGTAGCTATCGGGAGATTGTTGTGCCTGAGAAACTCGTGTTTAGCTGGACTAACGTCCTCGTTCACCAATTTGAAACGGTTGTAACGCTGCATTTTGTCGAAACGGATGCAAATCGGACCGAACTGTTGATGACGCACGATGGATTCGTTTCCGAACTAATTGTGAATGACTATCGCACCGGGTGGCTGGCGCTGCTGCAAATGCTGGCGTCGAGTATTTCGTAGTTTTTTTGTCATTTTATTTAGCCATCTAGCTAAATGTTCAAGGGAGAACCAATGAAAACTATCATCCATCATGTCATGATTAAGGCCCCTGCCGGTGCGGTTCATGAGGCCATCACTACACCAGAAGGGTTAGCTCGCTGGTGGACTCCCCGTGTTTCTAAAGAGGGTGACGTCATCAAATTTCACTTCGATGAAAACATGCGACCTCATATGAAAGTCAAGAAGAACAATGATACGCATGTGACATGGCAATGTATCAGTGGTCACGACAACTGGCAGGACGATACATTCACCTTTGATCTGCATGAAGCTGACGGTGTAACACACCTAATGTTCCGGCAACATTACACTATTGAACACCCGGACGAAGTTTTCGGCATGTATAACTTTGTCTGGGGAAACTATATGGATAGTTTGCGTGAATACTGCGAAACCGGCATTGGTAAACCGTTTCAGGGGTAAAAATTAAAACCCCCGGTATCGCAGCCGGGGGTCCCATCAAAATGGAGGCAGTTAGTTCTCGGTAGTGTTGTCCTTGTCACCGAGTTTGGCCCACTGATGTCATTTTTCCACATTCCGTTTGCGCGACGTATGCCGGGTATCAGTGATTCCGCATTTCACGCGCTGGGCACTGCCACAACACAGTTTGCTCTTCAAGAGCCGGGGTTGAGCTGCGCCATCATAGACGAGATTCTGATAAGGACCTTTCTTGCTAGATTTGTTGAGACGGGGCGTTTAGAACCATCCTCTGAGATGGAAGTGGTTGAATGGCAGCCGTGCTGGGCATCTGTGCTAGATGCCCAGGCATCAGTATTGTGGTTAAAACAAACCGCCGCGACGTCCACCCTTTTGCCGGTCACCTTCGGGTTGTACAAAATCATCTTCATCCAGTTCGATCCTTCCCTGATTGAGACGCTCCATAACAACCTGAGCAAGATCACGCAGTTCTTTTGACGGGGAGCTTTTCGTGCTGATGATAACTGGCACACCGCGATTAAGAGCGTCATACATGGCTTTTTCGACGCTGGGAATTGCTGCCGCCACCTGAAGCTTTAGCAGGTTTCCTACATCTTCTGGATTGAGTGCCCCGGAACGTTTATCGGTTGGGACGCGGTTAATGACAAACATCGATTTACTTGAGTCGAAACCAAGCTGATTGAGCAGATCAAGGACCACTCGTAAATTCTTAGCAGCGGGAATCATCGGCAGCCCAACGAACATCACAACGTCCGCGATTTCAAACAGGTTGAGGGTAATATCATCCAGGTGTAAGGAGGTATCGACAACCACGTAATCGTACTGTTCGGCCAATGCCTGAACAACTTTCCCCAGGTTTGCCGGTGCAACTAACTCTGCTTCTTCGGGTCGTTTGGGTGCCGCCAGAATATTCAGCCCACTATCATGCTGAATGACGACCTGTTGAATGAGTTCGTTGTCAAGAATATCGGCTGCTTGTGCGAGATCTACGAGGTTACGCTCATTGGGGCGGTCAAGATGGACAACAACATCCCCAAACTGAAGGTTGGCATCAACCAGAATTGCACGATGGTAATCACTCATCATGGCGGCTGCCATGTTGACTGCAACGGTCGTTACACCTGCTCCACCTTGAGGGCTATAAACCACAAGGATTTTGCCGCTAACTTTGACGGCTCTTTCTTCCTTCTTTTCCTTAATCTCTTTCGTGAATGTCGGACGACGCTGGTAAGCGTTACGCACAGTGGCGTAAAGTTCTTCTGCCGATGGCGGTTTAGCGATAAAGTCTACTGCACCGGCCTGCATGGCACGTCGCATATAGTCACGGTCGCTTTGCACAGAGATCATCACCACCGAACATGGTATGCTCTTGGTAATAATTTCTGTAGCTCTGATGCCATCCATGTCCGGCATGTTGATATCCATCAAAATCACATGCGGTTGAATTTTCCTTGCTTCTTCAAGCGCTTCTGCGCCCGTTGAGGCAAAGCCAATCACTTCCATATCATTTTCGAACGAGAGAAGACGTGCTAGATTTTTCTGGCTTTCCACCACGTCATCCACAATCATAATGCGGATTTTTTCATCAGCCATAAGTTAATTCTCCAGAGAGTGGGTTCGCGATACGATAATTCTATCAAACTCAGGACAAATTTCATCAAATGCCCGTGTGTGCTACAATCATATCACGAATTATTCACCTCGTCCGCTTTCGGGAGACGTGTATGAGCGATCTAGGCCCAATCGAACCACGCGATTTGAGAGACAATCGTCCGCGTAACCAACAAGGTCAACGTAATGATCCCGCTTCGCCGCCGCCCGGTGCTGGTTTGGGAAATTTCGATGCACCCGATTTACGCCGCCGGGTGAGCGTTGATGATGAACTGCGGCAAGAAGCTCGTGTTCAATCACCCGGTGGTTTTGCATTGTTGAGCGAACGTCAGGTTGAAGCGCTCGGGTGGGGCATTACGGTTATACTGCTAGGTATCGCAGTTTTATTGACGTTTACCAGTGGCAGTCGCGACTTTCTCTTGACCGTTTTTCCAATTCTCGGCGGCGCACTCCTGCTGATGACGTCTATCTATCAAATAATGCGCGGATGGCCCGTATCACTGGTTACATGGTTAACGTCCATCGGCCTGACTGCATTTGCCATCACTCGTTTGATAGCGCTGGTAGATGCCGGGGAAACGGATTTTGGTACTTCTATTGCCTACTTTATAGGGGTATCCATCATCGTAACTGGTATAACCGTTCTGTTCCGTATCTTCCGCAGCCGTTAAGGGGGATGAGATGTCCTTTCAAAATATTGCACCAGAAGAGCTTGATCCCTGGTTGATTTCCCTCAATCTGGATGAGGAGTCTCTGGCTATCGTAAAAGAGAAGGCTGAGATTATCGAACTTCCTGCCCGCGAGAATATTTTTGTGGAAGGTGATGAAGATGCTGCCGCGATGTTCGTCATTCTGGAAGGCATGGTGTTAGTGCTGAAGAAGGATGAAAAGGGACAAGAGCGAACCGTCAGCATCATTGTTGAGGGGCAATCATTTGGTGAAGTTGGTTTGTTGGTGGATCAACCCCGAATGGCAACAGTGGCGGCTGGCATTGATACTACCCTTTTGAAGATTACTCCGGCTGTGCTTGGAGAGCTGGAACAAAATCACCCACAAGTTGCGTTGAGTATTTACAAAGGTCTGGCTCGCAGCTTTGCCTTCCAGTGGATTGAAATGGTTACCAAAGGATAGAATATATGACGAGTAATCTTGTGTTACCCGCCACCGCTTCAATGGCAGAGTTGTTGAGGCCCCCCGAAGATCTTAATAGCCTGGACATCCCGATTGGTGTCGTTAGTGATCTGGTTCTGCGTATTCTTTTTAATGAGGGTCAAGTTAGTATCCGGCGGCTGGCGGATGTTATTCGTTTATCACCGCAGGTTTTGAACCAGGTGCTGGACCAGATGCGCAACGAAAAACTGGTCGAAGTCGCCAGTGCAGGCAGTATGGGCACCATGAGCTACGTTTACGCACTAACCGATGCGGGCAACAAGCGTTCTCGCGATGCCCTCGAACGCAGCCAATATGTTGGTCCAGCCCCGGTCCCCATCGAAAAATACCAGCAGGCTATTCTGCTACAGACGCAGCGCAAACTCCAGATCGGGCCAGATGAGGTTCAGCGTTCTCTGGACAATCTGGTACTGCAAGATGGCTTTCACAGGCGAATTGGGCCTGCGGTGGCGGCGGGTACATCTCTGTTCCTGTATGGGCCGCCGGGAAATGGTAAGACTACTATTGCTCAGGCAATCGCGAAATTAATCGCCGGGACCGATGGAATTTGGGTTCCTTATGCGCTGACGGTCGGTGGTTATATCATCAGCGTCTATGATCCGCTGTTGTTCAGGGAAATGGACCCCTCAAATACCGGATTTGATCCGCGCGAAGCAGACCGCCGTTGGAATTATTGGGTACGCCCGGCGGTTATGGTCGGTGGCGAATTATCAATGGATGCACTCGACCTTCGCTACGATACCACCGCAAAATTCTACGAAGCACCTTTGCAATTGAAAGCTAATGGCGGCATGTTTTTGATTGACGACTTTGGTCGCCAGATGATCAGTCCGGCAGAACTGCTAAATCGCTGGATTGTACCGCTTGAATCGAATTTTGATTTCTTGAGACTGCGCACCGGGCAGACACTACAGATACCATTCCGCCAGTTGATCGTGTTCAGTACCAATCTTGATCCAAATGAATTGGTCGATGAGGCGTTTCTGCGCCGTATCCAGATGAAGGTGAAGGTGGATTCGCCAGACGAGCGTATGTTTTTCCAGATTTTTGCGACGATGGCAAAAAGCGTTAATGTACCGCTGGAAAAAGAGGGTTTCATGTACCTGCTGCAAAAGTGGTATCGTGAACCGGGGCGTGAATTTCAGGCTGTGCATCCCCGCGATATTTTGAAGATTATCGTATCAATGTCAGAATATGAAAGAATTCCACCCCGCCTTTCGCCACAACTGATAGATGAGGCTTGCTACAGTTACTTTGTGATTGGATGACTCTGAATCCTGTGAATAAACAACTCCCTCAAATCGAGGGAGTTGTCATTTCTACGAAGTATCACACGCCGCAAAACTTTCGCTAACGGTAATGTAGCCACGCAGGTTCTGGACGACGCGTGTATTAGCGATGACAGTTCGAACGTTGATGAAAATGACGTACAAGTCGGGCACCAACCCTGTTGTATCGGCATAAACAACTATTGTATCCCCCGGTTCTGCGGTGACTGCGGACAGGGATACTGTAGGTCCGGCTACTGATTCAGCAGGTTCAATAGTTGCCGTAAATGTCCCTCCATATCCCGTATTTTCAACGGCGAACTCGCCAACCTCCACGACGCCAAGACAGCCAACCCCTACTTCAACCGACATGCTGTTGGCGACCAGCGTCATCTCCGGCTGAATGAGAACGTCACCAGCGGGACGCCGGGGCATGGTTTGCACACGGCTCAAGGCGATGGTTGGTTCGCCGTTTTGCTTCAGGATAGAGAACCAGCGCATATGACTGCACTTATTAAGTGCCTGATCGGGAATCTGGGACCAGTTCAGGTTCCACAGAAACATCGGACCAGCCCACGCCCAATTACGATCTGCATAATCAAAGGCACGAACAATATAATCGGCCTGTGTTTCGCCGCTAACCCGCAGCCACGCAAATCCCGCAAATGCCGGATCGGTATCCGCACAGTTGACGCCATCTTCAGCAGGGTTGCGCAGCCAGCCAAATTCGGTTAACCACATCGGTTTGTTGATTTCATAACGCTGCATCAGATTATAGATGAGTTCTGTCCGGCGGAAATTCAGTCGTCCATTCGCCGGGGCGTCTTCTGGCGCTGCATTAAAGCCATAGGGATGGTATCCGAAGACATCAAAGTAATCGCCCGCACCATTATCGAACATGACACGCGCAAATTCGATGTCACTGATGGCGGCGCGATCAGCCGTTGTTTCGGTAGGTGCTAGACCAGCCGACACAACGACCATGCTCGGCGCGACCGCCTTTATCTCGGTGTAAGCAACGCGCAGCATCTGTGTATATTCCCAGGCGTCGGGACCGCGAGGCCATTCCAGGCTCAGGTTGGGTTCGTTGTGTACCTCAACAGCCTCTACCCCACGCGCCACCAGTTCAGAGGTCCGTGCCCGAACCTCACCTTTAAATTTCTCCCAGTCCGCAGGCCAACTCATATCCATGCGGAACAGCACTTTGCGGTTGCGGAACGTCTCAGCCTGCTCATAGGTATAGACTTTGACCCAGTTCATATTCAGTCGGTCAACCCATGCAAGGTCAGTGGAGGTATGTGGCGCAACGTGAATGCCGTAGTCTATATGAGGGCGGGGTAGTTGCACTTGCACGGGTGGTGAAATCGGCTCCTCATAAGCCTGTACAGAATGCAAAGGAAAATATAAGCTTATCAAAAGGCTTATAATGATAAACAATTGCCGTCTCATAGACTGTAATCCTGTAACTTCGGATGTCTTGACGTAGACTCTAGTCGGTTCTCGCCCGAAAGGCAAGTTTATTTGCAGAACGTATGGCGCGAGCGAATCTTGCTCCTTATTTCCACCCTATTTGTGTTCAGTAACCAGATTGCCCTCACTTTAGCCACCGACCGTGACTGGCTTGAGTTCTGGCATTTGGGGGTCTGGGTGGGTTGCGGTGTTGTGTTACACATTGCGCTCAATTACAAACTTCCCCAGCGCGATCCCTATATCTTCCCGGCGATGTTCTTGCTCACCGGATGGGGCTTGAACATCATAGACCGTCTGCAACCCGATTTTGCCGATAGACAGGCTTACTGGCTGGTTATTAGTTCAGCAGTATTTGTGGCAATCATGTTTCTCCCACATAATCTCCTATGGATCAGGCGTTATCGCTATACATGGCTTACCTTTGGCCTGTTCTTACTCGTTATCACCGTATTTCTGGGCGTTAATCCGTCCGGGTCAGAATTTAACCCGCCCCGCTTATGGCTTCAGGTGCTGGGAAATGTGTACTATCAGCCATCGGAATTGATGAAAGTGATTCTGGTGGCATTTCTGGCGAGTTATCTGGCCGACCACTGGTTAAGTCTGCGCCATGACCTCATCCTGACCGGGCCGTTTCGTTTACCCGCGTTGAGTTTTGTGGTTCCGATTGTATTAATGTGGGGATTAAGCGTGGCAATGGTCATCTGGCAGCGTGATCTTGGCACAGCCACTATTTTCTTCGCTGTGTTTTTGCTGATGACATATTTAGGCAGTGGCAAACCACAGGTGCTTGTGGCAGGAGGAGTCTTGCTCGTCGCAGCAGGTGTGTTGGGCTATTTCCTGTTTGATGTAGTCGCACTGCGCATCGACATCTGGATCAATCCCTGGGCAGACCCCGAAGGTCGAGCCTTTCAGATTGTACAGAGCCTGATGGCTTTTTCCGCAGGAGGCATTACCGGCAGCGGCATCGGACAGGGATTGCCCGATTTCATTCCGGTCGCACACACCGACTTTGTGTTTGCAGCTATCGCTGAAGAGTGGGGTCTTATCGGGGTTGTGGGTGTATTAGGAATGGTGATGCTCATTGTTCAACGTGGCTTCCGAACCAGCCTGGAAAACCATCACCGTCCTTTCACCGCCTTGATGGCTGCCGGATTGAGTCTGGTAATTGCCATTCAGAGCTCGATGATCATGGGTGGGACGTTGCGGCTTATCCCGTTGACTGGCGTTACCCTGCCTTTTGTCAGCTATGGGGGATCATCATTATTAACAGGCTACATCATTGTCGGTCTACTACTGGTATTGAGCAATCATGAAAAATGAACTGAGATATTTATCACTCGCTATTATACTGGCACTGGGCGTCGTTGCGCTGAGTGCGGCTTACTGGAGCGTTTTCGAATCCGAGAACATCATGGCACGGGAGGACAACCCCCGGCGTGTGTTGGCGGAACAACAACTCGAACGAGGCCGGATTCTTGATAGAAATGGAATCGTGTTGGCGGAAGGCCCACAGAGCGACCGGCACTACCCTTACCCCGCTGTAGGTGGTGCAATCGGTTATTATGACTACCAGTTTGGTTCGGCGGGACTTGAGGCAGGCTATGAAGATATTTTGCAGGGCAAGATGGGTGACAGTGAACCGTTACTGGATCTGCAAAAAGAGCTTTTGCATCGACCGCAGGAAGGTTTTGATGTACGAAGCACCATTGACCTCATGGTGCAGCAGTCGGTCGATGTGTTTCTGGGAGACCGCAGCGGGGTCGCGGTTGTGCTTCATGTGCCGTCAGGTGAAATCCTCGCGATGGTTAGCCATCCCGCGTTTGACCCGAATGCTGTGGAGAAATTCCTTGATGAGAATGGCGAACCGCCCGACAATCTTGAAAATACACCGTTGTTTAATCGCGTTCGCTCCGGCGGATACCAGCCGGGTAGTATGATGAACGTAATCCTGCTTGCCGGACTACTCAATGCCGGTCTGGGATTTGATACGCCCGCCGTTGACGGCGCAGAAGCGGTGGATGTACGCGGTCTTGATCTTCCGGTCGAACAACTCGGCTGTGCAATGCCCCTGACTGAGGTCCGAACACTGCTTGATGCCTTTGTGTTTGGATGTCCCCGACCATTCAGCGCAGCGTTAGGAACAGCACTTTCGATAGAAACGTTACAGTCGGTACTGGGGAGCGGGGGTTTTCTGGAAGCAGCCCCGGTCCACCAACTAGACACAGATGTTGTCACCGAACAGACAGCCCTAACTGCCGGTGCAACATCTGATGAGATGCTCGCCGCGGCAATCGGACAGGGGGACTTAGTGATCAACCCGCTTCAAATGGCCCGTTTTATGGGCGCAATTGCCAATGAAGGGAACGCGCCGTCGCTGCACATAGCCAACGCCTATCGCGTGGACGGTGAATGGCAACCCATTGACATTCCGCGCCGCCAACCTGCCTTACTGCGCACCGATACCGCTCAACAGTTAAAATTCGCCCTCGGCGCTTCAGCGGAACTTATTGGGGATGTTCCGTTGGATGATGACCACACGCTATATGGATATGCTGCCATAGCTTTTGCGGGCGACGGTATGTTGAGCTGGTTTGCGGGATTTGTCGAGATGCCTGATGGCAGCAGTGTGGTGGTCGTGGTGGTTATCGAAGATGCGACTGAGCCAGACGAAGCCACGGAAGTTGCTCTGGATGCTTTCGTTGCCGCCATCAACCAACTTCCTCAAGAAACGACAGAGTAGAAAGCTGGTAGGATGCGCTTCACACAACTTACGACTGTGACTGCACTGCTTGGCCTATCACTGGTCATTGGTTCAATCGTGTGGGCACATACGGATGCCCAGCGCGTTGATTACGCAACTCAGCCAGAAGACCGGGGCATCTATGACCCTGACCCGGATCATATCTGGAATCGGGTGTTTCAACATTTTTATACTCGTGTGGACCGAAATGGCAATAGATATGGCCTAGGTAGACTTGAACCGCTGTTATGGGCTGAGACCAACTATCTGTTGGAAAGAGAGTCTTACCAACAGGCCATCGCGTTGCTGGACGAATTTTTGAACACCAACGCTGCCAATCTCATTGATCATCCACTCAAAAGGGCGTTTTTTCAGCGCGATATTTGGGCTGTGTTTGATTGGCTGGCGATACGTCCTGATGACCGTCCCGCCGCTCGATTTGAACTGCAATCTAGACTGGCACAGATTATGCAGCAGGTGGCCCTGTCGGATGCTGAAATCGAAACATTGCCAACCAATTATCAAGACGCTATAGGACAACATGTCGAAACTTACCAGCCGGACGCACCGCTGACACCCTATCTGCCACCAGATTTGTTCGATGTTGAGGGAACGTGGGTAAATGTTGGGCGAGAGGGCGGACCAATCGCCATGACACATGTCACCGATCAATATATCAGCGGACGCTCGCTTTTCCTTGTTTTTTTGCGCTTGCCAGATGAGCAGGAATCCACACTCAGCTATGTGCGAGAATTGCATGAAACACCCAGCACCAGCCGACCGCCGTTTTTAGGGCAACCTCCCAGCGGACCACATCCATCGGCTTTGCCAGTTGATGCTCAGGTGGCCTTTGTCCAGCAGATGTTGGTTGTAAATGATCGTGGCGAAATAGTACCAACGCCGATCACTCTCTCTATCCAACTTCGCTACTTTCAGCCACCGCAGGCGTTTTATCAATTTAACATACACCGCCCTGAATTGTTTGGTGATGTGGCGGGTGGACTTCAGCCGGTAATGCCCGGCGATCTGGAATTTAGTATGTTGAATACGCTTAATCTAGATTTTTTTGAACAGTTTCCCGAATCACCAGAGCAGGGGCAAAGTGAAATACTTGAATCCTGCATGGTCTGCCACGAGCGGCAAGCATCGGATGTTCTGTCAGTGATTAGTTATTCACGCGACCCATTCCCGCTGCCGGATGGCAATCCGCCTCTGCTGGTTGAAACGCGACCTGAAATTGAGGCGAACATGACAACTGAGTGGAAAGTGGAGCAGGGAAACTGGCAACAACTGATGGCTTTCTGGCGGACGCGGTAGTTCAAGGGAGTTCTTTAATCTTCGTCGCTCATCTTGTACCCGGATACTTCGCAGCGTCGCTCTCACAACCGGAATGGGATTCGGGGTGGACACCGTTACAGCGAAAAGTGCTGTGGGCGGCAGCACTCAGCAGTACAGTTATCCCGGATGCTGATGTCGTCTACAATGTCATTTTTCGGGGATTCTTCAATCACAGCACCCTCTACACTCACAGCCTGCTGATCCATCTCATCCCGGTGCTATTATGGGTGTTGAGCAAATTCATTTTCAACTGGCGGTATGGGGCAATGCTGTTTGGCTTGATTGCCATCGGCGGCCTATCGCATATTGCACTGGACGCCATCGTTCATAACACGCCGCTCCTTTACCCCCTCAGTGATCAGATGTTTGGGACCGGACCCCGGCAAATTGTTGAACATGGTGTGGTTGGCTACCTGACTCACCCATTTATGCTGCTTGAGATTGGGATGATAGCCTTCATGCTGCGGTCACTGCGAAATAGATTTTTGGTAGTTTAGGTGGCGGACAGCATGGATGCTGTCCGCCACCATGAAATCATACACCACTCAATATGTCACCATTACCCTGATTCCCTATCAGTCATAGACATCACGCACAAACCTGAAATTGATTTACAAGGTTCATTAATCACCGCTCAGATGATCGCTGTTTGGTGAACAAATTGCATCACAGAGCCAGCGGGAATTAATTTATTAACTTAATTAATTAATTCCCTTCAAACAAATCCCTTCTCGGCAACAAGATATGACCCATGACACCCAGAATGTGGAGAATATTAACTACGCACAGGCTGACTTTCATTTTTTAATAGAAGAACAGCATTAGCTTACATTTTTGAGGAAACAGGATTATGGCGCAAGGAACTGTTTGGATTGATCGGGAGCGATGCAAAGGTTGTGGATTGTGTCCCACGGTTTGCCCCAAAGATGCTCTCGAAATGGATTTAATATCTCTCAACGCAAAAGGCTACCACCCTGCCGTGCTGATCAATGAAGCGGCCTGCACCGGATGTGCCATTTGTGCCGTGATATGCCCTGACGTGTGCATTACGGTGGCACGCGAGGCAAAACCAGCGAGAGTGTGATAGAGGAGCGAATATGATGGCAAAAGAAATGCTTAAAGGTAACGTAGCAATTGCTGAAGCAGCGGTCAGAGCGGGTATGGAAGCCTATTTTGGCTATCCGATTACGCCGCAGACCGAACTTCTGGAACATCTCTCCAAACGAATGGTTGAAGAAGACCGTGTTTTTGTTCAGGCCGAGAGTGAAGTCGCGGCTATCAACATGGTGTATGGCGCGGCCTGCACTGGCAAACGGGTGATGACATCCTCATCCAGCCCCGGCATCAGCCTCATGCAAGAAGGACTTTCCTACATAGCCGGGTCATATATCCCTACCGTGATTGTGGATGTGATGCGCGGTGGTCCGGGCCTGGGCAATATCCTGCCGTCACAGGGCGATTACTGGCAGGTCACTCGCATGGCGGGTCATGGTGATTATCGACCCATTGTGCTGGCTCCGGCCTCGGTGCAGGAAGCGATAGACTTCACCATTCTGGCGTTTGATCTGGCTGAAAAATACCGTCACATTGTCGTGATTGCAGCAGACGGGCAAATTGGTCAGATGATGGAACCCGCCGAACTACCCGTAATGCGACCCCCGTCAACAGAAGTACCTCACTGGGCATTAAGTGGAGCCAAAAATCGACCCCCGAATGTCATTCTGTCATTCAACCTGAACGGCGCAGATCAAGAGAAAGTAAACATAGCGATTCAGGAACGCATTGCCCTTATTAAGGCGAAGGAACAACGGTGGGTCGAGCATTATACCGAAGACGCTGACTTACTGGTGGTTGGTTATGGAACCACCGGGCGAATTGCCTTCACTGCGGTGGAAACAGCTCGTGAAAATGGCCTGAAGGTAGGTTTACTTCGTCCGCAGACCTTATTCCCCTTCCCGGATGACCGTATTTCAGAACTTACCGACAATATCAAAAGCTGCCTTGTGGTAGAAATGAATGCCGGGCAGATGCTCGACGATGTACGGTTGGCCGTGGGCGGACAGGTCCCGGTTGGCTACTACGGACGCATGGGCGGTGCAGTCCCGATGCCGGAGGAAATTCTAGAGGCCGTTGAGGCCGAATATGCGAAGTTGCAGGGAGTGTAGAGGAATGAGTGTAATGGATATCCCCATGGAAATTGTATATCAAAGACCCGAATCTCTCACCGACACGCATACTCATTACTGTCCCGGCTGCGGGCACGGTATCGCTCATCGGCTGGTCGCCGAGGCACTGGATGAGTTAAATATGCGCGAACGGACTATTCTTGTCGCTCCGGTCGGCTGCTCGGTTTTTGCCTATGACTATTTCAATGTCGATGGCTGTGTCGCCGCCCATGGACGTGCTCCAGCGATGGCAACCGGCATGAAACGCCTGCTGCCAGATCACATCGTTTTGACCTATCAGGGCGATGGTGACCTTGCCTCCATCGGTATCGCGGAAATCATGCACGCGGCGGCGCGTGGCGAAAAAATCACCACGATATTCGTTAACAATGCAATCTACGGGATGACTGGTGGACAGATGGCTCCCACCACGCTGCCCGGTCAAAAGACGACGTCTTCTCCATTTGGGCGCAACACCGACATAGCGGGTTATCCCATTCGGATGAGCGAAATTTTGGCTCAGTTGGACGGCTCAGTGTATGTGGTCCGGCGGTCCATCCACGATGTCCAGAATATCCGCAAAACAAAGAAAGCCATTCTAACGGCCCTGAAAGTTCAGGAAGCAGGGCTTGGTTTCAGTGTAGTTGAAATTCTTTCGAACTGTCCGACCAACTGGGGAATGACCGCCGAGGAGTCACTCACGTGGGTCGAAGAGAACATGGTGCCATATTACCCGCTGGGTGACTTCAAAGTTCGCGATGACGCAAAGGAGCTGGTGTGATGCAAGAACAGTTTGTTTTTTCAGGATTTGGTGGACAGGGCGTGATGTTTGTGGGCCAGCTTCTGGCTTATGCCGCTATGGACAACAGTTTTGAAGTCACATGGATACCATCGTATGGGCCAGAGATGCGCGGCGGAACTGCTCACTGCACCGTTGTTATCAGTGACCGGCCTATCGGCTCGCCCATCGTCCAAAATCCCAAAGTTGCGATTGCCTTCAATAACCCATCATTCGATAAATATGTATCGGTCGCCAGTGAATTGTTCGTCTACAATTCATCAATGGTAGACAGCACTTGCCAGCGAAGCGACATCACGGCCCTTCCGGTCCCGGCAACGGCGCTTGCCGATAAGTTGGGCAGCTTGAAGCTCGCCAACATGGTCATGCTCGGTGCGCTGCTGACGGTACATCCGGTGCTGTCGATCAGCGCCATTCGTGACGCGCTCGATATTCACATACCGTCTCACCACCGCAACCTGCTGGATTTGAACTATCAGGCATTGGATGTCGGGATGCAGCATGTGATGCAGGTTCCACTGTTTTAGAATAAATGGCCCTCCGGTGTGGAGGGTTTATTTTTTTAGATCACAAAAATGATAATAAAGATGAAGAGACCGATAACCATCAGCGTCAAGAGGTTGCCTTGCTGCATCCAGACCAGCGGCAGGATATTGACCATCTCGGCACTTGGTGAATCCGGTGAAGGCGTTGTAACGTGCGGGTTCAATGGATACTGTAACTGATCCATAAAGTACCACAGAGAGCCAAACAACAAATAGCCATTGATAGCGCCCATCCCACCACCTAGCAGCCTGCTTTGCCATTGGTCTCGTCTGGACCTACTTTTGATAAACCGGTCAGGGGGCGTCTGGTAGGCAAAAAAAGCGATACTGATAAGGAAGATGGCTTTCAACCAGAATAACTGGCTGAGTCCAGCACCAGAAGCAAGTTGTTCAAAAAAACCATCAAACTGGACGATTGTGAACAAAGCCAGGATAAGCCCGGAAAGCGCAATCGCTTCTTTATCAAACCCACGCAGGTATCCAACAGCGCCAAATAAAAAGATAGTGAACCATAAAAAACTGCTCAGTTGGATCATGAAGTCCTATCCTACCAGATCAAGAATAATACGCGCGATGGTGTCCGCCCCGTCCGTTCTGGACAAAGATTTTACCCCATCCCGCAATTTTTGCATCTTTTCTGCATTGGTCAATAGCTCGACAATCAACGGCACAAGCTGTTCATCCATGAGCGGTTCATCCAATCGAATCGCTGCATCGCTGGAGGCAAGCCAATCGGCATTTACCTCCTGATAGCGCCACTCATAGGCCAGCGGAACCAGAATAGCGGGCAAGCCAAAGATTGGAAACTCTCCAATGGTCGCGGCTCCGGCTCGACTTACGACCAGATCAGACGCAGCGAGAGCCAGCCCAAACTCGTTTACGTAATCATAAAGATGATAACGTGCCTTTATGTCGTCACTGAGCTTGTCATGCTGCTGGCGAACAACCTCTGCATCCAATTTTCCTGAAACGTGGAGAATTTGCAAGTCGCGCACCGTCATTAGCGCCTCGATGTGATCGAGTATGGCATTGTTG
>JAKEEQ010000053.1 GCA_022616515.1 Chloroflexota bacterium | reverse complement strand
GGCCGACTCTTTATCTATTGAACTGCCATCAATAACGGCCAGATCAAAATCCGTGTAAGTAATCATAAATTGTGCATCTTCAAAGGTGTAGGCTTTCTGAACGTTATAACCTGCTTCCGCCAGAATTTCCTGCAAGAAGTCAGACAACTCAATGTCGTTGGCAACTAACAGGATTTGAGCGGCATTCAGATCAAGAAAAAATGACATTCCTAATACCTCTACACCTTAGGGAATATCAAAGCTCCTCATTCACACCTAAACTACGTTCCGTATAATGCAAATGATGTTGTGAAGAAAGGAACGAATAGTGGGCAAGAAGTTTCTGATATTCGTTGTATTTGTGCTACTTCTAAGCGCTTGTCGCAGTGATTCAAATGATACCACAGAAGATAATGTTTCGGATTTGCAGATTTTAGGCGCAAGTTCGAGCGTTACACTTGATGAAAATCGGGTCGTCATTACCTTGTGGGACGGTGAAAATCGGGTTGCCGACGCCGAGAAACTGACCGTTTCCGCTCGTGAAAACGATGAGGTAATCTGGCACGGCGTTGCTGCCAGTTATGCCGATTATGAGATTCCGTACTGGGTCGTGTATCCAGAATTCTCCCACAGTGGCCCGTGGATACTGGAACTGGAAATCGAACGCACAGACGGTAGGACACAAACAGGAACGCTGGGGGTTCAGGTGCTGGATGCGCCGGTTGGCGTGCCCGCTGGTGAAACCGCCCTTGCCTCTCAAAACCGCACATGGGACGGCGAAGGTGAACTGCGTGCCATCTCCAGCGACCCCGACCCTAATCCCGCCTTTTATGAGAAAACAGTCGCCGAAGCACTCGATGAGGAAAAGCCAATCGTCGTCATATTTTCAACACCGGGATTGTGCCAGAGTAAAATCTGTGCGCCCGTGATGCGAACCATTGAACCGCTCTGGGAAGATTATCAGGATGAGATCAATTTCATTCACATCGAAGTCTATAATGATTTTGAAACCCTGAGCTGGGTCAAAGAGATGGCTGAATGGCAGCTACAAACCGAACCCTGGGTGTATGTTATTGACAGCAAGGGAACAATTGTGACTCGTCTGGATGGACCAGTAGCCCGGTCTGAATTGGAGCCTGTACTGCAAGATGTCATGGCGCAATCTTAAGCTGGCGGCAGGGATCGTGCTGGCGAGTTTGATGCTTACCAGTCTCGCCTTGTCACACGGCAACCTTCAATCAGCGAAACCGGGTCCGGGTGAGACCGTCAGTCAGTCCCCGGAAACCATTGAACTCACCTTCAACGAGCCAATTCAATCGGGAACCATTACGCTGGTTCAAACAGGTGGAAATGCTATCCCACTGACTCCCGTCGAGGCAACATCGCCTGACATGCTGGTTGCGGAAGTAGATGAGACGTTAGCCGATGGTGAGTACAACGTCCTGTGGATGGTAACATCCGAAGACAACCATATCATCAATGGTTCATACAGCTTTGCGGTAAGTACTCAGGAGGAGGATTTTCCCTCCATCCTTGCCATCATCGGCGGCATTGGGCTAATCATGCTGGTGGTTGGCGGTTTGCTGTTGTGGAGAGGCAGGTTTGGCAGTGAACGGCAGTAGAAGTACCCGTTTCAGTTGACGGGTACTTGCAATGGCAGGCTGACATAGAATGTGCTGCCCTCGCCCAGACGGCTTTCGACACCGATTTTGCCATCATGTGCTTCAACAATCGCCTTCACGATGGACAGACCCAGCCCTGACCCCTTCTCGACTTTATGTTCATCGGTGTCAACCCGATAGAACTTGTCGAAGAGGAATGGAATATCCTCATCGGGTATACCCAGACCGTTGTCCGAAACCTGAATAATCACCGCATCGTTTTCTTCAAACGCGGTCAGTAACACACGACCACCCGGCGGTGTATATTTGATGGCGTTCGATAGCAGATTGTGGATAACCTGCGTAAACCGCTGTGCATCCAGTTGAAGCGTAAGTGAATCAGGTGGAGCCTCGTAGGAAAGCGTGATGTTCTTGTTGCGGGCCATCAGGTCAAATTCACCCATCTGTAAACCGAGAAAGTAGGCCAGCGGTGTTGGCGCGAAATTCATTTCGATACCCGATTCGATTTTGGCAAGGTCGAGCAAATCATTCACCAGTTCCAGCATTCGATCTGCGCTGCGCCGGATACGCTGTGCAAAATCGTCCACGTCGGAGCCAGCATTAAGGTCAAGGATCACGTCTGCATAGCCCCGGATAATCGTAATCGGATTGCGTAGATCATGTGATACCGTCCGCACAAACTGGTCTTTCATGGCGTTTAGCTCAGTGAGGCGCTGAATTTCTGCGTCCCGCAGGCGTCGCTTCTCAAGTAGTGAAGAAATTCTGGCCTTCAATAAAATAGCGTTGAACGGCTTGGGCAGGTAATCTTCGGCCCCCATTTCAATACACTTCACCACACTGGTCATATCATCAATAGCCGAGATGATAATTACCGGAATCTGGCGCAGGTCCGAATCATCCATGATCTTTTCCAGTGTTTCAAAACCATTCATCAACGGCATCATAATGTCCAGCAGGACCAGATCATACGAATTCTCGCGAAGTTTTTCGAGTGCCTGAATGCCATTTTCGGCCTCGTCATACTCATAACCCAATTGCTGGATGCGGCGTGCCAGCATATCGCGGTTAGCCGGGTTATCATCAACAATAAGAATGACTTCTTGCCCCATAACAGTGTACCTATCAATCCTCAAGAACCTTTTCCCGATTCTAGCATGTTTGGGACAGACTCGTGTCCAAAGTTTGTTAGAGGCCGCTTTAAAAAAATTAAAATCGGCTACATGGTTTCCGGTGCCGACATGCCCATAACAGTTAAAACACGCTGGAAAACAAGTCGTGCCGCCTTATACAGCCGCAATCGTGCCCGTGCGACATCCTCAGTCACATCCTCACCCAGCACCCGTGACCGCTCGTACATCGGGTGGAACTGCCGGGCCAGATCAAGTGCATAGGTGGCGATAAGATGTGGGGCCAGATTTTCATACGCAAATAGTAGAATCTCCGGGAATTCCAGCATCTTCGTGATGAACTCCCGCTCTTCGTCATTGAGCAAGGACAGGTCCGCACCGTCATCCCAATCGGCGGGATAGCCGCGTGCTTCGACCTGTCGCATGATCCCCGCGCAGCGTACATGTGCATTCTGAATGTAGTACACCGGATTCTCATTAGACTGCTTGACGGCAAGCTCCAGATCGAAATTAATTTCACGGTCGGTGCTGCGGTCCAGCATAAAATAGCGGATAACATCCGGCCCGACCTCATCGATGAGGTCATCAAGCGTGACATACTGTCCCTTGCGGGTGCTCATACTCAGTTTTTCGCCGCCGCGCACAAGATGCACCCACTGAGTGAGCACCACATCAATATTGCTGGTGTCATAACCCAGTGCTTGTAACGCGCGATCTACCGTCTGGGCTTCGGTGTAGTGGTCGCTGCCGAAGATGTCGATCAGCCGGTCAAATTCGCGCTTCAGTTTGTTCACGTGATAGGCCACATCCGGCAAAACATAAGTCGGCTCACCGTTGCTGCGCACAATAATACGGTCTTCCGTATCACCAAATGTTGTGCTGCGGAACCACGTCGCAGGCTCAAGCCCCTTTTCTTGTGCCTCCTGAATCTTTTCCTCAGAAGCCCCTTCGCTGACAACCGCTTCGTAGGTGTGACCCCTTGCCGCAAGTTGATCACGCACCGCCCAGACACTTTTGTCTTCATAAAGGTCAAGTTCGTTGAAAAAGAGGTCAAACTTGATGCCAATTCGCGACAGCGTGTCCTCAATCATGCGAAAAATCTCGGCTTCGGCATATTCCTTGAATGGCTGCCAGTCCTTGTCCAGCCAGCTATCCCCGTGTTTCTCGACCAGCCCCTGTGCCATATCCACCAGATAATCACCCTGATAGTGTTCTTCCTGCAATTCGGTGTCATGACCAAGTTGTTGAAGGTAACGAACCCGCAAACTGTCACCCAGCATTTCCATCTGGCGGCCACCGTTGTTGAAATAATACTCACGGTGCACTTTCCAGCCACAGGCTTCCAACAAACGCCCGATGGAATCACCAACAATCGCCCCCCGCGTACGCCCAACATGCAGAGGTCCAGTTGGATTGGCGCTCAAGAATTCAACGTTTGCCAGCCGCACTTGACCAACATCCTGTTGAAACAGTGTTGCCTGATCGGCATTGATGATGGTATTTAGCTGGTCAACAATCCAATTTTCGCTGACATAAAAGTTCAGGAATCCGGGCGGTGCGACGGCTGTCCGGTCTATCAACTCACTTTCTGGCAAACCCGCAGCAATAACCCCGGCAATGTCGATTGGCTTCATCTGGAACGACTTCGCCAGTGCCATACACGGAACCGAATACTGCCCCTGATCAGCCCGTTTGCTGCGCTGGACCAGAATAGTTGGATAATCCGCTTCAGGGAAAACGCCATCTTGCTGGGCCTGCCGGATAGCAGAAATAACCATCGCTTCAATGCGATGTGGAATTGGCACAAAGCTCAAATTTTTATCTCCTAACAGCTCACAACTCAATGGGTTATTCTAGCACAATCGCTATTGATTTTGGACTCGCTGCACCGTGATCCACAGTAAGCCAATACCAACTAGCAGCGGCAAAATAATAAAGGAGATGATAAGTCCTGCCAGAAAAGTCCCTGAGTAAAACATCGTCCGGCCAATGGGCAGTAAAGCCCAGTGAGGAAAGGCTATCAATGGGGCAAGAAAAGAGGTCTCAAATTTGGCAAATAGGCCAATCAACAGAGCAATTGTCAGCAAACGGTAGCCCGCCTGACTGATAAGACTCAGCAAATTTGACTGGCGGGGCGACGTAACTGTTGAGGAGATGAAGATGCCGATGCTGAAAATCGCAAAGATTTCCAGCAGGGGCGAGGCCCACATTACCAGTGCCCAGATTATCCAGCCCGGATCAGCGGACGAGGGTACTTCAAGGAACCGGAATGAGAACAATCCGATGATAAACAGTGAGCGCATTACAACAATGTAGCTGAGAGTAGGTTCTGCCATCCAGCCCAGCGCGGCAAACTTTGCCAGCACTAACTGGTGGCGAGGATAGGGCGTACTGCGGATAATATCCCATGTGCCGCGCTGGACTTCACCCGCGATGAGGTCACTGCTGCGGACAGGCGTTGCCAGCCATAGTCTGATAAACAGGGCCTCGCTGGCAATCACCATGAGTGGTGCACTCAATATCAGGGTGGCGAAGGTGATGATGGAAAAAAACTGGCGTCCCGCTGCGAAGAGAAACGCGCCGAAAATAGGCAGCAGGACGACTATAATCACCCAGATACTCAACACCTGTGCCAGCACAAAAGCAATAAAGCGATTTACCCGGTATTCTCCCAAACCGCCAGCGCGAAGTGAGTTGGCAACAACGGGAGAACGTGGATGTGCCCAATCGGGCAGTTTTTTGGCTAACCAGGAATCATTCATCGACAAAGGATAAGGAACCCATGAATATAATTGATCTATTTTTACTACTGCTGCTGGCACTTATTGCTGGTACTGCTGCAAGCCAACTCATTGGCGGGCGGCGCGACACTATTTTTAATACTGTGGTCGGCATTATAGGTTCATTTATTGGTCCGGCTCTCTTTCGCTTGCTCGATATCGATTTACCACGGTCGCTAAATCGCGGTATTACACTTGCCGAAGTCCTCATTGCCTTCATCGGGGCACTGATAACGTTGTTTATTGTACGCGGATTGCGTCGATGACACAGTTTAACATCTATACTCTTGATGAGCACCCATCTTTTCGCGCGGAAATTGATCGCATTTCGGCGGAGGCATGGGTGCCGTTTATGCACCACCACAAAGTCATCAAACCCCAGTGGCCTCTGCTTTTCGAACGATTTCCCCGGTATCAATTCACAATATTTGAAGGCAAGAATTGTGTCGCAATTGGCAACACCGTCCCGATTTTTTGGGATGGCACACTGGAGAATTTACCGGCGGGTTGGGACGCTGCTTTTGCTCAGGGATTTGTTGATCAGGACGACGGTAAGACGCCGACTGTGCTTTCCGCCGTGTCGGTTGGGGTAACGCCAGCACAGCGTCGCCGGGGCTTTGGCAAAATGCTGCTGGAGACAATGAAGTATCTCGCCCGCAAGAATAACCTCCCACTTGGCTTGATTGCTACGGTGAGGCCAACCGGCAAAAGCAAATATCCCCTCATTCCCTTTGAAGATTATGTGCAGTGGAAAAACGATGATGGCCTGACCTTTGATCCCTGGTTGGGTCTGCATGAAGACATGGGCGCACAACGATTACGGATTGAACCGCAATCCAAAACCATCATGGGAAGTGTCAAGCAGTGGGCAGCGTGGACCGATTTGCGTTTTCCGCAGGACGGCGATTACATTGTGCGAAATGCACTGGTTCCAGTCATGGTAAAAGATGGGAAGGGATTGTACATTGAGCCAAACATCTGGATGCACCATAAATTTGAATGACATCCCAACTACTTAATTTAACAAGATTTTTTCCTTGATTTTTCAACATTAACAAAGTTTAACCAAATTTTATCGCTGCTTTTACGTTTATTTTCCCCCCTTTTTATGGCTAATCGGTATGATGACCAAGCGTTTTTAAACGAGCATTCTCCAGGAGAATTGTATGCGTACCAAATTGCTGGTCTTTTTGCTTATTCTTGTAATTGCGTTTCCCTTGACGGGCGTTCTCGCCCAGGGTGACGGTATGGGCGAAGTCATTGAGTTGCCACCAGTAGACCCGGCACTGGTATCGGGGGATATAGTTGTGGCCGGTAGCTCAACGGTGTTTCCCCTGACGACCCGGATGGTCGAGCGTTTTGAACAG
>JAKEEQ010000531.1 GCA_022616515.1 Chloroflexota bacterium | reverse complement strand
GCTCTATAAGTCCCCTCTCCTATTCTCCCCATTTATGGGGAGATGTCGCCTTAGCGACAGAGGGGAAGGAGGATTCGGGAGGGGAGAAAATGGTCATTTTCTGCGATGCAATTCACATTTTGCGCATTTGCATACGTGGGACACGGTTGCCCATGTCCCTGATTGTGGTTATTCGATGTAGGCGGCTTCGCGCGTGGGGTCGAGATGCTGGTAATCGCCCGTGCGCAAATGGCAGGCCGCCACATGCCCCGCTGCGCCGCCGGGTACGGCACGCAGTTCGGGCCGCTCCTGACGGCAAATATTCTGCGCAATCGGGCAGCGGGGGTGGAAACGGCAGCCGCTCGGCGGGTCAATCGGATTGGGAATTTCGCCGCGCGGGATGTCGTGAGTACGCCGGGCACGCGGGTCGATGGTGGGAATGGCCGCCAGCAGCGCCTCCGTATAGGGATGCGAGGCATGCTGGAAAACCGTCCGCAAATCGCCAATTTCAACGATTTCACCCAGATACATAATCGCCAGCCGGTCACAGATATATTTGGCGGTGGCAAGGTCATGGGTAATGAACAGGTAAGTCAGGCTGAATTCTTCTTGCAGGTCCTTCATCAAATCCAGCAGCACCGCTCGTACCGACACATCCGCCATTGCAAGCGGCTCGTCGGCCAGAATCAACTCCGGCTCAAGGATGAGCGCACGGGCGATGGTAGCACGCTGGCGCTGCCCCCCGGAAATCTGGTGTGGGAAACGGTCGATGAAGGTTTCGCCGGGCGTCATACCAACCCGTTCGAGTATATCAATCACCCGGTCGCGCCATTCAGCCTCGCTGTTGACCAGCTTGTGAATGCGCAGGCCGTGCCCGATATTCTCCCCAATGGTCATGCGCGGATTGAGGCTTGCCATCGGGTCCTGAAAAATGACCTGCATCCGGCGACGCAGCTTGCGCATGGCCGGGCCAGACTGCTCGTGCAGCGGAATCCCATCAAAGTAGATTTCACCATCGGTTAAGTCGAGCAAACCCACCGCCATACGACCGGTGGTGGTTTTGCCAGAGCCGGATTCCCCAACCAGCCCGAACACCTCACCGCGCTTGACTTCAAAACTGACACCGTCCACAGCGCGGACATATAGGCCGCCGAGCGCCGCATCGGGGTTGGGTGTTTCACCATCCTCTTTGTATAGGGGTATATCTTTCCCTTCGCCCAGCAGCGTGCGGATTTGCGCCAAAATCACATCCGCCAGTTCGCGCTTGACCGGGAAATATTTTTTGACGTTGCGAATTTCGATAATGTTGTCTGTCATTTTAATAACGTCTCACCTTTGTGCCTTCGTATTCCTGATGCAGCCAGCATGCCGCCAGATGTTTGTCATACCCGCCGACGCGCTCATCGCCTTCGCCAATGTCATCGACACGGACCAGCCACGGCTGCTGCTGTGTACAAATTTCCATTGCTTCCGGGCAGCGCGGATGGAAGCGGCAACCTGCTGGTGGGCTAATCAAATTGGGCGGCAATCCATCCATCCGGTGCAAGTGGGTGCTTTGCAGATCGATATTGGGCACACTCGCCAGCAGCCCCTGCGTATAAGGATGTTTCGGGTTATAAAACAGACTTTCAACATCGGTTACTTCCGCCAGTCGCCCGCCATACATTACCGCGACGCGGTCGGCAAGTTGGGCTACCACACCAATATTGTGGGTGATGAGTAAAATCGTCAGGCCAAATTCATCCTTCAGTTCGCGCAGCAGGTCCAGAAATTGGGCTTCCACGATAACGTCGAGCGAAGTGGTGGCTTCGTCGGCAATGATGATGTCCGCCTTAAGCGCCAATGCCAGTGCGATCATGACACGCTGTCGCATACCACCGGATAACTGGTGCGGGTAATCTTCCAGACGTTTGCGCCCGATGCCAAGCCGTTCGATCAGTTCGGCAGCACGCAGACTGGCATCGGCTGGCTCTACGTCCGGCTGGTGAACGCGAATAGCTTCAATGATATGGTCTTCGATGCTCTGCACCGGGTTCAGTGAGGTCATCGGGTCCTGAAAGATCATACTGATACTCTGACCGCGAAGCTCGCGCATTTCCTTTTCGGACAATGTCATCAGGTCCGTCCCCTTGAACAGGAGCTGGCCCTTGGTGATTTCGCCCGGTAGATCAATCATACGCATGATGGCTTTACCGAGGGTTGATTTGCCGCAGCCACTTTCCCCCACCAGGCCGAGAATCTCGCCTTTATAAAGGTCCAGTGACAGCGTATCAACCGCACTCAGCTCACCGCTGCGTGTTTTGTATGTGACGCTCAGATCACGGATGGAGAGCAGTGTCTCCCTCCGCGTGAAACTTCGAGGTACATCCGGGAGAGCGCCCTCCCATTGGCTTGATTGAAACATGTCAGGTTCTTCCTGTGTATTTTTGTTGGTTTTATAGCCAGAGGGGAGGTTTACCCCCTCTGTGTCTCCCCTGTTTGCGGGGGAGAGATTATTTTTCGCTCAAATCAGGTGATCGTGACTCTTTAACTGATGAGGTACTTTGTCTGGCGGACGGGATATATCCCGTCCCTACGGTTAGACCCCGTGATGACATGGTTTCGTAGGGACAGCAGGGTTATCAACGAACCGGGATCGGGTATACCGCGTCCCGTGTCAACACAACCATAACCCGTATTTAAATGTTAAACTGCATCGTGCTGTCCGTCAAAACAAATTTCTCACCTGTCAATCTGGCACCACCACTCAAATGACATTGCCGCATTTCACACGTTCACGGACGCCCCGTTGGGTGTCCCTACCCACCGTGAATTTGTCCTGATTCCTCCCCGTTTGCGGGGAGGTGGTTCGCAGGGTTGTTATGTCCTATTCAAACGCGGGTTCAGGATTTCGCTCAGGCTTTCACCCAGCATACTGAAACACAGCGTCAGGAAGGCAATGGCAAATCCGGGGAATATCACCAGCCACCATTGACCACCCAGCACAAACTCCTGCCCCTTCACGAGATCAACACCCCAGTCTGGAATGGTCTCTGGCAAACCCAGACTCAGAAATGCCAGACCAGCCCCCGTCAAAATGGCGTCCGCGATATTAATCGAGAACAGCACCACCACCGACGCAAACACATTGGGGAACACGTATCGAGCCAGCAGAGTGCGGTTGTTCGCGCCGAGGCTGCGACCGGCCTCAACATAGGCTGCTTCCTTCACCGACAGGGTTTGCGAGCGCACAATCCGGTAATAGGTCGGAATGTAAATCACCCCGATAGCCCCAATCACTGTGAAAATACCGCGCCCCAGTGCCGAGGCAATCGCAATCGCCAGAATCAGGCCGGGAAAGCTGTAAAGACTGTCCATCAGGGGAGCCAGCATGCGGTCCAGCGCACCCCCCACATACCCGCTGATCAATCCGAGCGGAATGCCGATCAAGGATGAGAACAGCGCGGCGGTGATACTGATGAGCAGCGTGGTTCGTGCCCCAAACAGAAGTCGGCTGAAAACGTCCTGCCCTAATTTATTCGTGCCAAGTAAAAAGCCGCTGTCAAAGGTTGGGCCGACCGGGCCAACAATGCGCAAGTTGTCATATTCGCCAACAAGCTCGGTGAAATCCTCTTCTCGACCGACAACAGCAACCAGTGGGCGGCGGCCTTCGAGATCGGACGTTGACAACAAATCAAGCGCCTCGGAGGGGGTTGAGCCGGGAACATCACGGTTGACATCCAGCAGCACGCCGTCGTTGTCGCGCAACTGCCCCACCAGTCGACTGGCCTGTTCATCCACGCCACCCACGCTTTTGGCATTGCTGGGGCGATCAATGGCCTCGCCTGTCACGGGGTCAATGGCTACGTCGGTAATGTCTTCGTAGGGAAGGTCTGTGCGTGTAATCCAGATGTAGTTCGACGGTACTTCACCGGGGGCCAATAAGCCGGGGCCGATTTCTTCGTCGGCGCTGTATGGAGCCAGATATTCTGGAATAATCCCGATGATAATGAACATAGTCAGGAACACGGCACTCAGTACAGCCAACCACCAGTCTGTACCGTGCCAGCGGCGGGCGACACGCACGGTATTGCTGCTGAGGGTCACGACTAATACGCCGATTACGACCAGCACCAACCAGAATTGTAGCACACCTGTCAGGGATTCGATGCCTGCGCCGAACACGAGCAGGGCCAGCAGACCTGTAATCACACCAACGGCGGCCACCAGCGGCGTCCGGTATTCGACTAAAAATGGACGATCCACTACGGTTTGTTTCAGTTCAAGTTCTACATTTGCCATTGTTCAGCCTCCTAGTAGCGGATTCGCGGGTCGATAAAGGCATACAGGATGTCGGTGAGTGTACTGATGACACCCACAATCACGGCGAAGATCGTCACGGCTCCCTGCACAACCGTGAAGTCACGCAGAGCGATTCCATCACGGATGAGTTTGCCCATCCCATCCCACGAAAATGTCGTTTCAGTCAGGATAGCACCACCCATCAACACCGCAACCTGCAAGCCGATAAAGGTCATAATCGGAATGAACGAGTTGCGCAGCGCATGGCGATAAACGACTCGCCGTTCCGGTACACCCCGCGCACGGCTGGCGGTGATGTAATCTTCCTGCAAAATCTCGATCATGTTGGAGCGGGTCAACCGGATAAAGACACCAATCAGGGCCAATCCCAGCGTCACCGTCGGCAGGATCATATGCCGGATGACAATCCATGTCGACTCGAAATCTCCATCGAGTATTGAGTCAATCAAATAGAAGCCCGTCCGCCGTTCAAACGGCACACGCCCGGTAAATCGATTGGCTACCGGCAGCAGGTTCAATTCGCGGGCAAAAATCAACTGGAGCATGAGGCCCATCCAGAAGATTGGGATAGAATACAGGAAGACGCTCGACAGGCGCAGTGTATAATCTTCGGAACCGCGATGATGATTGGCGGCATATGCGCCGGAGTAGATGCCAAACAGCAGCATCAGGGCAATGGATGGCACGGTCAGTTCGAGTGTTGCGGGCAGGCGGCGGGCGATGATGTGTGTCACCGGAACGTCTGGCTCAACATTAATGGACGCACCGAGGTCAAAGCGAATGATGTCACCCATGTAGTCTATATACTGAGTGATCAGTGATACTTCTGCGGCCTCGATATGGCAGATGGTAAAGGTATCCGCAGTGGTGGCATCTTCGCCAGCTTGACCGGGCTTCGCCTCACACTTGTCCCAATCAGGGGTGCTGTCGATGACAAAGTCATAACCGTTCTTCGGACGCCCATCTTCCCGAAAATACTCACCCAGGTCCTCCTGAGAAAGCCGTGCCACAACATTGCGCTCTACATCAACGTAGCCGATGCGCTCCTGCACGCGCAGCACCTGATCGACATCACCCGGCTTCAGCGTGGCTTGTACAGGGTCGCCGGGGATGACGCGCATCATGATAAAGACGAGCGTCACGAGAATCCAGATAGTGGGAATGGTCAATGCCAGCCGGGACAACAAATAGTTACGCAGCGAGCGGCTTCCTGTGCCAATCACATAAATCAGGAAGGCTGCCAGCAGCAGTAACGCCGACAGACAAATGTTGTTAAAGGTAATAAGGTTCACGGGTTTTAAATCTCTCCAAGAATCCTCTATGTGTGCGTTAAAAATACCAAATCATTGCCGAAACGAGTAGACTAAATTTAATGGTTCATCAATCATTAAACGCAAACCCCCTCTGCCCTTCGAGCATCTCCCCCGCAAACGAGGGAGAATATTGAGTCCCCTTGATAACTAGAGACGTGACGTGGTGACATATTGACTGATGAGAGAACGTCGGACAGCATGGATGCCGTCCCTACGATTAGCGATGAATCCCGTAGGGACGCCCAACGGGGCGTCCGCCAGCTCAACCACCGTTCCAGTCAAAACCTTACCAGCACCTCAACAATTTTACCGCTTCCCGATAAAAAAGGGGCGAGTCTACACGAGACCCACCCCCATCCTGTTTCACGAAGGTTCCAGTCTTATTCAACGGGCGTCAGATAACGGTATTCGAGCAGCAGCGGCGGACCAACCAGTACGTTATCAACAACGGTGTGGTCGTAAACCATCTGGTCCTGACCGAGCCACAGCGGGATACCGACGACTTCACTGGCGAAGAGATCTTGCGCCTGGACCAACACGTCGGCACGCTCGTCGCTGCCGATTTCGGCCACGCGCTCACCAGAGAGCAACCCGTCCATCTCATCGGAGCAGTAGTTAATACCCAGACCCGGTGAACCAGCGCACGAAGCGAACGGATGGATGTAGTTGTCGCTGTCTGGATAGTCGAAGAACCAGCCGAGGAAATAGAACGGGTATTCACCAGCGGTCGCGGCCACAATGTAGCTGGACCATTCCTGGCTTTGTAGGGTTACATCAATCAGTCCTGTTTCTTCAAGCTGTGCTTCAATAACAGCCATGGCATCCGCCACCTGACCACCGTAGCGTTCCGGTGGATACCACAGGTCAACTTCCAGCGGGGCGTCAGTGCTGTAACCGGCTTCTTCGAGGTCGGCAATCGCGCCTTCAAGGTCACGGAAACCGTACAGGTCGAGGAAGCTTTCCGCCGAACCGGCAAATCCTTCTGGCACGAAACTATACAGCGGGTTCGCCAGACCGCTCAACGCGCGGTCAATAATTTCGTCACGGTCAATCGCCTTGGCGATGGCGCTGCGGATGAGCGGATTGCCACCAATGTCGGTATCATGATTGAATAGGAAGTACTGGATACGACCGGGGGTGTTAATCACAGTCAGATTTTCCTGTGCCGCAAGATTCTCAATTTCAGTGGCGGTCACGCCCTTCCAGGCCATGTCAATTTCGCCGGACTGAATTGCCAGCGTCAATTGAGCATCATCTTCATAATAAATGAAGACCACTTCATCATAGGCTGGCTCTTCGCCATAATAATTCGGATTCTTATTGAAAACGGCCTGCTCACCAATGGTGTATTCAACAAGCTGGTAAGGACCAACCCCGGCAATCATCTCCGGCTGGTTGTTGAACTCGTCAGCCGGGAAAATGCCTTCCTGGAACGGCATCAATTGGGGCTGGCTCGCGACAGTAATCGGGAAGAGGCCAAATGGCTCGCTCAGGGTGAAGACAACCTCATTTTCACCTTCACCAACAGCAACGCTGGAGATAACGGCAATCAAACCATAGGGATCACCCTGAAGGGTCAGACTGCGGTTCACCCACTCGACATACATTTCGGGGGTGAGAACAGTGCCGTCAGGGAACATGGCGTCATCACGCAGGGTGAAGGTGTAGGTCAGGCCATCTTCGCTAACGGTTGGGAAATCAGTTGCCAGACGTGGTTCAACATCTACACCACCCGGAACATACGCCAACAGGCTGTCCGAGACGTTACGCAGAATTTCCCAGTCATGGAAACTGTAGGCGGTGGCGGGGTCGAGTTCGGAGATGTCGTCGGTGGTCCCGATGACGATGGACAGGCCATCTTCCTGGCTCGGTGCTGGATCAGATGTGGGGGTGGTTTGATCCGCGCCCGCGATGCCTGCGCTAAGTACAGACAAAACTAGTAAAGCGACCAGTAATACACTAAATCGTTTCATGAATGCATCGGCTCCTCAAGCTTATGCGTTATTCAATACATGTACTGTTAGTTGGGTTGTAAGGTTCTATCAAGAATCGAAACTAGTGGATGGAAACGCAAATAAAATTCGGAAAAATGTCCCTGAAGTCCCTGCACAAAACAAACCAACGGTACGGCTACTTATCATAGCGCACGCATAGGCACTATGCAACAATTCGAATAGATAAATGAGAGGTTCTTAACGTATTCATGCCGAGTCGCGCCGGAGGGTTGAGCGATGGACACTTCTCGTAAAGAGCGACGAGTCGTTGTGAAGGCGGACACGGCACTGCCGTGTCCCTACGAAGCCATTGGTTTAAAGGCCACTCGTCGTTATACACATGGGTGCGTAGGGACGCCCCGTTGGGCGTCCGTCATTTATTGATACGGTCTGTCGAATCTGCTAAGATTGTCAGACCATCCCGAAGCACTGTCCCCCCAATTCTCCCCATAAATGGAGAGAAGTCCGAAGGACAGAGGGAATGAGAGGGTCAGGGAGGGGTCAGAAAAGCTCACAGCCTATAAGACAATTCCCATTTTCGCGAAATCTAATTTGACCACGAATCCGGCGCATCAAGCTGGATGTAGGCGGCGGCGGCACCGCTTGGATCATCGGCAAGCACAAAGCGCCCGATACCACCGGCATCCATAATGTCACCATGCAGTGTGCCGCCGTTGGCTTTAATGGCTTCGGCTGTCTTGTCAACATCTTCTACTGAGAAATAAACCATCCAGTGAGAGGGGGCATCTCCCCATTCCGGGGACAGTTCCATAATGCCGCCGTTCATACGACCATTATTTTGAATGGTGTAGTATTCCATGCCCTCCACTTTCTGGAAAGTCCAGCCCAACAGGGTGCCATAAAAGTCACGGGCTTTAGCAACATCACGGGTGTAAAGTTCATTCCAACTCATAGCCCCCGGCTTGTTGACGACTCCTGCGCCAATATGGGTGTTGGGCTGCCATAATGCGACTGTCGCGCCAGTCGGGTCCTGCAAGACCGTCATGCGTCCATTGTCAAATACATCGAATGGCTCGGCAATGACCGTCCCACCCAATTTTTTGACCTTCGCCGTCATTGCGTCAACATCATCGACCGTCACGTAGCTGGTCCAGTTAGAGGGTACCCCGGCGGCTACCATCTCCGGCTGCATCGGGCCGAGGCCAGCCGCGTCTGCTCCATCACACTGAAACAATGTGTACACCTGTCCTTCGCCCATCGGCACATCATTCGCGCCCCAACCCATCACCTTCTCATAGAAGGTTTTGGCAGCCGCAGTATTTGTTGACGAATTGTCCGCCCATGAAAACGTTCCCTGTGAATATTTTTTGACCTTATACATTATCTGTTTCTCCTCAAACTGCCTGAATCCATACAAGTATAGAACGTTTGTTCCATTCATTATTTTATAACAGTGCCTTTAATAAATCCACAACCGCTACATGAGAATTTTGTGAGCGATTCAAAAAACAATTACACTGGTAGGTGGAGATTATAAGGAGCAAACGGAATGCTGCGGGTTTTTATCAGTTCAACGTCTAACGATCTGCGGGCGCATCGGGACGCGGTGCGCGATGCGGTGCTATCGCTGGGGATGCATCCCATCATGATGGAGCATTTTCCGTCAATGGATGCCGATGCCATCGCGGCCTGCAAGGCTGAAGTGCAAAGCTGCGATATTTTTGTCGGCATTTATGCCCACCGCTACGGCTATATTCCCGACGGGCACACCATTTCCATCTCGGAGATGGAATATAACTGGGCAAAAGAGATTGATTTACCGACCCATCTGTTTGTCATTGACGAGGTATATCCCTGGGATGAGGCGCATTACGATGAGTATCAAACCCAACTCCGGGATTTCAAGCAGCGCATGGGCAAGGGGCATGTCTGGGCCACGTTTACCAGCCCGGATTCACTGGCGGCCCGTGTCACCCAGAGCCTCTCGCATGACCGCAATCGCCTGACGCGGCAAGAACAGCGCCAGCGCCGGGCATTAATAACCGGCTTCGGTCTGCTGCTGGTCCTCATTCTGGCGGTCGTCGCTTTCATCATCGCGAGCGACCCGGACGAGGAGCAAATTGGTATCTCGCAGGCTGACCGGCAGGCAACCAATCAGGCGCTGGCAAACATCAATGCAACGGCGACAGCTACTCTGTGGACACCCGTGCCACCGCCCAGCCCAACACCACTGGAAGGCGAACCGGCAGTGGGTGATGAAATCGTGGTCGTGGTCGCCCGCTTTGAGCAGCCGGGCACAATAGCCAGCCAGCCCGACCTGAACATTGCCGAAGTGCTGGCAGAGGCGGCGGCGGATTATCCGAATGTACGTATCATCCGCATTGGTCATGCCATCGAAACTGACGACCGGGCCACCGCAGCCCGCGTCCTGGACCTATACGGGGCGACGATGGTGGTTTACGGGCGTGTTGAAGGTGGTGGGGCGGTAACGCGCTATGAAATCGTGCCGCGCACAGGTTACATTGAAGAGGTGTTTGATGGGCTGGTGCGGGTCAGCGCGGTCGATGTCACGGATTTTGCAGAATTTCTATTTTCTGGACAGGATTCGGCCTATATCCTGAATTTTACCCTCGGCCAGCTTGCCTATTTTAATGAGGATTATCAGGCAGCCCTGCGCTCTTTCCAACAGGCACTGGACAATCTCGCTGCCGGACGCGAAGCAGATTTGAATGCGGGCCTGCTGAATTTTTATATGGGCTATGCCAACTGGCAGATGGGCACCATTGAGATCGCGCTGGATTTTTATGACCGCGCCATAACGCTCAATGAAGAAAATGCCGTCTTTTTCAATAACCGGGGTCACGTACTCAGTGAATTGGAGCGCTATGATGAAGCCATTGCCGATTATGACCGGGCGATAGGGCTGGACCCGAATGTCGCGCTGCCTTACGTCAATCGCGGCAATGCTTACTGGGATATTGGCGAGTATGAACTGGCTGTTGCCGATTACTCGCGTGCCCTTGAAATCGACCCGCTGGACCCGTTCACGTGGAGCAATCGGGCCGTGCTCTATCTGTCGGTGCTGGATGAAATCGAACTGGCAATTGCTGATTATGACGCCGCTATTGCTCTCAATCCTACTGATCCATACCCCTTCTTCGGACGCGGGACAGCGCTGGTTATTCAGGAGGAATATGACGCGGCACTGGCTGATTTTGACCGCGCACTGGAACTCGACCCCACGATGGCGGTCGCGTATTATGCCAGAGGGCTGGTCAACCTGAGTGCCGGAAACAATTCACTTGAGGATTTCCAGAATTTTGTAGATACGCTGGAAGCGCCGGGCGATATTTATGAGCGGTGTGCGTTGGGCGTTGCCAATACCCAGCTAGAGAATTATGAGATAGCGGTGGAACATCTTCAGATTTGCGTTGACGAGTATCCCGGCAATACCAATCCCTATGAACTGATGCTGGCGCTGGCATCGCAGGCCATTGGCTTGACGCCTGTACCAAGCGCCACTGCTGACATCGCCAGCAATCCCGCCTTCGAACCGGGGACAGCCGTTGTCATTGAAGGTGTACGACCGTTGTTAACTTTTGATGCGCCAGGCAGCGTCCGCAATGCCGCCATTTGCCTGCCGGGAACCGAAGCCACCGTGCTGCAAACGGTCTCGCTGCGCGGGCAGCATTGGGTTGAGATCGACTGTGATGGCGGCACGGGCTGGGTCGCCGAAGTGGATTTGAAGGAGTGACGGGTAGAAAACACAAAACGTCAACGAAAATCGCTTTAACAAACTCTTTCGCGTCCTTTAACTGGACGCCCAACGGGGCGTCCCTACGCCATCGTCGTGATTTGGGTAGGGACGTGCCGTTGCACGTCCTTAATTTATGCGGCCTACACGCCCGTTCGTTTGCAGGGAGGGTCAGGATGGGGTGATTTTGTCATTTTGACGGGGGATGAATCGCCCGGACAGGTTACAATGGCATAACTGCTAACCGCTAAAACACCTGGACAACATCATGAGCGACCTCCTCGAACCCCTCAGCGCGGATGTGAAGTATCTCGGCCATTTGCTGGGCGAAATCATCAAAGAGCAGCACGGCATGGACGCCTTTCATCTGGTGGAGACCGTGCGCGGCTATACCAAAGCCCGCCGCAGCGACAATCCCGATGCCGATGACCAGCTTGTCCGCCTCATCGATTCGCTGAGCCTCGAAGAGTGTCGCATCCTCATCAAAGCCTTCAGCAATTATTTCCAGTTAATTAACATCGCCGAGGATACGCAGCGCATCCGGGTATTGCGCCAGCGCGAAATGGAAGACGGCATCGACGAGTCGATGTATGCTGCCGTTCGCACCTTCAAGGAAAACGGGCTGTCGGCGGATGAGGTGATGGACCTGCTGCGTAATCTGGGGATTCGGCTGGTATTGACGGCTCATCCCAGCGAGGCTAAACGTAAGGAAGTCCTCGTCAAGTTGCAGGACATCGCCCACCTCATGCAAATCCGGGACCGGCAGGAGCTTTTGCCGCGTGAGGAACGGGCGGTGAAAGCGCGGCTTATGGAGAAGATTGAAGAGATGTGGCAGACCTCACCCACCCGCCACACCCGCGCCACGGTGGAAGACGAGGTCGATTTTGGCCTGCATTTTATCACCAGCACGATCATGCCGGTGACGTTTGCCATTTATGACGGGATGCGGGCCACCCTCAACGAATTTTACCCGGAAGGCGATTGGTCCGACCTGCCAACCTTCCTCAAATTCGCCTCATGGATTGGGGGCGACCGCGATGGTAATCCCTTCGTGACGCCGCAGGTCACGCTCAACACCCTTGCCCGCCTGCGCGAAACGGCCCGCGACGCCTATCGCCACGAGGTTTCCCGATTGCGGGAGCGCCTGACCCAATCCCTCAAGGAAGTCGATGTTTTTCAGGAATTGATCGATTCGGTGGAGGACGGCGATGGTTACCCGCCCGGTGAAATTTATCGCCGCAAAATGGATGACATCTACCACAAGTTGCTGGATGATGCTTACGCCACCAGTGACGACCTGCTCGATGAACTAAAACTGGTCCAGCAAAGCCTGCGCGTCAATGGCAGTGAGCATTCCGCTGCCGGGGGCCTGCAAAAATTGATTAGCTGGGTAGAGTTGTTCGGTTTCCATCTGACGCCGCTCGATATTCGGGAGGATGCCCGCTTTCATACCCTCGCGCTGGCGGAACTACTCAAGCATTACGGCATTGTCGAAGATTACGAGTCGCTGCCCGAATCCGAAAAGCAGGCCATCCTGACCCGCGAAATCGCCAGCAAACGCCCCTTCTTCCCCATCAAACTCGACGGCTTCAACGAGGTAACACAGCGCGTCGTCAACATCTGGGCCATGATTGCCGAAGTCCATGCCAGATACGGCAAGGCCGCCATCGACAGTTACATAACCAGCCACACCGAGCAGCCCTCCGATGTGCTGGCGATGCTGTTGTTTGCCGAAGAGGTAGGCGTGAATGAGGATATTGATCTCGTCCCGCTGTTTGAGACAGTGGACGATCTGACTGCCGCCCCGGAGGTCATGACGCAGCTTTTTAATAACGACCTCTACCGCCAGCATCTGGCGGCGCGGGGCAATCGCCAGCAGATTATGCTCGGCTATTCCGATAGCTGCAAAGACGGCGGCTACATCGCCTCCAACTGGAGCCTGTATCAAGCCCAGCGCGAACTGGCGACCGTCCATAACGAGGCGGGTATTTTGCTGGAGTTATTTCACGGGCGCGGCGGCAGCATCGGGCGCGGCGGCGGCCCCACCAATCGCGCCATCCTCAGCCAGCCCCCTCGTTCCATCATGGGCCGCATCAAAATCACGGAGCAGGGCGAGGTCATCGGCTTCCGCTATTCCAACGAGGACATTGCGCTGCGCCATTTGCAGCAGGTCGTCCACGCCATGATGATCACGATGGGTGCGCCGCCGGAGTTTGAAATCAAACCGCAGTGGCTGGCGGCGATGGAGCATCTCGCCACCACCGGACGGCAGGAGTGGCGCGATTTTGTCTATGAGACGCCCGGTTTCGGCAGCTACTGGTCGCAGGCCACGCCTATCAACGAACTCTCCACCATGCCAATTGGGTCGCGCCCTGCCAAGCGCCAGAAGGGCGGCTTTGAAAATGTGCGGGCCATCCCCTGGGTGTTTAGCTGGATGCAGAACCGGACCATCATCCCAAGCTGGTACGGTGTGGGCATGGCGATTGAGGCGTACTGCGAGCAGCGGCCCGGTGGGCTGGATGTACTGCGCGACATGTACGAGCACTGGTTATTTTTCCGCGCCCTCATCCAGAACACGCAGCTTGATGTCGCCAAGGCTGATCTGGGTATTGCCGAGTTGTATTCCACGCTGGTCACCGACAAAGACCTGCGCGACAGCATTTTTCGCCGCATCCGGGCCGAGCATCAACGGGCGGGCGAGTGGATTTGCCGCGTGACCGGGCAGGATTTCCTGATGCAGAATTCGCCCATTCTGCGCCTGTCGATTGAGCGGCGCAACCCCTATGTGGACCCGCTGAACTTCATTCAGGTGGATTTGCTGCGCCATTTACGTGAGGAGCCGCATAATGGGGAGGAACTGCTCAGCGCCGTCCTGCTGACTATCAACGGCATCGCCGCCGGGATGAAAACAACGGGGTGATGCTTTCTTCCTCTCTGTCGCCTATCCCCTCCCTAGCCCTCCCCATGAATGGGGACTTATAGCGCCGTGCATCACCCGTTCCCCCATAAATGGGGGAAATGTCGCGCTAGCGGCAAAGGGGGAAAGGACGGAGGGGGATTATCCACGCGACATATTGCCATTTCCGTCCTCACTCGTTAAAATAAAACTTACTAACACTTAATATTGACCGCATAGAAAGGACGCCCCGTTGGGCGTCCCTACGATTATTCGCGATTCGTGTAGGGACACGGCACTGCCGTGTCCGTTGGCATAACCGGCAATTTAATCGTGGGCGCTGGCGAGCACCCGTTGTAATCGCAGGGCTGCCATGTCGCGCCCCAGAATAAATTCTGCGGCTAAAGAAAACCAAAGTGCACTGAAGGCACTCGTTTGGCAGCCAGCATTGAAAATGGCTTTGTGGTCCAGGTTGGTTGTCAATTTCAAACCGCACGGTTAAAATAAACACCATTAACACTGACAATTGATGATATGCAAAGTTGCACTGAGCGCATCTTGAATCCCTTAGTGGATTTTGCTTTTCGTAGCCCATGATTTTAATCGTGGGCGCTGGCGAGCACCCGTTGTAATCGAAGGGCTGCCATGTCTCACCCCAGAATAAATTCTGCGGCTAAGGAAACCCAAAGGGCACTGAAGGCACTCGTTTGGTAGCCCTTTCGCAGGGACACGGCAGTGTCCGTTTGCATGACCCATGATTGTCATCTTGGGCACTGGCGGACGCCATATATGGCGTCCCTACGGCATTCTGGGTTTTCGTAGGGACGGGATACATCCCGTCCGTTAAATAAATAACAGTCAAATATTTAGGAGTTACGCAGTTCAGGTCAATGATGGTAAGAACAACCCCCTCTGTCGCTGGCGCGACATCTCCCCCATGTTTGGCTGGCGGAGGGACACTTTTAAGATAATAAGGGCGCGAAGTGAAGCTGGAT
>JAKEEQ010000530.1 GCA_022616515.1 Chloroflexota bacterium | reverse complement strand
GGATACTCGCTCAAATCAGCCATCATCCATTCCTTATTTTAGAAAAGTCCGATTCTGTGAAAATGGTCTCCAGTCTTATCCTCGGTGGACGCCTCGTTGGGAGTCCCAACCACCCTGTCCAACGCTTGTAGTGACGTGCCGTTTCCGTTCGGTTCACAGGACGGAAACGGGGTCGGCTTTACATTGTCGCTTCATTACATTCCTGACACCGTTTAACTCGCGGTGCATACGTTAAGCCGCAGTTATGGCAGTATTTTCGTTCTTTGCCAATTTGCGCTTCAATCATCTGCATCACCACCTGTCGCTCAAATCCGGCAGTGGTTAAATCCCGCACGGCGTATTCAATAGGCATCCCATTTTCAAGATGCTGCTTAAGGCTGTTCACCAGACTCACCGCTTCTACGGGTTTGCCAGACGCCTTTTGCTTCATCCGCTGCTGCCATGCCGGATCGAGCACACCGGCATTAAATGAGCGATGACACGATTGGCACTCGATAAAATCGCCCTGCTTATTGAGCGGAATCAGCGGGATGAAGTACAGCGTAAACCACAACCGTGCTGCCTTACGCTCATAGGGGCGCTGGGCATTTTCATAGGGACAGTAGAACTGCCCGGTGTCAACTGTTCTCGTCCGGGTTCGAACGCCAAATAAGATAAATAGAATCACTTCACAATTTCCAGAATGTCGTCAACGTATTGCAGTGGATTGCCCTCCGGCTCAAAGGCAACAGAGACATGACCGTTATCGACCGGGATGACCAGTTGAAAGAAGTGACCATAACGAATAATAACGAAGTCCAATCCGCCACAGTCAATATTACCACGCTGGCTTGCCAGTTTCAGGATAGTTGGATTCACCAGCAGTTCTTCGTACTTGTCTGATTCCTCGTCGCTGGCATTGTCCAGATTAGAACGCTGCCGCATCGTCAGGTCACTATCCCGGTATACGGCAACATATCGAATGTACGTTGTGAGATTAAACAGTTTGTCAATCATGAGATTTGAAAAAGGGCGATGCTCATCACAACGCCCCACTTATGTCCTATCGAAAGAATCTCTACTTCTCAATCGGAACGCCGACGGCATTACCCCACTCCGTCCAACTGCCGTCATAATTACGGACATTTGGATAACCAAGCAGGTACGTCAGCACAAACCATGTGTGAGCCGAACGCTCACCGATGCGGCAGTACGTGATGATGTTCTCGTTGGGAATGAGGTTATTCTGGTCCTCATAAAGTTCGCGTAATGCTCCAGGTGTCTTGAATGTGCCATCTTCCTGGACGGCCTTGCCCCATGAAATATTCTTCGCACCGGGGATATGCCCGCCGCGTAGTGCACCTTCCTGCGGATAATCCGGCATGTGCAGCAATTCGCCGGAAAATTCACCCGGACTGCGCACATCGACCAGCGCCCCATCGGTATTGACATGCTGCAACACCTGATCACGGAAGGCACGAATCTTGTAGTCAGACCGCGCCTGCGCCTGATAATTCGTCCGTGGATATTCGGGGACCTCGCGGGTCATTTCACGGCCTTCTTCTTCCCATTTCTTACGTCCGCCGTTCATAATGGCAAGCTTTTCATGCCCGAACAGGCGGAATACCCAGAAGGCATAAGTCGCCCACCAGTTATTCTTGTCGCCATAGAACACGACCAATGTGTCGTTGGCGATGCCGTTGCGGGACATCAGCGCTTCAAAAGACTGTTTATCCAGATAGTCGCGGCGCACCTGATCGTTTAAATCCTCTACCCAATCAATCTGGATTGCACCGGGAATGTGACCGGAGGCGTATAACAGAGGGTCTTCGTTGGATTCAACGATGCGTACATTGGGGTCATTTGAATGCTCAGCAACCCAATCGGTGCTGACAAGGGACTCTGGCCGTGCATAATCATTGGTGGACATTGGATAGCTCCTCTCAAAATAGCGGGGGAAGATGTTCCCCCAATAATAATAAATTCATCACGCGCCAAGCAGTTTGCGATCAACATCCGCCAGCAGGCGTTTTTGCACATCTTCGAACGGAATGCGGTCCAGCACATCCTGGAAATAACCATTCACGAACAGACGCTCGGCCTCACGACGGGGCACACCGCGTGTTTGTAGATAGAAGATATACTCTTCTTCCATCTTACCGATGGTTGCGGCATGGGTACAGCGCACATCATCCGCCTCAATTTCCAGCCCCGGAATACTGTCTGCCCGTGCATAGTCGCTCAGGATCATGTTGTTATTCGCCTGGAAGCCATCCGCTTGTTGTGCGCCCGGCTGAACGCGGATCATGCCACGCCACACGCTGCGTGAACTGTCGGTAAGCGCATTCTTGAACAAAAGGTCGCTGGTGGTATGCGGTGCGTTGTGCTCCTGATAGGTGTCGTGGTCGAGCAGTTGGTTCTCATCGGCGAAGAACATGCCACTCATCCGACCCCATGAACCCGGCTCGTCCAGCGAAATCTGCATGAATTTCTTGGTCAGCCGGGAACCCATGCTGCCCACAACCCAGTCCAGCTTGCCATCTCGCCCCACATGGCCCCGCTCGTAGCTGAATTCGTACATGTTATAGCCCCAATTCTGGAGCGCAACGTAACGCAGATTGGCGTTCTTGCCAACAATCAACTCTGTGCCACCGATGAAACTGGTGTGTTCGTCGCCCGTATCCGATAAATACTCCTGCGCCACCGTCACCTCGGCCCGCTCTTCGAGAACAACAAGCACATGGCCCAGCGATGCTCCGGTGTTGGCATTATAGAAAATGCTGTGCAGGGGCAGGTCCACACTCACATTGCGCGGTACATATACAAAAACGCCATGCGTCCACGCCGCCACATGCAGTGCCGCAAATTTCCCCTCTTCGGCTTTGACGCCCTTCTGGAAAAGATGTTTCTGGACGAGTTCAGGATACTCGTGGACGGCGCTGTGCAAATCCGTAAAGATGACGCCCTGTTGGGCAATATGGTCGGCGAGTTGGTGGTGGACGAGCGCGTTATCCACCCATGCAATCAGGCCGCCATGTTCATTTCCAATCAATGGCGCACGATTTTCGGCGGGGATGGTGTCAATACCGGGATTGTCGGCAATCATGAGGTCGCCAGCCGTCTCCCAGTTAATGTGGCTGTAGTCGGTTCGACGCCACGCTTCATCGTTGAGGGTTGGCATGGGCATTTCTTCATAGAGTTCCCATGCCTGCTGGCGCATGTCAATCAACCAGCCTGGTTCATTATTGGCCTCCGCGCGGGACTGAATTTCCTCCCACGCAAACGGCGGTGCAACAAACTCGCGGCTTCGGCGGCGGGTTCTTGTTGTCGTCACGTAGTTCTTCTCCAATCAATGCTTGCCCAAAAAAGGGGCTGTCGCCAGCCCCCGAATTGTCTCATTGAACCGGCAGTGTTAACCGACGGATCCTTCAAGTTGAATTTCAATCAAGCGGCGCAGCTCAACCGAGAACTCGATGGGGAGTTCTTTGGCGAGAGGTTCAATGAAGCCGTTCACAATCATAGCGTTGGCTTCGCTTTCACTCAGGCCGCGGCTCATCAAGTAGAAGAGCTGCTCTTCGCCAACCTTGCTCACACTGGCCTCATGACCGACCGTGACATCGTCTTCTTCAATCTCGATGTACGGGTAGGTATCCGACCGGCTTGCTGAATCCAGCAGCAGCGCGTCACACACCACATTACTGCGAACACCCGACGCTTCAGGATAGACTTTCAAGAGACCACGATAACTGGCGCGGCCTTCGCCCTTGGAGATTGATTTACTGACAATCTTGCTGGTGGTGTCCCTGGCAACGTGCACAATCTTACCGCCAGCATCCTGATGTTGACCATCACCAGCAAAGGCGATACTCAACACCTCACCATGAGCACCCGGCTCCATCAAATACACGGCTGGATACTTCATGGTGACCTTCGAACCAAGATTGGCGTCCACCCATTCCATCGTGGCGTCTTTGTAGGCAACGGCACGCTTGGTTACCAGATTGTAGATGTTGTTTGACCAGTTCTGGATGGTTGTGTAACGGCCACGCCCGCCTTCCTTGACGATGATCTCGACAACGGCGCTGTGCAAGCTGGCGGTGCTGTAAACCGGGGCCGTACAACCCTCAACATAATGCACAAACGCGCCCTCATCCACGATGATCAGTGTACGCTCAAACTGGCCCATGTTTTCCGTGTTGATACGGAAATACGCCTGAAGCGGCATCTCGATATGAACACCGGGTGGTACATAGATGAAACTACCACCGGACCAGACCGCCGTATTCAGCGCGGCAAATTTGTTGTCGGTATACGGGATAACCGTCCCGAAGTATTCCTTCACAAGTTCGGGATACTCGCGCAAACCGCTGTCCATATCAAGGAACAGTACGCCCTTTTGCTCTAGGTCTTCACGAATTTTGTGATAAACAACTTCCGATTCGTACTGCGCACCGACACCACTTAAGAATTTACGTTCGGCTTCCGGGATACCCAGTTTGTCAAACGTATTCTTGATGTCTTCTGGCACGTCATTCCAGTCCGTACTCTGTTTCTCTGAGGCACGAACAAAATAACGGATCTGGTCAAAGTCGATTCCACTGAGATCGGCTCCCCACGTGGGCATCGGCTTCTTCAAAAATTCATGATAAGCCTTCACGCGGATGTCGGTCATCCATTCCGGTTCCTCTTTGATGGCGCTAATCCAGCGAACGACTTCTTCGCTAAGCCCTTTCTCACTCTTAATTGAGTAGAAATCCTCGGGATCATGGAAGCCATACTTCTCCAGATATTCGGTATTTAGCTCTCTAAGCTTGTCTTCTTCGACAGTGAGTTCTTTTGGCATTAGAAAATGCTCCTTATTAGTTACTCTTCGGTGACTTCCAGTCCATGCTTCTCAAAGAACGGTTGATAACCGTAGTCTTCAATTTCTTCGGCGAGTGCAGCACCGCCGCTCTCGACAATGCGACCATCCATCATCAGGTGGACATATTCTGGATTCAGATAATCCAGCATACGTTTGTAGTGGGTGATCACCAGCACACCAAGTTCTGGACCCTTCAGTTTATTTACACCATCTGCCACAATGCGCAGCGCATCAATATCCAGCCCGGAGTCGGTTTCATCCAGAATGGCGAAACGTGGCTGCAATACGGCTAGCTGCAAAATCTCGTTACGTTTCTTTTCGCCGCCGGAGAATCCAGCATTCAAATACCGCCCGGCAAAGCTGTGGTCAATATCGAGAAAATCCATGCGTTCCTTCATCAAGCGGCGGAATTCGGGGATGCTAATGCCCGGATCTTCGGCATTCTCCTGTTTGCGACGCGAATTGATGGCACTGCGCAGGAAGTTGGCGACGGTTACACCCGGCACTGACACCGGATATTGAAACGCCAGAAACAGACCGAGACGGCTGCGTTCGTCGGGTTCCAATTCCAGTACATCAACGCCATCGAACAGGACTTCGCCTTCATCGACGCTGTAGGCTGGATGTCCCAACATGGCGTAGGCCAGTGTACTTTTGCCGGAACCGTTGGGTCCCATCAAGGCGTGTGTTTCCCCTTGATTAATGGTTAAATCAACACCGCGCAGGATTGGTGTTTCATCAATGCTGACGTGCAAATTGCGAATTTCGAGGGTTGCACCCACTCTGATTTCCTCCTGAAAAATCTGATCATAAAACCACTGAAGTGGTTGTAATAAAGCCGGAAAAGCCTACCGGCTTATGTTAATGGGAGTATATCATGCGGACCATTTATCGTCAATAATTTAAATATTTATTCAAAAAATTTATTGGGAATCTTATGCGGTTCTGATATTAGGCTACGGGGAACAACAAATAAAAGGATGTTCCCTGTCCTTCCTTGCTTTCCACCTCGATACGACCGTTGTGCAGTTCAACAACGCGCTTGACGATGGATAGTCCAAGCCCCGCGCCAATCGTCGAACGTGCCTCATCGCCCCGGTAAAGCCGTTCAAAAATGTGGGGAAGTTGGTCCTCAGATATACCAATCCCGGTATCGCTGATTTCAATCACGCCATAACCATTGTCACGATAGGCACGACAGCTAATCGTCCCGCCTTCCGGGGTGTAATGGATCGCGTTTGCCAACAGATTTTCGAGCATCCGCGAAAATTGTACGGTGTCGCAAAAAAATACAATATCTTGCGGGTCGGTCTCAACGATAATCTCCTGGTGTTTGCGATGGGCTTCTGGTTCCAATGCTTCCACCACATCATGCAGCGCGGTTGTAAAACTGAGACGTCCAATTGTTTTATGGGAGGCGGTTATTCCGGCATCTAGCTGCGATAGAGTGAAGAGATTGTCGGTTAAGTGTCGCAAGCGTTCTACCTGCTTACTCAATGTCTCCAGACGGTCTTCGATCTTTTCCTTAGCGCCGTCAGAAGACACCAAAGTACGGAGCAAATATATATTGTTGTTAACAGCCGTCATCGGCGTTCTCAAGTCATGGGCCAGGTCTTGAAAAAACTGTGAAATAACCCGCAGGCGTTCTTCGGCGGCGGCCAACTCTGCCTCCTGACGAGCCACTTTGCGCCGTTCTATACTGTATAACAAAGATCGTGCGACGCTGTTTAACTGATTGTCTTTGCTTAGAAAATCCTGTGCGCCTTCGCGGACCGCCTGCAATCCAAGCGAGCTATCCTCGCCCCCGGTCAGAATAACGATAGGTATATGCGCCGCCACCGCTTTCATGCGGGCAAACGTATCGAATCCATACTCATCCGGCAGGGTCAGATCGAGAAGAACGGCATCAAATGCGTTGTCCTGAACCACCCGAATGGCCTCGGACAATCGCGTTACGTGGTAAATCTGGAAGGAAACAAACTCATGACGGGTAAGGGCACGTTGTAAAAGCATTGCGAATGATTCATCATCCTCCACCAGCAGGATTCTTACCCTGTCGCGCTCCATGTTATTTGTCCACCTCAAATCTTCGGGCATTTCCCTGATGGTATATCAAGTGCTTGTGCAAAAACAAGAAGCCTCCCGTTAATTTACGAGAGGCTTCACAAAAATTCACGAAAACGGAGTGCCTACTTGACTTCGGCGACAGCGCCCGCTTCTTCGAGCTTCTTCCTGGCGTCTTCGGCGGCTTCCTTGCTGACCGCTTCGAGAATGGTGCTTGGTGCACCATCAACGACACCCTTGGCTTCGGCCAGACCGAGATTGGTAAAGCTGCGGACCGCCTTGATGACTTCGATCTTCTTGGGACCGACTTCCTTAAGGATGAGGTCGAATTCAGTCTTCTCTTCTTCTTCCTCAGCAGCGACAGCCGCGCCACCACCCATTGCAGGCATCGCAGCCATCATCATACCGCCAGTCGCGGCTTCAACGCCCCACTCTTCTTCGAGCATTCTCTTCAGTTCAGCGGCTTCCATAATCGTTAAGCTGCTGAGTTCTTCTACAATTCTTTGCAGATCAGCCATTTGATAAAATCTCCCTTTTGAGATTGAAATGTGATTGATAGATTGAATTAAGCAGCTTCATCGCTACTTTCATGTTTTTCGATGTATGCCGCGATAACGCTGACAACATCGCGCTGCGGTGCGACCAGCAGGCTGATAAGTTGGGCCGCTGGTTGGACCACCATCCCCGCCAGCGTCGCACGAAGTTCGTCCATCGTCGGCAGTTCGGACAGCACCTTGAGTTGGGCTTCATTGTAGACTTCGGTTGGGGCGATAGCACCCTTCAGGATAAGCAACTCATTGTCTTTGGTTGCATCCATCAGCGCCTTCACTGTAGCGGGCAGGTTGTCAAATGCAAACCCAACCGCAACCGGACCGTTCAGGAGGTCGACCGGTCCTTCAAAGCCAACTTCACTCAAGGCAATCTTCAACAGGGTATTTTTGGTTACCATATACTGCGAGCCAACCTCGCGCATCTTGTCACGAATGGCATTAAAGCGCGGCATGGTCAACCCACGATATTCCGTAACCACCATCCCTTTCGAGCGCTCAAGCAAATCAATATACTGCTCGACAAGCTCGATTTTACGTTCTTTAGTAATTGCCAAGGCGATTTCCTCCTTTCATCGAGT
>JAKEEQ010000529.1 GCA_022616515.1 Chloroflexota bacterium | reverse complement strand
GCTGCATGGACTTATCCTTGTCAGTGACTGTGGTTGGTTTCTGTCAGGATAAGTCCTTCTCTCCTTTTTGAAAAGTGTCCCTCCGCCAGCCATGCATGGGGGAGGCGGGTTCTTTCATATTTCACATTTTGCATATTACTGACGTTAACATAGATTCTTCTCAGGACAAAAATCTGATGACCTTGACGCTCATCCACACCGATTCCACTGAAGTAATTTACGAGGCCAGTTTCGAGGCAACCCCACCTGCCAGTCTTTTTACCTGCTGGACTGATGCAGAGAAATTGATGCAGTGGTGGCCCCAGCAAGTCAGGCAACTGGATGTTCGTGACGGCGGGAGGTATGAATTTTCGTGGCCTACCCTCGATAACGCCACGCTGCGAGGTGAATTTCGTGATGTGGTGGAAGGTCAGGGCTTAAAATTCACCTGGAAATGGGATCATTTAACGGAGATGCCGGGGCGTACGGTCACCATTACCTTCTCGCCGTATGGAGTTAACGGGACTCTGCTGCGCGTCCGTCACGGAACCTACGATGACTCGGCGCGAGATCAGGAAGACCGCCAACACCACATTGACGGGTGGGGCTATTTTCTGGCGCGGCTGGTGGAGATTTGCAGGGCGTAATGAGGTAAACTGTAATCATCTCAAATATCACAGCAGGTAAAATCCCCACATGCGACCGCTGACAACTTCACAACGGATCGCTCTGCGAGCCATTCAACGAAAACTAACCGAGCCACTATGCTTCCTGTCCAGTGAGGAATTGGGCTGGCAGGATGTGTTGGTGAATGTGTTTCATGAGCCGCTGGAGCTTTCCGGCTGGGTTGGACCCGTTGTGCCGGAAGTTGCGCTGGTTCTGATGGCGCGGGGTAGTATGCTGCTGGAGTACAAATCGGATGATGGCAGATGGAAGGGGCGCACCTACCGACCGGGGCATCTATTCCTGAAACCTGCCGGGCGTGAAACCAGTGAATTACGCTGGCACAGCATTTCCAACGAACCCATGCAGACCGTGCACGTACATATCAATAATGACCGATTTTGCGCCGATGGTTTCGGTGAGAACACTGAATTGATCGGTCGATCTGGCTTCCGTGACCCGCTGCTGGCCCAGATTATGCTAGCACTGCGGCAGGAATTGGAGCAGCCATCCCAAACTGGACGGCTCTATGCCGAAAGCGCCACGCAACTGCTGGCCGCTCATTTGCTGCATCACTATATCGCGCCCGCCGCGTTACTCGAAGGACCCTTAACACAGGAGCAAATCCAGTGCCTCACCGACTTTGTACTGGTCCACCTTCATCAAAAACTCCCACTCGAACTACTGGCGAAACAGGTCGATTTCAGCCCCTATCACTTTGCGCGTTTGTTTCGCGAGACGACCGGCGAAAGCCCGCACCAATTTGTCCTGCGCCAGCGGATTTCCCACGCGAAATTTCTCCTGAGCAGCACCGGTCTCTCCATCGCGCAGATTGCCGTCGAATGCGGATTCGCCAATCCGGGCCATCTGACGCAGACCTTCAAACGTTATGTCGGCCTTACCCCATCCGAATATCGTAATTTCAATTGAGATTCCGCACGATTTTATAAGACCACCGCACGAAAATATAAGACATGCCAACTGCCTAACCCTATCATAAGGACGTTGCACCGCGATGATGAAGGAGCAGGCAATGTCGCTTGAGTTGTATATGGTGGGCCTGATTGTTGAGGATATGCGCAAGTCCGTCGAGTTTTACCGCCGTCTAGGGATGGATATTCCTGAAGGCAGTGAAGAGAAGCAGCATATCGCGGTCAAGATGAACGGTTTGACCTTTTTCCTGAACACAAAACAGTTAAATGCCCGCTGGGACCCGGCTAGAACCGACGATTCCGGCGGGTATCGCATCATACTGGAATTCTATCTGAAGACGCCCGAAGCGGTGGACGCGAAGTACAACGAGATGGTGGGTTTTGGGTATCCGAGCCATGTTGCGCCGTATGAAACGTTTTTTGACGCCTACTTTGCCATGATCGACGATCCCGATGGCAACACGATTTTGCTGTCCGCGTTTGAGGAACAAGGCGCAGCGGAAAGTTGAGTCCGCACTTGTCCATAATTCGAGGTGTGTTGGCTGGCGGACGCCCCGTACACCGGGGAATAAATTCCAATACAGTTAAGTTAAGGATTTTTTGCTGATTGTAGATGCTATTTTAAAAACTTAATGGTGCTATTTTTCAACCCCACCCCAGCCCTCCCCAAGCATGGGGAGGGAGCTAAAAACGCGCTTTTTAAAAGATCTCCCCCAAGTTTGGGGGAGATGTCGCGCCAGCGACAGAGGGGGTTATTCTAAACACTTAGCAAACGGCCTTTCAACTGCTAACTTAACTGTATTGGAATAAATTCCCCGGCTAGCGAAATCAAAGTGCACTAAAGGCACTCCTTTGAATCCCTTTAGTGGATTTTGCTTTTCATAGCACCCGATTTTAATCGGGTGTGGTAGCTTAATAACTGTCGCTCGGCAAAACACCGTTTTAATCTTCAGGCAACATCTCGCCAAAAAATTCGAGAATGCGCCGCGTGTATTCCTCGCGGTGATGGCCCCAGCCGCTGGTATGACCTACGTCGGGCACAACCCACACCTCCGCACGGTCCCCGGCAGCGTCGGCGAACATGTTGTTGTAATCAATCTCCTCTTCCACATTTCCGGCAGCAATCAACAGTAGCCTTGTGGTGTCGTTGGCACGGATTGATTTCAGGATAGTAGTTGGCGGTTCATCGCCGGTGAGCAATCCGACGAATGAGAAGGTGATCCATGTATGGAATTTTTCCAGCGAACTCGCGGCTGAGTCGAGGTCAAATTTCTCCTCATAACAACGTGCCGTCGCGCCATCGGTGACTACAGCAGCCAATTGCGGATGTTCGCCGATGGCTCCGAGCAGGATTTCGCCGCCCATCGAGATACCCCAGCCGCCGATAACCTGCACGTCAGACTGCGCCATCAGATATTCCACCGCGCCACTCACATCCGCTGATCCCTCCCAGCCAAAACGATTGGTCTGCCCGTCACTTTCGCCGACGCCACGCGGGTCTAAAGCCAATACGCCATAGCCATTCTCGGCCAGCATCTCGGCGCGAGACACAAGCCCTTTGCGCGTGCCGCCAGCACCGGGCAGTAGGATGATTGCTATGCCATTTTGCGGCGGAAGGTACCATGCCGCGAGCCGGGTTCCATCCGACGCTTTCAGCTCAACCGTCGTGAATCCCGCTGGCGGATCCCCTACGTCCGAATTCAACGGTGTTGCCGCATATACCGCAATACCAAGCGGCAGCAGGATAAAATCAGCGATCAGAGCTACCATCACCAGAATGATGACCCAGCGGATGATGCGGCGCGGCCATGACCGGCGACGCTTTGTATTGTTCAATTGTTCTTGTGAGTCCGTCATTTTGCCTCCCTCGGACCAAAATTGCTGTAGATCAAATCAGCATACGCTGGAGAGAACGGGTGCGGTAGTGATGAACCTCCTTATTTCTGGGTGATCCAATACTGTTAATGAGGCCGTTGAGATTAGAAGGTTATCTTTGACCTGAAAACTCAGGCAGCCTGATACTGTGTTTAGCGCCGTTTTCGGGTTAGGATTAAGGCATCGTCCGAATACTCACGGAGTTTTACATGAATTTTGAGAACCTGTTTGCGGAACGTATGTCCGTTATGAAGCGTTCATCAATCCGAGAAATCTTGAAATTAACAGCCCGCCCCGAAGTCATCTCCTTTGCCGGAGGTTTACCTGCGCCGGAACTGTTCCCGACTGAGCGTTTTGCCGAAGCTGCGGCGAAAGTCATCACCGAGCAAGGCCAGCAGGCGCTTCAATACAGTCCCACCGAAGGCATGGCTGAACTGCGTGAACTGATTGCCGGGCGCTTGTCCACGCCAGATTTTCACATTGATCCAGCGAACGTGCTCATGGTCACCGGGTCACAGCAGGGATTGGACCTCATCTGTCGCATTTTTCTCAACGACAGTGACAAGATGGTTGTGGAAAATCCAACGTATCTCGGTATGCTGATGGCCTCGCGACCCTATCATCCGCGCTATTTGCCCGTTGAAACGGATGATGACGGGATTGTGATTGATACATTGGATGATGCGCTGGAAGCCCGCCCGAAGATGGTTTATACCGTGCCGAATTTCCAGAATCCGCAGGGCGTGACCCTTAGCACCGAGCGCCGCGAACAACTCATCGACCGCACCTACAACCGTTCACTGGTGGTCATCGAAGATAATCCCTACGGCGAACTGCGCTACAGCGGCAGCGATCAACCCTCACTCATCAGCATGGATGCCGCCAAACGCGGTGCGAGTGGCGTCGAAGGCAACATAATCTATCTCGGCACATTTTCCAAGATTCTTGCGCCGGGGCTGCGAATCGGCTGGATTGTCGCGAATGATGCCATTATTGACAAGCTGGTTCAGATTAAACAATCGGCAGATTTGCACTCCAGCACGCTCACTCAATATATCGCTTATGAAGTTTCCAGAGACGGCTTTCTCGAATCGCATATCGGGAAGCTGCGCGAGGTTTATCGCCAGCGGCGTGATGTGATGCTGGATGCGCTGGAGACCTACTTCCCTGCCGAGGTGACATGGCGCAAACCGGAGGGCGGCCTTTTCCTGATGGTGACGCTGCCCGAACAGGTCGATGCGTATGACTTGCTGCAACGCGCACTGGAATATGATGTGGCCTTTGTGCCGGGTGGTGATTTCCACATTGGCAAGAGTGGCTGGAACACCTTCCGCCTGAATTTCTCGAACGCCCAACCCGACATGATTGTCGAAGGCGTCAAGCGTCTGGCAGCCCTGCTCAAAGAAGAACTCGTAACACCTGCCGCCGCGCACAAATAGCAATTTAGCAATGCCACACACAGCCTTCGTGAATGGTGTGTGGCATTATGGCTTCATGTAAATGTTCTACTGTGTCTGTTCCAGTTGGCAAGCCAGAATTTCCTGAAAGAAAAGCCACCCGCCCGGTACACGGCTCGATGTCCATGCCAGACCACAATCAAAACAACTGCAAAAAAGAGCCGTTCTCCGCACTGAGTCAGCCAGCGTCCGAGGCGTGAGCGCCGCCCTCGAATCTTGCGGAGGGTTCCCGATTGAAATTTAAGGTGTTGGACCTCGTCGCGCAGAATCTGGCGGCACAGATCACGCAGTGTTTTGGATTCAGTCGCATCATACAGAGCCTTATAAAACGTACACGCGATCACTTCGGCGGACAGCAGCACCACAATTTCCAATTCGAGGTTGAAGAGGCGGCGCAGCCAGCGAAACACACTGTCCACCGGGTGCGACTCAATGCATGGGATGTGCTGCTGGTGCATAAACCGAGCCAGATCACGGGAATGGCGCTGCTCCTCGGCAATAAACAGATGCAGTGCTTCCAGATAATCCGTGTCGCCCGTTCGCGCGATGTAGCGCTCTGCCAGAAAAATAAACCGCTTTCCGTCGGATTGTTCGCCAAGTTGAAATTGTTGAACCGACTTTGTGATGGCAGCCCGCTCCGCCACCGTTAGTTCATAGCTATCCATCCATGCTATATCGAGGAGTTGATCTCGATTGCGAACAAAATAATCTACCCAGGATTGCTGGCTGGTCAATGTTGTCATACCAATCTCCGTTCGCTGGAACGATCAAGACCAGCATACGGTGAAAGCGACATGTAAAGCGACCGCCTGAGTCAGCATATTGGCGCACTTGAGTGCTTGCCAGTTCATTTTATGGAGGCTACGATTGAGGATTGTTGGCTTTCATTCCTACAACGCCCGCTCAAGGATTGCCTGCATTTCGGCATCGGTGAGCGTTACCGGATTACCCTGCATCGAACTGGACCGTGCCGATTGTTCGATGATAGCGGGGAAATCATCCCCGGAGACGCCATACGTGGACAGAGGCGGAATCTGTAAATCCTGACTCAATGCCAGGAGCCACTCGACCAGCCCGGTTAAATCACGCTGCCCGGTGATAAATTCGGCCACATCATGATAACGCCGCAGCGCATCCCCGGACGGGTCGCGGTCGGTCAGGGCCGTGATGTTGACATCGGTGGCGCGGGGCAGCAAAATGGCACAAATCGCTCCGTGTGGTGCATCATACAGGCCGCCCAATGGTCCCGCGAATCCATGCACCGCCCCCAACTTCGCATTTGCCAGCGCCAACCCGCCCAGCAGACTCGCCAGCGCCATATCTTCGCGTGCATCCATATCAGCGCCCTGCTCATACGCTCTGCGCAGCGAACGCGCCGCCCGGATGATGCCTTCGCGGGCCAGCGCATCGGTTAAGGGATTGGCTTTGTTGGAGACATACGGCTCAATATTTTGTGTCAGCGCGTCCATGCCGGTCATGGCAGTAATCTCCGGGGGCATGCTCACCGTGAGTTCAACGTTGACCAGCGCCACATCGGGGATCATGGCCGCATCGCGTAAACTGACTTTGACATTGTGCTCTGCTGATTTCAGCACCGCGTTTTTGGTGACTTCTGCGCCAGTGCCTGCGGTGGTGGGGATGGCGATATAGAAGGCTGGCTGGTGCTGCAATTTTTGTCCCCTGCCGATGACTTCCAGATAATCCAGCGGGTCGCCGTCATTGGTCAGCAGGGCAGCGATGGCCTTCCCGGCATCAATCACGCTGCCGCCGCCTATGCCCACCACAAAATGGCAGCCGTCCGCTTTCGCCTGTTCAACTGCCGCTTGCACCGAGGCAGTCGTTGGTTCACCCCTGACATTGACCACGCTGTACTCATCCAGTAGATTGAGCAGCGGTCGGGCACGGTCGGTGGAACGGCCAGTGACAACCAATGCCTTGCCATCCGGCAGCACATCGCGGAGCCGGGACAATACACCCCGCCCGAAGATGATGCGGTTGGCGGTGGCAAACTCAAACATCAGCCCCAACCTTCATCAGCCGGTTCGATGTTGGTATATTTGATGCTGGAACGCGGCTCCGCCATCATATCGGCAACGGTATCGCGCCATTTCGCATAATGAGCGGTTTCTTTGTGGCGGGCGGGGTCGTCATCGGTACGATAGACTTCTATCAGCATGAATCTGGTGGGGTCGTCATTTTGCTGGATGAAATCGAAGCGGGCAATTCCCGGCTCCTGAATACTGCTGCGACAGTTTTCAATGGTGGCGGCTTTGAAAGCCTCAATCTGGTCTTCTTTCACGTCAATATAGACATGCACAACAAGCATATTTTTCCTCCCGATGTGATATGGCAGTTATAGTAACCAACACGGCATCGTTTGACCACGAACTGAGCGATGTTCAGATTGACAATTTTTCTATGGTGAATAGTCTGCAACCGCACTACAATCCGCATTATTTGCCACACGAAGAAGGTCAACATGAGCAAAAATCCACTTAATCTGGCGCTGCGTTTTTTCCTTGAATTGGCGGCGTTGTATGCGATGGGTTATTGGGCATGGACACAGAACGAGGGACTGCTGCGCATTGTGCTGACGATTGGGCTGCCACTGGTTGCCGCCGCCATGTGGGGCGTATTTCGTGTGCCCGGCGATCCCAAAGATGCGCCTGTAGCCATTCCAGGCTGGCTGCGGCTGGTTCTGGAGGCCGT
>JAKEEQ010000528.1 GCA_022616515.1 Chloroflexota bacterium | reverse complement strand
GGGGTTCGATTTTGAGAAGCGGGCAGGCAAACACACCTATACCGAAATAAGCCCACATCACTTGTTAGAGGTCATCAATGGATTTCTTGAAAATGAATCAGACAGGTTTTATCAAGGCTCGATAAATACGTTTCTGGAAATGAAAGAGCGACTCGAAACAAGGCTTATTCCCATATTTGAGCAGGGTAAAAACGCCGCCACTAATGTTTGGTTCAGGGCATCAATTGAAAAGAAGGCCGAATTAGCGGAGCAGGATATACCTGCACTTCGAGATATGGCACGCAGCCTCGCGCCAGATAGTCATTTGCCGAGTGAACGTAGCTGGTTCATGGAGGGATTCTGTTATCAAGATGCTCAGGAATTGCTCCAATATGTCGCATGGAGCTATGCACAAAACATGGAGGAAGGCGATGTCTCCTAACATGAACAGTTTGCCATCTTATCTGGTGTTTGCCTTCGCGAACGCACGTGCAGCGTTGGAACGACTGATATGGAGCTTCAATTTTGAGGAGCAGGCCGGGTATCACAACTATACAGGAATAACACCTCACTATTTGCTGGAAGTCGTCAATGGATTTCTCCAGCACTGGACCGACAAAGCTTATCTGGGATTGCTTCGAGACCTGCCGGAAATGAAAATTAGACTCGAAGAGCGCCTTATCCCGCTCTATGAGAGAGGTAAGGATTCTGCCATAAACATTTGGTTACGAGCGCCTCTTAATAAGAAAGCGGAATTCGAGGAATTAGATAATCCTGCACTTCGAGATATGGCACGCAGCCTCGCGCCAAATGGCCTAATGCCGGGCGAATTAAGCTGGTTTTTGGAGGGATTTTGCAGTCAGTGGGCGCAAGAACTCCTCCAATATACTGTTTGGACCTATGCAAAGGATATAGAGGAAGAAGAATAAACCACTATGGTTGCTGATTCCACCGGAAAGATACAGTTGTTATCCTTCCTGCCTTGAGGTTCCGCTGTAGAATGAAAGAAACAAGGAGTTGACTGTGGAAACAATCACTGTACAAATCCCCATTTATGAAGACGAACATGGTCGGCTGCGTGTCGGGAATACGCGCGTACTGCTCGATCTGGTCATTTATTCCTTTCATAATGGTAGCACACCAGAAACAATCACCGAATAGTATCCAACGCTGGTACTGGATGATGTCTATCTGGCATTGGGATACTATCTATGCCATCGCCAGGAAATCGACGCCTATTTGCTCCAGCAGCAAGCCGAGGCAAAATAGTTTCGGCAGGAATATGAGGCGAAACATCCACCAGCCTTGACCCGTGAAATATTGCTGGAACGACTGGCAAATCGTCGTCAGCAGGGCGAGTAATGTTCAGGTTTCTTGCTGATGAAAATTTTAACAACGAGATTCTGTGTGGTATTCAACGACGAATCGCAGACGTGTCTGTTGTAGGAGTTCAAGACACCGAGCTTCAAGGGAAACCTGACGACGATGTGCTTTCATGGGCTGCTGAACAAGGTTACATTGTTTTGACGCACGATGTAAACCCGTTGCGGACGTCGTTGAATCCCTAGAGCTTATAGTCAAGGCATCCACGCCCGATGAATAGTATGGAGAGATCCATTTTCTTCCATTCTAGGTTGCAATTCTAACCACATGCCCCCGTGCATAAGGAATCAGGTCTGCTCGCTTTCAAATGCTAATATATTCTGACAAAACTTTAAGTAAATTTAAATTGCATTTCGGCTGGCCTGCGTCAGAATCATGATAGAGGCATCAATTCAAGTGAAGGATTGAATCGCATGTTAAAACAACTATTTTTCTTGGCGCTTATATTGGTTCTCCTCCCTCTCTCCACCTCCACTCAGGCTCAGGAGGCTTATACGCTGACGATTATGCACACCAACGACACCCACGCCAGCCACGATGATGACGATGGCGAAGGTGGGGTGGCTCGCATGGCGACCCTCGTCAAGCAAATCCGCACCGAAGCACCCAACAGCATCCTCGTCGATGCAGGCGACCGCTTCACCGGCTCGGTTTTCCACAGTTTCTATCAGGGGCTGGACAGCGCTCAGGTTATGGTCGAAATGGGTTATGACGCGATGGTGCTCGGCAGCTACGAATTCACGCACGGCGCGGCTACCCTCGCCGATTTCGTCGATCAACTCGACTTTCCCATCGTGGTTGCTAATGTCGATTTCTCCAATTCAGCCGACCTCAACGGCCAGATTCTGCCAACCACCATTCTTGACGTCGGTAGTGAACAAATCGGCATCATCGGCATCACAACAGGCGATTCACGTATTCGGCCTATCCCTGCGCTTAGCTTCAGCACCGATTACGCCGTCGTTGCCCAGCAGTATATCGATGAACTGCGCGATCAGGGCGTTAATAAAATCGTGCTGCTCACTCATATCGGCTATTTTAATGACCTCGAACTGGCGACCCAACTCGACGGCGTGGACGTGATTGTCGGTGGCGATTCCGAAATCCTCCTCAGCAACACTGAGGAAGACTCAGAAGGCCCCTATCCTGCCGTTGCGCAGAGCCTATCCGGTGAGCCGGTGCTGGTGGTGCAGGCAGGCAGTCGCAACGAGTATCTGGGGCGGCTGGATGTGACGTTTGATGCCAATGGCGTCCCTGTCGAATGGTCAGGCGACACCATTTTCATCGCCGCCGACATCGAACCCGACCCTGACATGACCACCCTCGTCGAAGACCTGCGGGCACCCATTGGCGACTTCCTGTCGCGAGAAGTGGGGGAAAGTGAAGTGCTGCTCGTTGGTGAGGAAGAAATTTGCCGCTTTGAGGAATGCAGCATGGGCAATTTGATCACCGATGCCATGCTTGAAATCACCGACGCTGATATTGCCGTCCAGAACGGCGGTGGCATCCGCGCCAGTATTGAACCCGGCCCGGTGACGGTGGACGATGTGTTACAGGTGCTGCCCTTCAATAACACCTTCGTCATCTTCGAACTCAGCGGCGCGGATTTCATCGCTGCTCTTGAAAATGGCGTCTCCCGCGTGAACGACACCGAAGGCACGGGCCGCTTCTTACAGGTGGCCGGGGTGCGCTACACTTACGATGGCAGTCAGGAAGAAGGCCGCCGCATTGTCAGCGTTGAGGTCATGAACGACGATGGAGACTACGAACCGCTCGATCCTGATGATGTATACACCATCGCCACCAACGACTTCATTTTCGCTGGCGGCGATGATTATGTGATGTTCGCCGAAAACTCGGACAACGGCTACGACTTTGGTCGCCCGCTGGAAGAGATTGTGCGCTTTTATATCGAGAACAACTCGCCCATCAATATCGGGGTCGAGGGGCGCATTACTCGGATTGATCGGTAGTCGTATCGCACGGGTCGAGCGGATACAGCGCCCGGTCGGTACATGTCAATTCATACACGTAGCGATTGGACCCGATCCAATCAACATATGCCTCGGCGGAAACCGGCAGCACTCGCACGTTGCCGTCCGCTGAGGCAACCCCCGCCACATGATCTTCATTTAACAGCGCCACCCGCAAAATATTTTCATCGGCGGCACGGAAGCGATGAACCGGCTCCAATATATCCGTAGTCCACAACAGGACGGTGCGATCTCGCGACCCTGACACCATCGTTTCGCCATCAGCACTGACATCCACCGATGTGACCCAATCGGTGTGGCCCATATATTGTTGGAGAGGTACACCTGTTTCGAGGTCCCAGCCAATTACAAGCTGGTCCTGTCCCCCCGAATAAGCCGTGTGACCATCGGCTGAAAACACCACATCCAGCACCCCGCTCATATGACCGCGCAGCCGCATCAGATTATCCCCGCTTTCCACATCCCACAGGATCAGGCTGCGGTCCTCCGAGGCCGACAGAGCGCGTGTCCCATCCGGGCTGAAGGCTACCGCGTTGATGCTGTTCGTGTGGTCGGCGGAAAACGTCCGTAACAACTCGCCCGTTTCGCCATCCCACAAAATGAGTGTGCGATCACGGGACCCGGACAGAATCCGTGTGCCATCCGGGCTGAAGGCCACGCCGTGCACCTGATTGGTATGGCCCTCCATGCGGGCGATGATTTCAAAGGTATCCAGATTCCACAGAATAAGGGTGCGGTCCAGCGAACTGGTTACCGCCCGGTTGCCATAGACATCGACAGCAGTAATCGCTTCGCGGTGTTCGCTCAAGCCAAATTTGCGCACATAGGTCGGCGTATCATCCACGCCGTTCATGTTCCACAGCACCAGCGAACGGTCGGACAGCGCAGCCACAATGCGGTCATCCGCCACATAAACTGCCGTGAAATCGGTGGGCCAGATTTGTGATGACCAGAAATACGACTCGGCGTCCACCTGCCACAGCCGCAAAACGCCGCTAGCCGAAGCCGACACCATCGACTCGCCATCGTTAGCAAAGGCCACATCGGTCACCTGAAAGTCATGCCCGAAGAAACGGCGAATCTCGGAGCCTTGCTCAAGGTCCCACAGCACAATCACATTTTCAGCATCATCCCCGGCAAATGGCGTACCGTCTCCGATGATTACCTGAGTACCGTCCGGGCTAATCGACAGGCTGGTTGGTTGGGTAGTCGTCAGGACTCGCGCATACACAGTTTGCCAGCCATTGACGTTCCATAAAATGATGCGGTTATCCGCCGACACGGACATCATACGCTGTCCGTCGGGGCTAAAAGCCACATCGACAATCGCATCTTGATGGGCATCCAGCACTTGAAGCAGGTCGCCGGTATTGCAGCTCCACACCACAATCTGGTTATCTGCCCCACCGGACACAACCAGCGAACTATACAGATCGACGGTTGTGATACGGGCGGTGTGGGTGCCTTGCAGGGTATGGATCGGGCGGCCCGTGAAGATTTCCCACACGATAATCGTCTCATCGCGTGAGCCGGTGACAATTACCTGTCCATCCGTCGCCACCGCCAGCACATCATCGGTGTGGCCCTGATAGACCCGCACTATCTCGCCTGTCTCGACATCCCACAAGATGGCTGTCTGATCGTCGGAAACTGAGACGAGTTGCAGGCCGCTCGGCAAAAATGCCACATCATTCACGCGGGCAGTGTGCCCTTCGAGGGTGCGCACGACTTCCCCGGTCTCAATATCCCACAGTTTGATCGTGTTGTCATCGCTGCCCGACGCAATCAACCCCTCAAATGTCGCTACGGCATTGGTCTTCTGTTCGTGGCCCAGCAGCAGGCGTTTTGCCCCCTGTGGTGCGTTGTCAAACAGGACCTGTCGTGCCCGCAGCGGCGAATCGGGGATGCTGTTGGCCTCCAGTAGCAGCGCAATACCCAGGTCAAAGTTATTTTCCAGAATCGCATCTTCGCCCGCCTCAGTGAGTGAAAGTGATTGGAGGGTATCAGCCCTCGCCTGCGCGATACGCGCCGAATTATCCGCGATGGCAGCCTGCGTTGCTGCAATCTCGGCCTGCTCATCGGCGATAGCGGCCTGTGTCTGGGCATTGAAGGCGTTTTGCTCGGCCCGATCACTGGCTTCCTGTGCTTCTTCGCGCTGGCTGTAGGCAATGATGGCGAAGACCAGCGACACCACAAAGGCCACCGAAATCACCACCAACAGCACCTGCCGGAAACGACGCGCCCGTTCTTCCAACTGGGCCTGTCGCTCGACACGCTGGGCTTCTAATTCACTGCGCCGCTCACGTTCGTCAATAGACGCTTCCAGAAATTCCTGCTCTTCCTCGGTCAGTGCCAGCGAGGTGAAATGTGACCATTCCTCAAACTGCTGAAGTTGCAGCCCGGTCAGCAAAAAGCTGGTTTCGCGCGATGCCTTGACCCATTCTTCCGCCAATTCATTCAGGCGGCGCTGCTGGCGTACATCCGCCCGGCTTTCGGCAATCCACACCCGCAGCCGCTGCCATGCCCGGATAAGGGCCTCATGGGCAATCTCGACGGTGGGTTCGCGTGTTTGAGGTTCGTGGTCAAAACTGAGCAGGCGATGTTTACCAAACAGGTCAAGAATAGCTTGCAGCAAACGATGATCACGGGCAATTGAGATCAACTCGGAGCGCAGTGCCCGCCGCCGTACATCCTCCGTACCCTCCCCCAATGTCACCAGCCGCAGGAATAACTGCCTTGCTATCGACTGCTGCTGGTCAGAGAGGGCACTGAACACCAGTTCCGCCCGCCGCGCTAGCGCCCCGGCCACACCCCCCAGATCACGATAGGCATTCAGTGTCATCGACATGCCCTCGCGCCGCTCAAAGATTTCGGTGAGCGTGTATTGCAGCAGTGGGAGTGCGCCCGGTTCCTCTTTCACATCACTGATGAGCGTCGTAGTGAGATTGGTGTCCACGGCAATACCCACCCGCTCTGCCGGATTCATAATCGCCCGTTCAAGTTCTTTGGTGCTCAACGGCAACACAACCTGCGTCCGCGCCTGAATGAGCCTGCCGAAGTCTTCATACAACAGCGGGCGGTCATAAAAATCGGCCCGCAGCGTGATGATGGTGCGTATCCGGCTGTCCGGCGAGGCAGTGGCGTTAATGAGCAGATCCATAAAATGCGCCCGCGCCTCTTCATCATTGACCAGCGTAAACAGTTCTTCAAACTGGTCAATGAACAGCAGTAGTTCGGCCTGCTCACCCCGCAGTATTTCGTTGACCGCCTCGACCAGACCATTCTTACTGGTTCTCAGTCGCAAGGCTAGGTCGGGGATGTGTTTTCTCGCGACACTCAGCAGCGCCGCCGCCAGATCATCAAAGGGCCGTGTCCCCGGCATCATTGACGCAATGTACCATCTATCCGACCCCACAATTGAACCCTGTCGCAGCGCCGGAATCAACCCGGCTTTGATAGCGCTGGATTTGCCGCTGCCGCTGGGGCCAACAATCGCCAGAAAACCGGCCATCGGATGGTCCTGATTCAAGCGCTCCACAATCTGCCCGACCAGTGCTTCCCGCCCATAAAAATCAGCCGCATCCGTTTCCTCAAATGGACGCAGCCCTTTGTACGGGTTGGGAATGTCTGCTATCGACGGCATGTCAATCGTCTCAAAGACGGTTTCGCCCGTCCCAAGCAGCGCATCCCGCAACGCCGCCGCCAACTCAAGCACGCTCTTGTAGCGGTGGGCCGGGTCTTTGGCAGTCGCTCGCTGAATGACATCATTTACCGCACCCGGCAGTGGCAGTAACTGCACCGAAATCTGCGGCAGCGGTTCGCGTAACTGCTTGGTAATCACCGACGAGAGTTTCAATCCGGCAAAGGGATGGCTGCCGGTCAGCATTTCATAGATAATGATCCCCACCGCGTAAATATCCGAGCGCGGCGTCAAATCCTCACCCCGAATTTGCTCCGGCGACATATAGGCCGGTGACCCGGCAATGCCTTCTTCATTGTCCGTCTCATCGGACAGGAACTTCGCCAGCCCGAAATCGGACACATAGACGTTGTGGTTAAAGTCCAGCAGCATGTTATCCGGCTTGATGTCGCGGTGTACGATGTTTTGCAGGTGGAAAAGATTGAGCGCCGAACACATCTGCTCGATAATGCGCACCGTTGACGCCGGATCGAAGCGCCCATTTTCGCGCAGTTCGGCCCGGATGCTGGTCGGCAGCAGGCGCATCACAATATAGGCGCTGTCCGGTTCCCGCCAGTAATCAAACAGCGGCACGATATGCGGGTGTTCCAGCCGGGCCACCAGTTGTGCTTCGGTTTCAAACTGCCGGATGAAATCCGGGCGATTGGCGTAGTTGGGGAGGATAACTTTGAGCGCTACTTCACGAGCAATGGATTGCTGGAAGGCGTTATACACCGCCCCGAAATTCCCCTGCCCGATAATTTCGCGGATTTCGTAACCTTTAATGGTTTGTCCGGTAAGATCAGTCATTCATCTTGTTTTAGCGCGGAAACCCCGCTGCTTGCGGCGGGGAGGAGCGCCTATCCCCTTTCGTACCAAGTCGAATAAGGTGAGACGCTTTGGGGCCGCGCCTCTAGCCCATGAACCTTTAACGTCGGTAAGACGCTGGTGAGTCACCCCACCATCTCCCCTTGCGGGGGCAACTAACCGCTTCGCCACTCACAACCGCAGAGGCGTACAGACTAGGGAGGCATCCGTACTGTGCTGTGGGCTGCCACACCCAGGTTGCGAGTTCCCTTCAAACGCCTTAGCCTCAATGAGATTACGGCTTGGGTAGGCTAGTCAACCGCTTACCCATGTCTTTTCACGGTTGGCAAGACCGCTACTCTCCGACATGCCCCGTCGCTTGCGGCGGGGTAGTTGACTATCATTTCAAGTTGGTATTCACCTTCTGATTTATAGCACTAAACCTACCGGACTCCAAGAGAGAAAGCTGGTTCAAACCATACGGTATGTTTTTGGTTGGGGCAGGGGCACAGTTGTCGTCCTTCACGCGAAAAGCGATGCGGTGGGTAGGGACGCAACGGGGTGTCCTAAACAGGGTTGAACATACCATGTTGACTGCGCTATGTGGTCATGGTCGGGGAACGATTGCTGACAACGTATGATCTTGTGGAGGGTGGTTTAAATTCCATAATTTGGACGTGCCGTTGCACGTTCCTACCGGAATCGCGAACGCCGTCGTAGGGACGCCCAACGGGGCGTCTGCCGGAAATTACACCTGACACCCCTATCGGTCACAATCACAGCACGCAAACCCATAATTAATTTACGAAGTTAACTAAATCCCGCTCGAATGATCGTGTTCGGGCGGGTTTCGCGAATTAATTTATAAAGTTAATTAATTAATTCCCGATTCCTGACAAACGCCACTCTGATGCGGAATCAAAAGGGTGGACGTTATTTGGATATTCTGATTAGTATCCTACAGGGATATAGATGTCCTGATAAGGCAATTCTACAATCTCCATGGATTTATCTTTAAGGTTCCAGATATATAATCCACAACCATCAAGAGTACATATCGAAACAGCAAACGAGGAACCTGCTGCTATCCAAACAGGTTGTCCGATGTCTGCCCTTTTGGGAGCCTTATACAGCAGATCGAGATTTCCGGTTCGATTGTTGAAAAGAAAGAACACATCATGGTGAGTAAAATTTTCTTCGTCATACATCGTTCGCGAAAACAGGAATAACTCACTGTCATCGTGCCAAAGAGGGCGATAAATTGGCGTAATCAGGGTCTCATTAAATTCCGGGACATAGGCCAGCATCCGAGTTCTCGTCGGTTTATTAGGCGGCGCTTCCAGAAGTTGGAATGCATCAGAGATGTCACTGTACTGCACATACTGAACGGCCTCACCCATTTCTGACCAGGAGAGCAATTCAATATGTCCCGTTTTGAACACGTGTACCGCCTCATCGGTTTCAAAATTAAAGATATATATCGTCGTTTCGCCGATTGGATAAATTGGTCCGTAAACATAGAGTGCAACATTTCCATCTTTCGAATTCCATGCCACAAAGTCAATTCCTTCGACGGCATACCTGATGCCAATGTCAAACATCGGAGAGTAGTTGATTTGCCCTGAATTTATGTCGATATTTGCGACTTGGAGGGCAGTTGCATTTTTAAAATCAGGAAAATATGTCAATGCATAAAGGCTATTGCTTGTCTCACCCCATGCGATAGGAGTTGGTTTCAGTCCATTTTCAAAAAAATTCACAATTGGTAATTGCCAGCATTGCTCGTGACTAAAGTTGCTGTGCAGAACACAGACATCAGTGCCCAAAACTACTCTGTCCTCGACATTTTCACCGCGAACAAACGCCAATGTCGTTAGATCCGGCGACCATTGGGCGTTCGTTACCCCCCAATATTTAGGAAATGTGTGAACCAACTCAATTTCATCGGTGGCTGTATCAAACTGAATGAGGCGTGCATTTGTGCGGTTGTAAGTTGACACCAGCCACGTCAATGGCCTGTCATCGGGTTGCGAGAAACCTGTTGTGGGCATTAATAGAACGGCCAAAATAAGGGAAATGCCTAAAAGACGGGCAATTGGATTTGTCACAAGAAAATTCCTTCGAGGTAAGCCCTGCATGCACTGACTCTCAGCCAAATTATACCGGATCGGATCGACATCATATTCCAGGGGATAATTGTCGTGACCAATCAAAAAGGGTGGACAGCCAACGTCCACCCTCACGATTTCGCTTAATTCAGCGCCGTGATGATGTCGTGATACTCGGGGTGATGGCTCACGAACGGGTCCTCAACCTTGACCTTCAGGTTTTCCCACTTGAAAACAAAATACGGTCGAACAAATCAGGTTAGTTACAGGCCAAGACTCGTGCTGGCCCTGCTGCATAATGAACTACCGCCTGCTGTCAGCCATTCCTCCAATCGGGTGCTTTCGGCGGCACCGGATGTTGCCTCAGCGTAGATGCCAGTACCCCAGTAGTAGTACTGACGTGTTTCAGCCGCCCAACCACCACTCATCGCACCATAGCCACCATTGTAGCCAACCAGTGCCAGCCCAACGTTGCCCTGCGAGCGCTCCAGAGCACCTTTTAGATACTCCAATCCGCGCCGGGCATTTGTTTCTATGTCCAGCATGTCCTCGCCCGCCGTAAAATGGAACGGCATGACCTGAAACAACCCCTGAGCGCCCGCCGACGAACCCACAGTGGGATCGCCACAACTTTCAATCTGTATGACGGTAGCAATCAGGTTAGGGTCAAGTTGATAGGTTTCGGCCCATGCTGCGATATTCGCGGCCCAATATTGGACCTGTGGTGTAAAGACAGTGGACAACCCGGTGGTCACGGTTTCAGCCTGCGTGCTGCCGGTTGAGGGCTGGGCTGATTCTGTGCTGGGAACGGGCGTTGATGCGAAGACTTGCTGCTGTTCTACACTTTGACCGTCATCGCGACGTGATCTACTTCTCCCTTGCGGCGGCATTTGTGCATCAACGGTAGTGTTAGATTCAACTTCTGGCAGTGAGCCGGAATAAACACTTAGATTCTGGCAATCCTCACTCAGGCTCATGTAAGGCGCATACATCCAGACTGAGCCTTCATCTGTAGCAACCAACAGCCAGCTACGCCCCGCATCCCAGCTTATACCACTGAGGACATCACTCCGAGTAACGCTTCCCGTAATGGCGTAGGCTTGACCGGGGCCAGTGCGCTGGTTTAATCGCCGCACATTGACCGTTGCAGTACATGCAGCTTCGCTGGTGTTGGCTGCACTTCTTATGCTGTTCGACGAGGTGTCGGCATCGCGCGTATCCCGCAGTGCCTGTAATGTGAATAGCTGTGTGGTTAACAGCATTGCTATGGCAAAAAGCAGAATGCGATTCAGACGGGTGAATACTGCTTGTCTCATGAAATAAGGTCCTCAACTGCTGCAACGGTTTACAGTGTACGAGGGCCATTTTTAGAAGTTGTTTAGTTAAGCTTAAATTCTGGTGAGGGGAATCAAAAAGGGTGGACATTGGCTGCCCGCCCTCGTCATCTCACTTTATTCAGCGCCGTGATATTCCGAACCGATATTCGTATCGGGTTAGAAGCATGGCAGGCGGTCAGGACCTAATACAAGCCACATTCACCGCGCCTTGAGTTCCCATTTACAGGGATACGTATACGCAATGCATTCAAAGCCGAACTTCTCCAGAATAGGGCGGCTCATCGGGCTGGCATCCACGGTCAGATATTTCACGCCCCGTGCTCTGGCTTCCTGTGCCCGCCCTGCCAGCAGCGCTGTATACAGCCCCCGCTTACGGAATTCACTGATGGTCGCCCCGCCAAACAGACTGGCAAACTGGCTGTGTTCGGGGCAGTAAATCCAGGCGGCACTGGCAGGTCGCCCATCAACATACGCGACATATACGCTCATTCGCTCAGGAAAATTGCGCAGGGCATTTCCCAGCAAATCGAATACCCACGAAGCGTCTTCGTTCCACACTTGCTGTTCAATGGTTTGGATGTCTGCTAATGTATCGGGATTGGTGATACGCCGCACATCATGGCCGACAGGCTGCCATAAGGTGTCCGGGGCTATTTCCAGATCAAGCACCATGACCGCTTCGACATCTTCCACGCTAAATCCGTGCGCTTCCAACCTTTCTTTCAAGTCAGACGGCTTATCGTAATCATAGAGTTTCCATTCAAAGTCCTGCCCGATGCCTTCAAAATAGTTGATTTGCTCACGAATGACATCGTCGGCATTGGCTTCGTTTAACTGGCTATAAACGATCATCCCTTCTGCAAAGTCGGACGTGTCGATGAGCCGCACCACTTCCGGCGTGACGTCGCGCTGCATGTCGGGATACGCTATGTCTTTTCTCTGGTCCTGATTAAAAAGGGCAATAATTTGTGACTTGTTCATGATAAGTTACCCTCGTTCGGTTAACAGGGGAAAACTCCGTCCCTCTATAAATACGGTCTTATTGGGTTGTAACGAGCATTATATCCGTCTGGTCAAAAATCGTAATAGAAAAACGAAGACTTAATTGTCTCTAATAGCCTGAGCTTTTCCAACCAGAAAAACATGACATCCCGACGTGTTGGTAGCAAAAATGAAGGTATCTTCCCCGGAAGATGAAAACACCTTCGTTCCTTGGTGCCAATTTTACCGACGGCTATAGAGTCAGAAGCAGTTCCTTCGGTGTGCGCACCCGCAGGGTTGGATTGTATTCGATAGAGGTGCTTGACAGTTGCATATTCGGGAAGCGCTTCAGTAAAGCTCTAAACGCAATAGCCCCTTCCAATCGTGCTAGTGGCGCACCCAAACAGTAGTGAATCCCCTTTCCAAAAGTTAGATGTGGATTGTTGGTTCGGTTGATGTCAAATATGTCAGCCCGTTCAAATATTTCGGGGTCTCGATTTGCTGAACCTGTCATCACCAGAATAATCTGTCCATCCTGAATGGGGTGACTATCCAGCGTGATTGGTTCCAATGCTTTCCGAGGATTCATCGGTACAGGGCTATCGTAACGCAGTATTTCCTCAATAGCCGCCGGGATAAGATGGAGATTTGCCCGGAGCGTCAGGAGTTGGTGTGGATGCCTCAGCAGGGTCAAAATCCCATTGGCGATGAGACTGGTCGTGGTTTCGTGTCCAGCAATCAACAGCAGAATACAGGTTGAAAGCAGTTCTTGATACGATAAACGATCCCCCTGCTCCTCCACCTGAACGAGCTTGGTGAGCAGGTCTTCTCTGGGATGTCTCCGGCGATCTTCAATCGTCCGGGTGAGGTAATCGGAAAACTCTATAAGGCATTGTTCCCCTTTAACCATCACGTCAGGAGTTGCAAGGGGGTCAACTGCCTGGAGGATTATCTGTGACCATTGGCGCAGCAAGTTACGATCTTCAAAGGGCACGCCAAGCGGGTCAGCGATTACCAGAACAGGAAGAGGATAGGAAAAAGCCTTGATCAAATCAATCTCAGACTGCCCATCCATGTCGTCGAGTAGTTCGTTGACGACCTGTTCAATTTGTCCGCGCATGTTCTCCACGAGACTCGGTGTAAAGGACTTATGGACTAAAGCACGCAACCGTGCATGATCAGGGTCATCCATAAAGACCATATTTGCCTGAACACTGGCAACGGTTTGAGGAAGCTCTGCTGGATCAACGCCGCCAAATGTTAGGTCAATGGTGCTGCTGGCTCTGGGATCTTTGAAGATGCTGACACAGTCACGGTAACGAGTGATGACCCATGTGTTCGCTGGCTCTATGAAGTACACAGGAGCATTGCGGCGTAGGTAATCGTAGATGGGATAAGGGTCCGTCAAAAATTCCGGGGAAAGTAGATTTACGGCAGGGTCAGATGTCGGTACTGGTTGGCTCGGCATGGTTACTCCTGAGTTGAACATTGTTTCTCGCGTCCAATGTAAACCATGACCATCCCAGCATCGTCCCACTACCGTCTCAGAATGCACCGCCGGGAAAAAATCATTCAGTGGCATCAAAAATATCGAGCACGACTTCGAAAGGGTCAACATCTTCGCTTGCGCTCAGCACGATAATGGTTACTTGTTCTTCAGGCACACAGACCCCAATACTTAGAAAGCCCAGCACACCACCTTCATGTCCCCAAAATTCAAAGTCATCACCGAACCACCCATTCAGACCCAGACTATAACCTTCTGAATCATCAACTGGCTGGAAATCCAGCAGTTCCGCCATACTCTCGTCACTCAGCAGGCTTTGCTCCCTACATAACGCCTGATAGAATGTGGTCAGATCGCCAACATTGGAGATAAGTCCACCATCGGCCAAACCTGCCCCATCGTTGATATTAGATACATTTTCGGGAATGCCATCACCATCAAAGTCGCTGTACCCGTTGACGAAACCACCCGGCAATGATTCCGTTACCTGTGTGTAGGTGTTCTCCATATTCAGTGGTTCTAGAATAAGGTCGCGTATCAGGGTATGCAGCGGCTGACCGGATGCTTCTTCTAACACCAGTTCCATCAAGATGTAGTTGGTGTTTGAGTAGGAATAGTCCTCATCAGGTTCAAAGAGTGGATCAAGCCCATAGACAAACAATAGTACGTCAAGTTCGGTCCATTCATAGGTGGGGTCATATGCAACCTCTGCCCAGAAATCATCCATGCCAAGATAATCTTCAATGCCGCTGCGCATCGAAAGCAGTTGGCGAATAGTAACCCGATCAACATTGGCGATGTTGTCCACAACCTCTTGCGGGAGCCAGTTGGCGGCAGAGTCATCCAGCTCAAATACACCATCTTCAACCAGCAGAAGCGTTGTAACCGCCACGAATGTCTTGGACATGCTGCCAATGCGGAAACGGTCTTCTACAACAGCCGCACGTTCATCGTTTGCCATCCCGGCTGCCGCTGACCACACGCCGTCAGGAGCGCTGACCTGTACCACCAGCGCTGGATCATCGTCGCTTGCATACCCGCTTACAATATCTTCGAGAATAGCCTGTGGATCATCTGATTGTCCGGACACGCCAAGCAGAATCGCCAGAACTACTGTCAATATAAGTTTCATATTTTGTCCTTATTGTCGATACCAAAACCACCAACCCAATTTTACTCACGAAAACGTTCCAAAGGCTACAAGCGCTTTAACCACTCAGTCAGGATGTCTTTTGGCAGGTCAGATGATGCCTCGGTTGGTGGGATGGCGGGATGTTCATCACGGATTTTTTGCGCAAAACTTTTTAGGTGGGCATCGGCATCTGGATGTTCGAGTACAAAGTCCAGCAGTTGTATACCTTCAATAACCTTGCCTTTTACTATGGCGATTTCACCGAGTGTTCCGATCATCGCCAGCATGATATGTTCCATGTCCTGTGCTTCAACCACAGGCATCAGTTCGCGCAGGGTTGAAAGAGCGTCGTCAGGGCGATTAGCCCGAACCAACGCCCATGCATATTGGGCCTGAGCAATGATTGCAAGAAGTTCATCACCCATCTGTTCACATTTTTGGCGACCTTCGACCAGCATCGCCAGCGCGGCATCATATCGCCCCTGTTTCACCGCAACGATGCCCATGTTGATAATTGTGGCTGTCTCGCTCCACAAATCGCCCATATCACGCGCCATGCGCCGCGCATCATTGAAATAGGCGTTTGCTGCGTCAAGTTCATCTCTAAAGCTGGCGATATTGCCCAGATCAATCAGGCGCGAACAGATAGTCATGGGGTGATTGTTTTCGCGGGCAATTGCGAGGCTGCGCTCGTAATGTTCCATTGCCGAGGCCATATCCCCGCGCACCTCATACGCATAACCTATCGCACCAAGAATACTTGACACGCCGTTCATTTCTAAGGCGCTTTCGAAACCAGCAAGAGCCGCTTCAGCATACGCCAGCCCGTCATCAATCTTGCCTTTATCGATGGCATTGGTCGCCAGTACTTCAATGACACGGGCCACACCAACATCGCCCTGTATCTCCCGCGCCAATTCAAGCGAGTCCTGCAAGAGCTGTATGGACTCATCAAATCTGCCCAGAAAATTGAGGCTGGAAGCCAGTGTAATCGTGATGTCAAAAAGGTTCTTCCGGTTGGCCTGTGATTGGTAGAAATCATAGACCGTCCGGGCAATCCGCGCCGCATCCTGAAAGTTCCCGGTGCGTTCATAGGCCCGCGCCAGGACGTGATTGGCCTGTGCAATTTGGGAAGGGGCGACACCGGCAAGCTCTACCGCCTGTTCAGCCAGTGTCACTGAGTCTTTTAAATTGTGTGCCTCAAGCATCTGCTCGGATGCCGCCACGATATAGTCAAAAGCCTTGTCACGGTTTTCGGCGCGGGTCCAGTGGTGGGCCAGCAGCATGACATAGGCCGGATCATCGGGATACAGTACTTCTATCGCAGTGGCGATGCGCTCGTGCAGGGCGGTTTTGTATTCAGCCGCAAGTTTGTCGACGATGGTTGAACGCATCCTGTCATGGGCAAAGCGCCACTGATTGTCGCGCACTTCCACAATTGCCGCATTTGCACAGATATTGAGCCACGTATCCATATCAAGTTGTGGAATGAGATGTATGATGAGTTCAAGATTCACCTCGCGCCCATACACCGCTGCCAGTTCCAGCGCAGGGCGGGCGGTATCCGGCAGGCGTTTCAGACGGGCCTGTATGATGCGGTCCATTCCCCCGGCGAAAATGGCAGGTGGCAGGGTGGCCTGCCCAATCTGGTTGAGGCTGCCTGCTTCTTCGGCGAGTGCTCGCACCACTTCCACAATAAACAGCGGATTACCCCCGGATTCATTTTGTATCAGCGGCAGAACCGTTTCGCTGCACTGTGCCAACATGGACTGGCTCAGTTGGGCAATCTCACCGATGCTCAAGCATTCCAGTGTGATAAGGGGCATGGAAGGCAGTTCATCGGGTAAATCCGGGCGCTCGTCATTGCGATAACTGCCGACCATCAACAGGGACTTGTTTTCAATGTCGTTTATCAAATATTGTATTGGCGAAAGGCTCTCTTCGGTCCAGTGCAAATCTTCAAGGATGAGCAGCACAGGCTTATCCACCCGCCCGATGACATCGCGCATGGTCCGGGCCAGCCGCTGCGGTTCAATATCCAGTGCCTTCACTGTACGCCCGATGAGTGCATCAATATCGGGCACGATAGGCTTCAAAATGGACGCCTCGCTGTCGCTGACGGTCACATACAGCAGCACATGTCGCATGATATTGCGCCACACCACGAAGGGCGGGCCACCTTCGGCAATGCCGCTGCCCTGCAAGACCAGCATCCCACTGACGAGGGCGTGGGTACGCAGTTCATCCAGCAGGCGCGATTTGCCCACACCGCTTTCGCCGCCAATCAGCCACGCTCCACCGTGACCGCCGCGACACTTTTCCAGCGCATCCAGCAGTGTTTTAAGTTCGGCCTCGCGCCCCACGAATTTGGCCGCCTGCAAAATGCCCTCGCGGACATCGACGGTTTCCGCCGGGAGGGGCATGTTCAACGCCGCACATAACTGGACGATGACCTCGTGCGTGTCCAGCAGGCGATCCTCTGGATTTTTCAGGAGCAACCTGCCTACCAGTGACTGCAACTGTGGGAGTTCCAACGGGGACAAATCGGGCACGTCATACATCACCGCTTTAACAAGGTCAATCAGGTGATTGGTGGGGAAAGGATGATGTCCGGTAAACATCTGGTAGGTCAGCACCCCCATTGCATACATATCCCCGGCCTGCGAACTCGGTGCGCCTTCAAAGGCTTCCGGCGGCATGTAGGCGGCGGTTCCCATGACAGCCTGACGGGTTTGATTTTCCAGTGCCAGCCCGAAATCCACTACTTTGACAACGCCCGTCTCGGCATCAACCAGCACATTGCCCGGCTTGATGTCGTGGTGAATAACGCCCCGGCGGTGCAGGTAGTTCAGCGCCTGCAATGCCTGAATGAGCAGTTCGGCGCGGTCATTGTAGCCTTTTCGGGCAGCCACACTGGTGATATGGCGCGGATTCTTGATAAGGGGCATGGTGAAAAAGGGCTGGCCGTTTTCATCAAACCCGTAATCCAGCACGGAGATGATATGCGGGTGTCGCAGCGACGCCAGCAGTTGAAATTCGCTGGCAAGGGCCACACCCAGATCAGCATCGGTGCTTTTGGAGTGAAAGTCCAGGTTGGATGGTGTCAGCAGGACCCGTTTCAGGGCGACGGTCTCATTGGTCAGGCGGTCAATAGCCCGGTAAACGGTTCCCATTCCGCCTTCGCCAATCTTTTCCTGAAGTTGATAACGCCCCAGCATTATTCCCTCCGCAAACATTTTAACATCAGTCTTTATGTCGGCAGAGAATCGGTTTGGGGTTGTGAGCGTAGGTTGAGCGTAAGGATTCTGTCAGGTTGCCAACGCCGTAATAAGTTTATCAAACGGGTTATCGGGCAAAAATAAACCCGGCGTAGGGTTAGCGTCATTTAATCCTATAAAAATGAGCGTAATGTATATGCTGCGAAAGTGAAATTTGTCACAGGAGAAACCATGTATCGCATTGTTGCGTTCATAGCGGTGCTGGCACTCGCAACGATTGCCTGTTCATTAGGCGGTGAGGGCAATGCTGCGCCGACCGCCGCACCATTTTCGTTGAGCAACTTTCCAACTGCTACACAGAATGTTGTAGTGGTGACAAGTACACCAACAGTGACCGTCGCTGTATCCAGCACGCCGTTCTTGAATAATAACCCCGGCAGTAACTGCCAGATTCAGACTAGCTGGACTGTTTATATCGTCCAACCCGGCGACACGTTGGGAACGATTGCACAGGCCACCGGCAGCACTGTTAACGCACTGACAACCGGAAACTGCCTCAGCAATCCAGATTTACTGAGTGTCGGACAGCGTTTGCGCGTGCCACGCCTGCCCCTGCCGCCTACCATCACACCACCGCCGACTCAATCAGGCGTGCTGGTTGCGGGCAAGGTCAATTTCAGCGAGATCGTTGCTGTGGTGGGCGATAATGTGACACTGCCCGCCGGGAAAACGATCACGCTCAGCTACTCACGGGCCGCCGAAGCGATCACGTCCGTTGCCTTCGTGCTGCGGTCACCCAATGGTGTGGTTGGCGGCGTCATTGGCGGCGACAACAATCTCAATGACGGGGCATCCGTATCGTGGTCTGTGCCGACGCTGCTCGATGGACAGCAGGTATTTGCCAACGGCTTCAACGCCGTAGGAAATCTCGTTGTGCAAAGCCAGATTAGTCGTGTCTATACGACCGCCAGCACGGAAGGCAATATTATCATTTCGCCAACCATTGATGGCGGAGGCGAATCCATACACCTGCAAGCGGGATCGACGGTCACGATCACCTATGAAGGTGCACGCACCGATCTGGCCCGCGCCGAATTCGCCTTGTTCGACCCCTTTGCCGATGGTTGGTCGTTGATTGGCACAGACAGCGATCTCTCTGATGGAGCCAGTGTTTCATGGGTAGTTCCGCTGGACCTGACCGGGCAAATCATCGTGGCGAGCACCTACACCGCCAACGGCATCCAGCAACAGCAGCAATCGAGCGCCAGTCTGTTTGCTCAACAGCCGACCGGCGCGGATTAACAATACCGTTTATCTCGTACGAGGGGAGCTGATCTCCCCTTTTTGGTTATCACATCACGGCTTTACGACAGCAGGGTCTTCAGCACGTCGTGTACCGTGTAGCTCATGGCAGTCGATGTTTGAAAAAACTGCTCAATGTCAGGTAGGCAGTCACCCGACGTGACAATGGCTGGCTCGACATACCCCGACCGGCGCGTTTGGGGATAGCCCGCCGCCGCCCCCAGATGGTTGCACAGGCACTTACGACCGATGGTGCTGTCCAGATCGCCATCTTTTTTAAGATAGGCGTCCACAGGTTCCGCCGGGCAGCGATAGAGCAGGTCTCCATCTGAAGTGCGGTAAATTTGCCGTAAATAGCCAACATCACACAGGCGTTCGCGCTCTTCAATGACCTTGTCCTGAGAGGCTGTGCCTTCAATCTGGACGACTTTGAATGGAAATCCAGTCGGCGAAACGCGCGGGTCGGTGCGAACCGTTAACTCTCCGGTTCTAACCTTTCGCAGCACTTCACTCCGCAGTTCCGGCGCGAACCCCGATTCTTCACAGTAGGCGAATGCTGTGCCGACCTGAATACCCTGTGCCCCGACGGCAAGGGCTTCCTGCAATCGGGCCGCGCTGCCATAGCCACCCGCCAGCCAGAACGGCAGCCCCATTTCCACGAATTTGGAAAGATCAACATCGTCTTTTTCGCTGTAAATCGGTTCACCGTTCTCGTTTAAGATCATCTGACCACGTGGCGGCGCATTGTGACCGCCTGCCACTGGCATCTCAATCACAAAACCGTTGATCTCGCCACTGGCCCGTTTGAGCAGTGCTTTTGCCAGCACCACCGACGAAACAACCGGCAAGAATCGGGGCCTCTTAAGCTGCCCTACTTGTTCAGCAATTTCAGGGAAGCGGGTTTGCGGGTCGAAGTGGATGACCACATCATCTTCAGCAGCAGTGCCAACGACATCAAGACGATAGCATACTGGCAGGTGATTGCTGAGGTCATCCAAAATTCCCGGTATCTGCGTTGGGATGCCAGCGCCCATAATCACATAATCCACCCCGGCCAGCATCGCGCCGTACAAAGAGGCCATGTTTGGCATTTGCACTTTTTCCAGCAGGTTGATACCAACCGGATTCTGGTGACCTTCTCTGGCTAACCAGACCTCTACAAAATTCGCGGCAACTGTCAGGGCTTCCAGTTCGGCGGAAGGATTCACCGTCCAGAGGGTCGGTCGTTTGTACGGTGTGCCTTGCGGAATGCCACCTTCAACATAGTAGGTTTTCAGGATGTGTTCGGCAATTTCCGGTGATGGGAAGTGGGATAGGGCGCGGCGCATGTGCCCACCGGGGTCGCCGTCCATCAGGCGTGCAATAAGTACAATACCAATGCCAGTCCCGGAGACAACACCGAGCTGCCCGTGCCGGGATACTGCATTAGCTAACTGCCAGGTGGAAATGGCAACACCCATACCACCTTGAATGATTCTTGGATATGTCACGATAGCTGTCCTCATGATATAAAAAAGGTGCCTCTCTATCATGCACAGAAAACACGCAAGGTGATGTAACATAAGTCACATCCTTATGGTTAAATAGTCAGGAAACTTTTTGCCATCGTGTGTTAAGGTTTTATTGGTGTCCGGTTGTGGAGTATGCAGCAGGACAGCCATTAACGATAGTCAGGTCGAACTCGCTCATTTTCCAACCTCACTACCAGCAGCACCGGAGGCTGACTGTCCTCGATGCCTGATTCAGCAATGCCCGTAACGGTTAGATCTGCCGACTTTGCCGCGTTGAAATAATCTGCGTAATTGTGAATGTGGTGCTCTACAGCATAGGTTTTACCGTCATCGCCCTTGAAGGTACGCTTTGCGCCCTGCCATGCTTGATATGGATGTACATCACTTAAGAGGGTCACGCCACCCGGTTTCAAAATCCGCGCGATTTCACTGATGGTTTCTTCAAGATGCGGCGTGTGCCCGATTGCCAGCCCGCAAATCACCATGTCCACTGAGGATGCGGGCAGCGGCAGCGCAGACAATTCGGCTTGAGCAGCAAGCGTCAATTTTCCGGCGACCAACATGTGATAACTGTTATCGAGGCTGATGACCTGTGCCGCGCCTTTCTCAGCGGCGATATTGCCCCAGCGCCCTGTCCCACACGCCAGATCGAGCACGATTTTGCCACGCAGATCAGGCAGCCATGCCGCCATCGTCGATTGCTCAAGGCGCATGAACGCATTATGGGCTTCGGCGGGATAGTGTTTGGCCCACTGCGCATAGGCGCGGCGGCTGTTGAGGGTGCGCGGCTGGCGTGAAAATAGACGTTTCAGCATCATAAACTCTCGGTGGTTGGCGGCACTGCCGACCTGTTGGCAAGACTATTATAGCCAATCCGCCCACAAATTCTGGTTTTGCCGGTTACACTGTATGTGAAGTAGCTGAAAGACCATCATCCCGCCCGGTGGCGTAGTTCATCATCATTCAAGATTGATTACCCTGCGAAACACCAGCAAGCGATATACTTGAGGAGTAAAATGTTCTGAGGCGTTCCGTTTTGCGGCATGGAGATAACGACGCTCGTGTCGTTTTTTTAACCTGTCTTAGACGAGATGGCTATCTCACCAACTGATTAAGGAAAATGAAATTGTGAAAAAGATTGTTGTAACCGGGGGCAGTGGCAAGGCAGGTCGCGCAGTCGTTAAAGATTTGCTCGATCACAGCTACGAGGTGCTCAATGTGGACATCGAGCCGCCAGCAGAACGGCTGTGTCCATTCATTCAGTCGGACATTACGCAGCTTGGTCAGGCTTATGAGGTGCTCGAAAACGCGGTCGCGGTCGTTCATCTGGCGGCGATTCCGGCTCCGGGCCTGCAACCGGCCAGCATTACCTTTAACATCAACATGACCAGCACCTACAACATCTTTTCCGCCGCGATGGCACTTGGTTTGGAGCGGATTGTGTGGGCGTCCAGTGAAACTACGCTGGGACTGCCCTTTGACCGCGAACAACCCGCCTACGCCCCGATTGATGAGGAGCATCCGCTCTATCCCGAATCGAGTTATGCGCTCTCAAAAGTGCTTAGCGAGGAAATGGCACGGCAGATGAATCGCTGGTCAAACATCCCGATTCTCGGTTTGCGCTTCTCCAACATTATGGAGCCGCACGATTATGCGCGGTTTCCGGGCTTTTGGGATGATGCTCACCTGCGTAAATGGAATTTGTGGGGTTATGTCGATGCGCGGGATGTGGCGCAAAGCTGTCGTCGTGCTCTGGAAGCCGCTGTGCAGGGAGCCGATCATTTTATCATCGCGGCGGGTGATACCTGCATGGATCGCCCCAACGCCAAGTTAATGGGGGAAGTTTTCCCGGATGTGCCTCTGCGCGAAGGAATTGGCGACTTTGAAACCTTGCTCAGCGTCGATAAAGCGCGGCGTATTCTAGGCTACAATCCTGAATATTCGTGGCGCGATCACGTTTAACAGTGCCAGTGACCTACAGCTTACTTTGACGTCACTCGTCTCGCAGAAGTCGTTTGTTGCATGGCTATTTGAGTCTCCATTAATCCAGGGTTTCATCAACTTCGCGGAGGTGAGGTCGGCGCGTCAGGCAAAAATGCTCTGATGGATATTCAGTCTCTGGAACAGGTTGTCAGGTGAGCAGTGGAATAACGCACAAAAAGCAGGCCGAATACCAGCGTAACATGAGCAAAAGGAGGTTTCATCATGAAACGTTTATTGCTCATATTGTTCATCAGTGCATTTATCATCTCCGCATGCAGTGGCGGGGAAGACGACGATTCGGGGTCGGACAATCCGACGTTTGGACCCTCGGCAACAACTGTGACCAGCAACTCAACCCTGAACGCGGGCGAAATCGACGATAACGATCAGTTTGACCACTATCTGGCTTATCAGTCAAGTTATTCGACCGTTTACGGTCCTATTCGAAATGTAGACGTCAGGCAGCGTCAGGTGATTACCGTCGTGGATGGAAATGGTTTGCCCGTTCACGATGCACGAGTCATGATTTTTGAAGGGCAAAATCTGCTCGTTGAATCACGTACTTACGCCGACGGACGCACCTTATTTTTCCCCAACGTATGGTCGCAGATGCCTTACTTTGATGTCATCGTCCAAAAGGATGATGTGGCAGTTACCTTTGAGCTTGATCGCCAATCTGGCCCAGAATGGGTTGTCGATTTGAGTAATCTCGAACAGCAAATAGATGAGATTCAACTCGACGTTGTTTTTCAACTCGACGCTACCGGCAGCATGGCCGACGAGATTCGCCAGCTTCAGGACAACATCGTACGCATTTCGAGTGAGATTAACCAGATGCCCCATAATATTGATGCGCGATATGGGCTTGTGCACTATCGCGACCGGGGTGATGAATATGTTACGCGCCGCACCGATTTTGTGCGCGATGTGCAGGAATTCCAACAAGCTCTCAATGCCGTGCAGGCAAGAGGCGGCGGTGATAAACCAGAGTCACTGAATGAGGGCTTGCATGAGGCGGTTCAATCATTAAACTGGCGTGATGAGAATACCCTCAAACTGATTTTCCTCGTGGCGGACGCGCCACCCCATTTGGATTATTCCGATGACTATGACTATTCAAAGGAAATTGTTGCGGCAGCATGGCGGGGCATCAAGATTCATCCCATTGCCTCCAGCGGATTACGCGATAACGGCGAGTACATCTTCCGTCAGATTGCTCATTACACGATGGGCCACTTCGTCTTCCTGACCTATGAAGATGGCGCGGCGGGTTCACCGGGTACTGAACGCACCGACCTGGCAGCGGGACAGGACGGCAATTATTCCGTTGAACAGTTGGATGATCTAGTGCTGCGCCTTATCACCGATGAAATCGCGGCCCTCGGAGAGCCGGTTGACGCTCAGGGTACGTGGCCCCAACTGGTCAACACATCAACCCAACCTACCAATGCCATCCCCAATCGTATCGCATTTGCAAGCGCGGTTCCCCCACAGGCGGGATTTTCCGGTGTCGATAAGGTGGTTGAAGGTTTCAGAATGCTCATGATGGTAGGATTGGGCGCGGTTGTTGGGACCGGATTGGTTTTGCTTGTGGGGCGTGGTAAACGCAAGAAACCCGGGCGATCTATGTGGGAACCGGGGATTTATGAGTGACCGGACGTTGTTGACGTACATAACACCAAACCATTAGCGGACACAATCTACTGTGGGGCGAGGTGACCCCTCTGAAACAATAGGTGAAATGCTTCTTACTTCACATATTTCTCTAGAACCTCATGATGAACAACATGGGGTTCTAATTCCAGCAGGAAATCGCCATCTTCTGGATAGTATCGCGCCACTTCAATGTCTTCTCCGGCAAATTTGCGGACTGCTTCTTCGGACTCCCACAGGGTAAGCAGCGTAAAGTGTGCCCTGTTACCTTCTATACGGCGCAGGACATAAACGCCAAGATTGCCTTCAGCGTCTCGATAATCCTTCAGGCCCGTCCGTTGCAGGTATTCGTAGTAGTCATCTGCTTTCTCAGCCGGGGTAACGCCATGCCATATGCGTGCGATCATCATCAACTCCTGCCCTACAACTGCTGCAACACACCACGCAGCATGGTCATCAAGCGCGGCACAATTATTTTGCCCGTTGCCAGCACCTCTTCATGGCTGACTTCCTTATCTGACGCCGGGTCATCAATCGCGATGTTCGTAATGGATGAGATGCCGAGCACCCGCATCCCACCATGCACTGCCGTCACCACTTCCGGCACGGTAGACATGCCGACGGCATCGGCTCCCCACTGGCGCAGCATACGGATGTCCGCTGGGGTTTCAAAGGCAGGCCCTGCCAGGCAGATATAAATGCCCTCGCGCAGCGTTATCCCATTAGCGGCGGCTACCTTACGTGCCATATCACCTAAATGTTTGTCGTAGGCGCGGGTGAATATCGGAAAGCGCGGGCCAAAACTCTCGTCATTGGGACCATACAGCGGTGTCAGGCCCATGTGCCCTATCAAATTGATGTGATCGACAATGAGCATCAAATCGCCCGCATCAAACGACTGGTTCAATCCACCCGCCGCATTGGTGACAATCAGCGTCTTAATACCCATCACCTGAAAAACACGAATTGGAAATCCCACCTGCGCCATCGAATAACCTTCATAATAATGGGCACGACCCTGCATTGCGATGACATCGACATTTTCCAGCTTGCCGGTCACCAGCCGCCCATGATGCCCTGCCACCGTTGAGCGCGGCCAGTTTGGCAGGTCCGTGTAGGGGATGATCGTCGCATCCTCAATGCTGTCGGCCAGCGGCCCTAAACCCGACCCCAGAATCAGGGCAACTGTTGGCTGGACATGAATGCGTTCACGAATAGCCCGTGCCGTCTTCTCATAATCTTCGCGGGTGAATTCCGGGGTCAACATTTTATAACTCCATTAACGAAAGTAATAAACGCCCGCACATTGTAGCACAATCGACGCGAGGATACTGCTGAGTTCAGAAGCCCGGATTGGAAAAATTTCACATCAGAAGGCGAAATATGCTATTCTAGATTCTTATCTTAATTAAGGAAACAATGCCCATCTCGCAGGATGGGCCTGATTGTATAACATGGATAAAGTTCACATTGAACGTTTATTGTCGGGTGGCGTGTGCCTGGTTGCCGACAAAGGCGAGGTCAGGCTGGTCATCAAGCAGCTTCAAGATGGCACGTATATGGTCGTGACCATCGACTTTGCCCATAAACGTTCACACACACAAACTTCGGATACGGTCGCGACCACGCTGGCCCTGATGGAGACATTTGCCGCGTGGGATGCGTGGCACGAGACCGAAGAAATGTAAGCGCACGGTGGCGCTCTCATCGCTTATTCCTCGAACGCCAACACCAGCCCATATTCGCCGTCCGGACTGGTAAACAACCATGTGGCTTCCACAAAATAGTCACCATCTGCCGGTATCTCAAAGCTCTTAATCTCGGAGTCGAAGAAGCCTAACTGCGGGTTGTCTTCGGCGTCGTCATTTTCCGCCAGCCGATTGCCTTCCGCATCAAGGAGACGCAGATAGGTATCCAGATCGCTGTCTTCATTCAGGGCATACATCGTGATCGTTATGACATCACCCTGACTGGCTGTGAAACGGTAAAACTGTGAATCGTTTTCCACCGTCAATACACCCGTTGCCTCTTCACCCGGCACTAACTCGGCCTCAACTGCACCGGGGTCAAAGTCACTGCCACCGCCAAAATCAACGCCACCACCGCCGACATCCATGCCGCTGGTCAAACCGCCAACGAGCGCCTCCGCCAGCGAAATTGGGTCACCTTCAACGGCATCTTCCGGTGCTTCAATTTGCACCGCTTCGCCATAACCACTGAGGGTCATTGTCAGGTCAAAATCGGTCGCCAGCCGGGGCAACTCACCGGCATCGCCGCCGCCAAAAGCGCCCAGCAGTTCCGCAAAATCAATGGCAACATCAATATCCACCACAGTACCGTAAATCAGGTTGTCTTCCGGCGAAATGTGGAAAGTGATCCGCGATGTCCCCTCATTCAACTGTGTGCCGAGCACTCCCAACACCAGTCCGATCATCTCGATGGGCACGCCCTCTGCCTCCGGAATCTCACCACTTTCAAGCTGGCTGTCCAATAAATCAGTAAATTCTTCCAAGGCCAGAATGTCCCCAAACTGAATGTCAGCCGTGTAGACATACAGCGCACGCCCATCGACTTCAATATCCTCGCCACGCTCCCACGCCACAGCGTCTGATGCGCCAACCGCCAGCGCCAGCAAATTGGCCGGAGAATATAACTCGGTCAGTCCAACGGTATCGCTGGTGTAGGAGGTCCATGTCTCACCGTCAAAGGTGTAGGTCATGCCGTCTACAATGCGTAGCGCCGTTGCCCCGGATTCAAGCGGAAAATTATCCGTTTCGGTGGTGAATTCGTCCAGCGTGAAGTCGAGTTCCACGCCCTCTACACCGGAAAAGTCCAGTGGACCCGCCCCGACAAAATTGATCGAATCGGTGGTGCTGCCTGTCTCCAGCGTAAAACCAAAATCAAAGGTGTCAGCATTGACCGTCTGGACGCCCGCCATCGCTGTCAGAGTATTTTCCAGAAGCTCACAGTCGGCCTCATCGAGATTGCACACAAATTCATCACCCTGCGCCGCTATCAGGCCGGGCATCACCACCAAACTCAACACTACCACCAGCATCAACAATCGTTTCATAGAGGTCTTCTCCCCGTGTAATTCTCATGCAATATTTATTGACCCTCACGCAGCGTGAGGGTTTATAGTACCTCCAATTACCAGTTGTGGAGGCTTTAGATGAAGTTCACACCTTACTTGATTGTACTCGGAGTATTTCTCATGGCAATTCCTACCTTTGCATCGTCCGGTGTCGAATTTAAGCCCATTGATGAAAATCCAGTGCTGCCTGTCGGTGAAGAAGGCACATGGGATGATGTATCGATTCGTTTTCCGAAGGTCGTGTTTCATGATGATCAGTATCACATGTTCTACACCAGTTACCAATCCCTCGACCAGCCCCAGGCCATCGGTTACGCCGTCTCCGATGATGGCATTACATGGGAGCGGGTTGGTGATGGGCCAATCTTTGAGGCCAGCGATGGCGACGGTTGGGATTCGTTCAGCGTCAGCAGTTCGGTGGTCATCGTGGAAGATGATGGCACGTGGGTTATGTACTACAACGGTGCGGCTACACCCGGCTCACCACCTTTTGGCAAAGGCATCGGTCGCGCAACAGCCCCCGCTCCAACCGGGCCATGGGAACGGCTCGATGAACCCGTACTGGAAGCTGGATCACTGCGCCGCTGGGACGGGGCATTTATCTTCCCGGATGCCGTGCTCAAAACCGAAGAGGGTGGCTATATGATGTATTTCAGCGGCAACGGAACCAGGATCGGTCGGGTGGGGATGGCCTTCAGCGACGACGGCATTAACTGGACGAAGTACGACGACCCCGAAACCACCGATACCGCTTTTGACGAAAGCGACCCGATTTTGCCCTCCGGTGAAGCGGGGGCGTGGGATTTCACGGTCGCGTGGGGTGTCGGGGTGGTGAAGACCGAACTTGGCTACGAGATGATTTACACGGGCGGTGCATCGGGTGATGGTGGTTTCAAGAGTTCGCTCGGCTATGCCTTCAGCGAAGATGGCATCCACTTCACGCCCTATGAGAATAACCCGGTAGTCGAACTCGAAGGCGATCTCATCACGCTCTTTGTATCGCTGCTGGAACAGGATGGACAGTATATGGCATACTATGGCGTAGCACCGGGCAGTGCCGCTTTAACCCAACCCAATCTGGCTATCGGGACCCATGTTCAGAATCGGTGAATTTTCCAAAATCGCGCACGTAACTATTCGCTTGCTGCGCTATTACGACGAAATCGGGCTTTTTGTGCCAACAACGGTCGATCCGGACTCCGGTTATCGCTACTACACTATCGAGCAGCTACCGCGCCTGAATCGCATTCTGGTGATGCGTGACATAGGATTATCGCTGGAGCAAATCAAAGACTTCCTGAATTCAGATGTCTCGGCGGAAGAAATTCGTGGAATGCTGCGCTTTCGACAGGCGCAGCTCCAGCAGCAAATCCGGGACGATGTGATCAACTTGAAGCAGGTCGAAATGCGCTTGCAGCAAATTGAGCTGGGAAATCAACTGCGCAATTTTGATGTGGTCCTGAAAGAAGTGCCCGGTCAGCCTATCCTCAGCTATCGCGCCACCTACGCCACCTACGAGGATTACTACGCCGACTTCAACACCTTTTATGAAGAAGGCCAGCACCGGAACTCGCTGGGCCATTTTCTGACCATCCTGCATACCCCCGAACAGCACGACGCCCCCGGTGATGTGGAAATGGGCTGGTATGTGAGCGGCAGCCGCCAATCGATCACGGTAGCCGACACCGAATTTGTGCGCCGCGACCTGCCCGACCATGAGCAGATGGCGACCATCATCCGCTACAGGGATGTGAATGTCGGGCTGTGCCTGAATGCCGTCGGCTACTGGATTGCCGTCAACAATGCTGACATTACCGGCCCCTTCCGCGAGGTGTATCACCGCTTCGATCCCGCTGATGTCACCCGCACCATTGTCGAGTTTCAAGTGCCGGTGAACCTGACTCATTCATAAGGACAAATAGCAGATTGAAGCATGACAGATAGCAGGTGATCTCGGCTTCCTGTCCGGGTATGATTGGTATCAAGACAAAGGGATCATCCACGTGAAAGTGCTTATCATCATTAACGATGCTCCGTATGGTTCAGAGAAAGCCTACAATGCACTCAGGTTAGCTCTGGCCCTTCGGAAAGAACATGCGGACATTGAGGTTCAGATATTTCTCATGGCAGATGCAGTGTTGTGTGCGCTGCCTCAACAGAAGACGCCGGATGGATACTACAATCTGGAGCGCATGTTCAAAGGGCTTGTTCAAAAAGGCGTACAGATCAAAGCATGTGGAACCTGCGCCGATGCTCGCGGACTCCGCGAATTAAATCTCATTGACGGTGTCGAGCTTAGCACAATGAGCCAATTGGCAGCATGGGTGGCAGAAGCCGACAAGGCGCTGACCTTTTAGTATCTGGCTCTTGACCCGAAAATAAGCGGAAGTGGATTACACCATGATGACAGTAGATTATACCCCGATGGTGGTGATGTTTCTAATGATGGTAGTGGGGCTTGGAGTAGTCATAGCCCTCGGTTTCTTCGCGCTTAACTTGCCTAATGAAGTTGCCAAACGCAAGCATCACGAGCATTTTGGGGATGAAGTCGCCGAGAAAGCCAAACGCGGTCGCCTCATGCTTTCTGACGATGGTGAATTGGTAGAAGTTGCGGACTACGAAGCGCAAGTAGATGAGCAGCGGAAGCGAAGCTACTAGCCATCAACAACGCCGACATTACTGGTCCCTTCCGCAAGGACTATCACCGTCTCGACCCCACCGATGCCGCCCGGACTATTGTTGAGTTTCAGGTGTGGGTGAAGGTGTGACATCTGTCTATTCTTTCAGTAAGTGCTTAACTGTGTTGCGCTCTCAGAACATAAGTTCTATAATCAGTCCAAGATAATACATGTGCTATTTGACCTGATGAGGCATAAAGAAACCGGGATCGGGTGTACCCGACCCCTCCGAATTGTCATCCACCGGAGGGGCATGGTATACCATGTCCCACAAACAGGTCTCTGAGACATTGCGAACAAAACGGATCGTTAGGGAGCGACGCTATGGTCGTCTCCCTTGACAGTGTTGGTAGAATAATATCAAAAACAGTGATAAAGAGATATGACCCAATTAGCATCTGTTGGTGACTTTTGTCCCAACCCTGACTGTGAAGCTTATGGTGATGTGGAAGCCAACGTCATCATTCGTTACGGCAAAACGAGAGATGGTCGTCAACGCTATCAGTGTAAAGCGTGCCAAAAGACCTTCAATGAGCGCAAAGGCACCATGTTTTACAATCGTAAAACTGAAGAAAAGGATATTTTGGAGTGCCTTGCCTTACTCGCAGAAGGGGTACGTATCAGCAGTATCAGTCGAAGCAAAGGGTTCAAGGAAGACACGATTTTGTCATTCTTACGAGAAGCCGCCCATCATGCACAAGAAGTAGAAGCGATTTTGCTGAACGAGTATGAGATTAGTCAGGTTCAGATCGCTGGGTTGTGGACCTATGTCGGTCACAAAAAAGTGGCGACGAGCGCGTAGCCAGTGAAGATCAAGGAGAATACTGGCGTTGCACCGCGATTGAACCTGAGACACGGTTGCGTGTTGGACGTGGCATTGGACAAACCGAAACCCGAGCTGCCATTGAACTCTGGCACCGGGTCAAACAGCGCGAGGCTCATGCACATGAGCCACCTCCGATCTTGTCAGATGGTTGGGGTGGACATCGTGAGGCATTGGTGCAAGTTTATGGGCAAGTGCCAGCGTATGAAGGACGTGGGCGACCACCAACCCGCAAACAACCCCTTGCGGGTTGGCACTACACCCAAATGGTCAAACACCGTGATGCCAAAGGCAATCTCATTGGCGTTGATAGTCGCGTCATCTATGGTGATGCCACAACCTTAGCTCAAACAGGAACACGAACCGTCCATGTTGAACGCACACATTTGACTTCTCGCCTGATGAATGGACGCTTGGTTCGCAAAACGCTGGGCTTTTCTAAAGCCTTGAGTATGCTTGAAGCATCCTGTGTGTGGGAAGATGTCGTCTACAATCTCACGCGCGCAGTGAAAACATTACGACTTGAAGTCATGCCGCCGATAAAACGTCGTTGGATGCCACGCTCACCTGCGATGGCAGCAGGCATTACTGACCACATTTGGTCAATTCGGCAAGTACTCATGGCTGTGCCTGTACCTACCAACTCTATTTAGGGAGACTACCGACGCTATGGAAACGCAGATAATGACAAGCGAGCAGTATCCTCAGCGGCTCAAAAGTCTACTTGGTGAAAAAGCACCAGAACCACTTTATTACTGGGGAAATCTAGAACTACTAAACAAACCTGCGGTGGGCTTCTGCGGGTCTCGTGATGCAACCGATAAAGGGCTTCAAGTAACGGCGGATACCGCTGAACAAATCCTTGATAAGGGTTGGATTGTTGTAAGTGGTCATGCCAAAGGCGTAGATTCTACCGCCCATCGAATTGCCCTTGAAAATGGCGGCAGCACGATCATTGTCTTGCCGGAAGGTTTCAACAATTTCACTCTAAGGCGAGAGCTAAAAGATATTGCTAAACCAGAACAGTTGTTGATTATCTCAGAATATCCACCAGAGGCCAGATGGACAGCGTGGCGGGCAATGCAGCGCAATAAAACCATCATTGGCCTGTCGGATGCGATGGTTCTGGTTCAAGCGCGGATGAAGGGCGGCACATTTGCCGCAGGTGAAGAATCCCTAAAGTACAAAATTTCCCTGTTTGTAGCGGTCTACCAGAATCACGGTGAAGAATCGGAAGGGAATCTGTATTTCTTGAAGCGCGGGGCAATTGCTCTGAAAAGAAGTCCCACTTCAGGCCGTGCAAATATTTCATCGCTTGTTAAAGCGGTTTCAAATGCCTCAAAAGCAAAAGTTGAACCTGCACCTGTTCAAACCCCACTATTTGAACTTGAGAAATCATAAGTCGTTTCGAGCCGGGTTTGTCAGACCTAGCCTTACAACCTGTTATCCCACTACGCCATTGCGGTGACATGCCTACGCTGCACCATTTTATAACAAGTTTGTGGATAAAATCCGGCTTCGTGAAACATTTATCGCAGGCCGGATTTTTGTCATGTGGGTATCCAAACGCTATTTTCTCTCCATTATTTTCATGTTCAGCTTCGTGTGGGTTGATTTTAGCCAATTATCGGACGCAAATCAAGTTACTTCAGACCGTCACTGCATTCTTGTGACTTATGACGAATACCCCAAAGTGCTGCTAAATGTAAAGTCAGGGCATTATTTTGTCTTCCCAGATGGGTACAATGCTTCTTTAGCGGTATGGTTGCGCAAATTGTCACCTGATGGTAAATATATTACGTACATTCAACCAGCCCTTGAAGATCCTTTCGGGATTAACTTTGACCTGTATCTGGAAGAGATAGCCACAGGTGAAAGATTTCTTGTGGCAGAGGATGTCGCACAGACATCACTAAAAACTGAGCCAGACATGTATATCCTGGAATGGTCACCGGATAGTGAGCGTGTTGTTTTTTTCAATCGCAACGACCCGCTTCACATGACAGGATTTGGCCTGGTAGTGAACATTTATGGAAAGGTTGAATACCGTTGGGGTGGGTGGTTTTACAATATTCAATGGTCACCTAACAACAGGTTTCTGGCGTTTACAAAGTACGACTCCAGGCGAAAGCTGGGATTTATTTATATCTGGGATCATACTCAGAACGAAACCGCAGATTTTCAACTGCCGTACAACCAATATATTTATGATTTAGAATGGTCAACCGTCGGTGATCGTCTTGCTGTTATCAGTGGAACAGGTTGGGAGTCTAATGATAGAACAGCCGAATTTGAGTTACAGATTCTGACACCTGGAATGAGTGTTCAATTAAGTGCCCCGTTGAACCATACAATACACGATCTAGTTCGGGATAGAGATTTGGTCAAAGCAAAGTGGACCGACAATAACGAAACGGTTGAAATACAATTCAAGGAATATGCCACTATAAAGGAAATTGAGAGGATTGATGCCAGAACAGGAAAGAAGCTGCCATATGAGATGGTAAATGCTCCGTTTCAGACACACATAATTGTTGACGGCAATCAGGTTTATTTAGTTTCCGGAGGATTTGAATCACTGCTTAATCCGCGTCGCCCTGAAGTTGAATTTACACTTGATTACTCACCACAGCGAGTGCATGCATCGTATTATTTTTATGATGACACTATACATCCATATTGGCGTATGAGAATGGTTCGCTCCATAGCGCTTGTTTGGGAGTATCATCAGCAAATCTACGTAACATTTTATGATGTTGAGTCAAAGGATGTCATCACCCATCGTTGGCCTTTCTCTTATTGGAAAGATCTCCAATTGAGCCAGAGATTTGGTTCAGAATTGATAAACTATAAATTTGACGACAGAATTGGTGCACATTCTGGTGTATTTAATGCACGCTCCGGGGAATTTATTGTGGAATTTTCAGGCACACCATCTGAGATTACACAGTTCTACTATCAGGAAAAGGCTTCTAGAGCGAAATTCGTATAGATTGACCCTAGAAAGGACTTGAATAAATCAGGGGAACCAGGCATGCTAGTGCCTTATGAAAGCCTACTCAACCGATTTACGC
>JAKEEQ010000527.1 GCA_022616515.1 Chloroflexota bacterium | reverse complement strand
GGGAGGGTTAGGGAGGGGCTGGTTTTGGGCGATAGGCGAACATCTGACGGCGCTTGGGAAACTTATCCCCCCTCTGTCGCTGGCGCGACATCTCCCCCCATCAATCGGGGGAGAGGCTTGATGACGCCATTTTCAAGAGGACTACTCTTATCTTTACAGCTATGGGACGCCACACATGCCGTCCGCCTGCCAACCACATCGTTACCCTTTTATTTTTTCAAACGGCATCTGTGCACGGAGGGGTATCTCTGACTACACCGCATCCTTAATCAGCAGTTGCCCCTCACCTGTGAGTAAAATTGTCCCGCTTTCATCTTTGACAGTCCCGCTGAGTGTGACCACCTCGCCGCCCATTGAGTCGCTGTCTTCAACGTCAGTCACCTTCCACTGCATGTGGAGTGTCCGGTCGGGGAAAACGGCGGCGCGAAACGCCACGTTGAAATTGAGGCCAAGCACCGGCCCGTATTGGGAGAAATGGGTAGGACCCATCGCTAGAAAAATGGCACTGATATGTGGGCCGGACGCAATGATCCCACCAAAGCGGGTCTCAGCCGCGTAATCTGGGTCGTGATGGAGGGGATTCAAATCCTGAATGCGTATGGCGAAATCAATAATATCGTCTTCGGAAAGAATAATCGTTTTCTCGATGGTTTCACCGACGGCGGTTCCCATGATGTTGTCTCGCCCATATTAATATTTTGCGCCTGAAACTAGCGCATTCAGGGCGAGAATGCAAGTATTCAGGTCATTAACGTACAGAAGTAGTTAGAACCTTATCAGAAATTCAGCCTACAAGCTTGACATTTACGTTTTTGTGTTAGCATGACATTTTGGGGGGAACTGTGACAAACGTTCCTTAAGGAGCCAGATCATGAAGAAGTTCAGATTGTCTATCATTGTGACGGTTTTAGTACTGCTGATGGTCAGTCCAGCAGTGGCAAGTGGGCGTCCGTTTTCGACTACCCTCACCGGGGCAGCCGAAGCTCCCGGTCCGGGCGATCCTGACGGCACAGGAGCTGCCGTGATTACGGTCAATCCCGGTCTGGAAGAAGTCTGCTTTAAACTCAAGGTTTCTGATATTGCACCCGCCACCGCAGCCCATATTCATGTAGGGGCGGTTGGCGAGCCGGGTCCGGTGGTGGTCCCCTTAGTACCGCCGACAAGTGGCGAGTCCAGTGGTTGTATTGGTGTCGATCAGGCATTGGCACTCGACATCATCCGGCATCCTGACAATTACTATGTGAACGTCCACAACGCCGAGTACCCGGCTGGTGCACTAAGGGGTCAACTCTCAAGGTAAAATCGTTTCAAATGCACAGTTTGGGCTAGATGAGCAGGATACAAATAGCCCCGTTGCAGCGTAAAGTTCCGTCAAACACCTGAAAATTGGACTGGACATTTGCCTTTTGGTAAAGCTCCAGTCCATTTGCTTTGTCCCCATCCACAACAGTCTTCAATCAAGCCACAATTAAATTCGCCCAGACGCAGCTTGAAAAAATAAATGGGTAAAGGTGATTGAGTCCAGTGCATTGGCTGGCGGACGCCATGTCTGGCGTCCCTACGAACACCCCCACATTCACCGTAGGGACAACATCCATGCTGTCCGGCATACCGTCAACATGCGGTCAATAGCAACGTAACCCGGATAATCTGGAAAACTGCATGAGTGGATTTTGTTTTTTCTAGCTGCGCAACGATGACCTGCCTGCAATTCAACGCCGGAGGATAAATCGCTCCGGCTAGGCAAAGCAAAGTGCGCTAAAGGCACTCCTGCTGGCTTTAAGCCTAATCCTTGTAATAAATCGCATAAAGCTCGTAATTGATATCTGTACAACCCTGTGCTGTGAGCCAACGTATCAACGCTGGTAAAGCTTTGCCAATCGACGGGAACCAAGCATGTTTAAGCGTCATGGTCAAATCTCGGTATTGAAGCTTGGTGTCACTATAGAACCACATAGCCATATCATTTTTGTATTCATAGACCAGTCGACGTTCGTCATAAGGTGGTTCTGAAATGGTCGATTCGCCTTCTAACTCCGTCACAGTTTGCTCAATATAGTCAAATATGACTTGATTATGTTTTACCAGAGGCACCATTAACAATGATCTGAGTTCAATGATTCCGTCAGCTAATCCCTGATGACTGCGTAATTTATATAAACTATGTTGTTTATATAGGTTTTCCAGATTGGCTGCATCTGTTGGCTTCTCACCTTTTGCATACATTGCCCATGGAATACAAGCCTCGTACTCAAGCTCACACTTGCCAAAGGTGATATATGTCAGCAGTTCAGCATAAACCTTATCTGCGGTAGCCTCATCGGGTGCCTTGAACATCAGGTCTACATGGATACCCGTATTCCGCATCTCTTCTTTAACAAGAACTTTTGCGCCCATCTTTTCCAGTAGTTCGGGTATAGCAGTTGCGCCCTGATTTGTATCGCGCGAACCGTTGCTTATCGAGACATGTTTATCAAACTGATGAACCAAATCCTGTTGAAACTTACCATCAAATTCAACCCAATCCACATGTTGATCCCACCCCTCAACACCGTAATTTTGCGCAATTTCAATTTCAGCCCATAACGGCTCGGCATCACGATAGCCAATTCCCTGATTAAAGATGTCCTCCATCAATTGTTGCAAAATAGCCGCCGCTTCCTCTGCTTTTTCCACAGTTGGGAATGTGCCCACGACAGTAAAGCTGTTGCTATGGTTACTCGCGAACTGCCGCCAGATTTTGATTTTCATCGGCTTTGCTTCCACTCATCCGTGTAAATCCGATAATTGATGTCTGTGTAACCTTCGACTTCTAGCCAGTGCAGAATGGCAGGTAGAGCATATCCAATTGACGCAAAATGCAGTCTGTTCAATTTGATTATTCTGCCATACCGCGCAAGTTTGCTACCGTCATCCATATCAATATCCAGCGAAAACTTGTATAAATGAAGCTTCGTTGCGTCATCTTCCTGTGTTACTTCAAGCGACCTTTTATAAACGCTGTCCATCATGGTTTTTAAACTGAATGGGCCATCTGCATGGGCATTCAAATCATTGAAAGTATTTTCTGCGGTGTCCAAATTGGGTGCGGTAAAACCTAAGTCGACAAACAGAGTACCTGGTCGCATCTCGGCCTCGGCAAGCACATCTGCACCCAATTTTGACATGAGTTCGGGAATCACTGTTGGTCCCTGCCAAGTATCGCATTGACCATTTGTAATCACGATGTGTCGATTAAACCGATGAATAATATCTGACTGCAACTTGCCGACACAATCAAGCCAGTCCAGATGCTGGTCCCACCCCTCGATACCATATTTTTGTGCAATTTCGATTTCGGCCCAAAGTGGCTCACGGTCATAATAGCCAATTCCCTGATTGAAGATGTCTTCAAACGACTGGCGAAGAATTGACGCCGCCTCTTCAGCTTCCTCGACAGATGGAAACGTGCAGATGACAGTGAAACTATCGCTATGATTGCTGGCGAACTGCCGTCAGATTTTGATTTTCATCAATCACCACCCTCTATGTGAATTAGTCCCCGCGCGGGCAATCGACCACAGCCACCCATCATGACGGGTGCCTTGTGATGGCGGGTGCGCTCCCAATAGCGGCGCACATCATCCAGCGTATTGAACGAGATTCCGCCCGGATGGAACGAACACGGCTTGATTTGCTTGTGGCTGGTCAGCGACAGAAAATCATCGCCTGCCCCGCAGTCGCCCTCAATGAACAATCGCGGCACATCCGGCAGCATTTTGCCCCAACATACATCCAGCTTGAGCGTGATGTCGTCATGTTCGGCATACATCCGGTTCAGCCAGTCACTGAAGCGGCGATAATCATCCGGGGCGAAGTGCATTGCCGGGAATTCATCGCCCTTATAACCCAGCAGCAGAAAATCGCGCACACCTAGCGCCATCAACTCGTCAAATTTTGGCTGAATGCCGTCGAGTTCTTCCGGTGTGATAAGCCAGTTGATGCCGAATCGCGCCTCATGCTCAACCATCAGATGAATTGTGTCCGCCCAATGATTGGTGTCATACAGCGACACCCGAATCTGCCCGTATTTCCCGGCAATGGCATCCAGAAAATCCCCGGTCAGGCGCATGCCGTTGGTGGTGAAATTGATGCCGAGCCGGGTGGTGGCATACAGTTCGTGAATAAATTCCTCCCAGCGCGGAAACAACATCGGCTCCCCACCGCCAAAGGCCACTTCCAGCACACCCCAATCATCCGCCTGCTGGCAAAATTCGAGCAGGTTATCGAATGTCCAATCGCTGGGATAGGTCAGGTCGCGATAGCAAAACGGGCAGCTCAGATTGCAGACATTGGTCACAGCAATGAGCAATGTGCGCGGCGCGACCCTCCGCAACATGGCAGTTTCCTCGCCTTCGAGCAGCACATTCAACCCCGTGTTGCGCTCAAACAGCAGCAGCTTGCCATCCAGTGGATGTTCACGCCACGGGACGAATTGCAGCGGCGGCGGCAGATAATGGCGGTACGCATCGAGGATAGTCACGGGCGAACTCCGTTGTAATTTTGTCTGTGCGTATCGTACCTTACGGTGGACTGCGGAATCAAGCAGTGGTAGCAGGACCGACATCTTGTCATCATCCCCTCCCTAACCCTCCCCATGAATGGCTGGCGGAGGGACACTTTTCAAAAAGGAGAGAAGGACTTATCCTGACAGAAACCAACCACAGTCACTGACAAGGATAAGTCCATGCAGC
>JAKEEQ010000052.1 GCA_022616515.1 Chloroflexota bacterium | reverse complement strand
GTGGGGCAGGGCAAACCAAATGTCGGATTGTGCGGGTATTCATGCCCAACGAAATAACCCCACAGCGGATAGAGCACCAGCGCATACACGACCAGCACGCCGCCCGTGTAACGCAGGAGGTTTGTGGTTGGCGCGAAAGTAATCTGCCGCCGCAGAACGCCGAGCACAAAGAACAATATGCCCTGAATGATAAACAGAATGCCAAAAACATAGGCTGCATTGTTAATATCGGAGAAGTAGCCAAACTGGTAAACAAAGCCCATCCAGAGCCACAGGAAGGCAAGAATCGCGGATACTCCCACATCGGCATGCTTGTTTCGCCTGAATATCAGCCAGACAGCCACGAGTGCCAGCAAGTTAAAAAGGATTTGAATCGGAAACACCGCTTCATTGTACTGCTCAAAAACGTTAAAAAATTCTTCAGTGGTGAACGGAAAATTCATCAGTTACTCCTTTGATCAGGTGTCTGATGGCTAAACTGCACTTTTTAGAATAAACAAAGCAAATAGGCTCTGGTAGTGGAATAGATACTTTGTTTGAGGTGTCGAATGGCCTTTATCGAAGTATTAATTCGACATCGGTGACGTTGTGCTGAGGCAGGAGAATGGGCTGCATCAAATCCTCACATGCGGGGAGGTGGCGCGAAGGGCCGGATGGGTACGCTTTTAGGCCAGTCCAGCAGTTTAACTTGAATAATGGTTGCCGATTGAAATCTGCTTTATCATTAAGCCGAAACAGGGCATAATGAAAAGATTCTGATGGCTATCACCGTTGGTATTGGAAAGGACAATCATCCGTTGCATGATGTGCAGAATATCGTCATTATTTATTGGCAGAGGCAAGGTCATCGCAGTCTATCTGGACTTTCACCGCTGGATCAGTCGGCTCACCATTTCATTTTCTACGAGCAGCCGATATGGTGATTCTCGGTGACACTGGTATCGCTAAACAACGCGAATGTTAATTGGGTTGGTTGCGCGAGATCGATCCAGCCAGAGGTCGGTCTGTACTTACATCTATGTGTATTATCTACAGGATTCCATACACGATTACGCCAGAGATTGTACCGTGAAGCCAGGAAGAATATCCGCTCCGGATAGGTGTCATTAATCGTAAATGATCTGTCCCGGAAATTTGGCTCTACCCCCTCGTCACCTTATTTAGTCTGAACAACACAACTTTTCCAATGACAAAAGCCGAAGGAGGCTTTTTATGAGCAAGATTTCACTGGCACTTATAGGCGTGGCATTGCTGTTTTCGGGACTTCATACAGGCCGTGCCCAGGAACCAGAAATCCCCTACCTGTATTATTACTCGTTCCAGGATCAGGGGTTCATTATCGAACGTGCCGATGGCAGTAATCAACATTTATTATCGGCTCCTCTCAGATCATCTGACCATAATTTGATGGGTGGGCCTGGCTGGTCGCCTTCCGGTAAGTGGCTTGCCTGGTGGAGTCGCCCCGATGCTGGCAATATTACGCGAACATCAGCAGTGGGCTACATTTTTAGCGCCGACGGGCAGGAGCAACTTGACCTTCTGGATGATGTCAACAACATAATTGACATGGCATGGTCACCAGGAGGTGATTATTTATCGGTGCTAACCACATCTTCGGCAGACAATACGTTTGATTCGTATGGAGTCTATCTGTTTGATGTCAATGCCCGGCAAATGATCGCCCATTACGAAGTCCAGCAAGGTGTTGGGTTGAACATGCAGTGGGCTCCTGATGGTCAGACACTGGCAGTTATCTACTTGTCGCAATCGACAATTATTCAGATAGACATCCTGAAAATGGATGGCTCACACGATGAACGCAAACCAGTAGACCAGCCTTTCCTCGCAGTTCACTGGCATCCTGATGGACGATTAGGCTATGTTGATCAGGATAGCAGCCAGTTGACGCTGGAAGACTTAAACTCTGGTGACATAACGGAAATCCCACTCAATGAGTCGCATGTGACTGGAATCGAGTGGAGTCCTGATGGGAAGCGTGCTTTTTATTTTGTTGGGGAGTCAGTTGAAAACCAGGATCTAGCGACCCTCTGGCTTCTGCAAGCCGATGGAACCCAGACCTTAATTGCACCCGATGTGGACCTGGGAATTTCGACACCCCGCTGGTCGCAGGATGGTCAGCAAGCGGTATTTGCGCAGACGTTTCAAGACGCGAGCAGTGAAACGGTCAAAAAACAGTTTGTGCTGTACGATCTGCAAACCGGGACATCGCACACGATCACACCTGCTGTAGATCCATCAACCTTTCTCGATTCCTTTTATGTTGCAGCGGGCTATGCGTCGTCTCACATCACATGGGGCAAGGACGCAGTCTGGTTAAGCACTGATGGTTCAGTTTACCGTTATGCCAATGAAACCACCGAAGTCATCGACAATGCCATTAGTAGTCCCTTCCCATCACCGGACGGACATACCGTGTTGTTTAAAGGTAACTGCACCGGACGCGACAGCATTGACGACTGGGAAGTTCCTCCCTGTTTGCTGGATCAAGCATCCGGTACAGTACACATGCTGGCTCCGGCCAGTCACACATACCATATGCCGTTTAAGTCGTTTCGAGCCGACTGGCATAGTGACAGTAAATGGGTGCTCATTGAGGAATATGCCCAACCCGGAGGATCATTTTATCCACAGATCAGCGTTGCGAGTGCTGACGGCAGTGTTCACCGCGAGTTAACCGGCTCATGCTATGATAAATCGTGTTTCGGGTGGCTCCCCACTCAGGTTGTTAATCTCCCACTTGCCAGTGATCCTATCGTGAATCGCCCGTCGGAGCTGGTCTTGCATGGTCATACCGATTGGGTTATGGCGGTCGCCTGGAGTCCCGATGGGTCCAGACTTGCGTCATTAGACCAGCATGGGGAGATTATCGTCTGGGATGTAATAACGGGCACCGAGTTACAACGGATGTACCCTGACAGCCAGCAAATCTATCTTGAACCAGGTACTTTAGGGTGGAGCGTGGATGGAACGCGCCTTGCCTCATGGGGCTATAATCTTGCGACAGATGAGGAGTGGGCTGTGACGATCTGGAACACAGAAACAGGAACTGTGGTTACCCACCTGGATACCGCCACGCACAGGGTTGCCTGGGAGGAGAATACTCCACCGCCCTTTACCCCGGATATTGTGACTGCCAATGGATTAATCGTCGATCCTGGTGGAGAACATCTGGCGGTTGCCCCATTTTCAGGCTATGGCATCTTAAATAATGCCCTCACCTCGGATGGTCATTATCTTTTCACGATTAGCTTGAATTTTAGCGACTGTACTGAAGTCCCTACGGTGACCGTTCAAAATACCCTAACCAATGAAGTTGAAAGCCAGACACTTGACGCACCGCGCCACTGTGTTGGCTTTATCGCCCCCAGTCTGGATAGAAAATGGCTGACGGCTGTGCAGGGGGGAACTATTATTTGGGATTTGGAGACGGGTGCTATCGTTTTCCAGAACTATGCGGCTGGTAACAGCGCCGCGTTTAATCCGGACAGTACCCGACTTGCCGTAGCCAACTCTTATGACCTGCGTATCTGGAATCTCATGCTTCCATGATCTGGTCCGATAGGTAACGAATGGTGATATAAGGCAGGATAGATCTTTTCCAGAGATAAATCAGGGCGAGGGCAACTATGCCTAATCGGGGCGGCTTTAGAAGGGTAGGCAGCCAGCGCACAGCATAACCTGTGTTTCCGATTGCCCCCTCCGAAAAATCATACACCGGACTATTTTCTTAAAACGCATCATGCAGTCCTGCTCGGAAGACATGTGTTGGTGGCTATTTAAGCCCCATGAATATAATCCAGCAGCTTATCCGGCAGGTTGGTGATCATGTCGTCCTGCAACTGGTAGTGGATCATGCGGTTTTCCTGCGGGATTTCTATAATCAAGCCGCTGTCTTTGAGCTGCGACAAATGGCGTGATACGACCGACGCCGACATATCCAGCACCTCGGCGATTTTCTTGCCATGAATTTCGCCGTGACTGCGCGAAATCAGGCGCAAAATATTGAGGCGCGTGCCATCGCTGAGCGACTTGAGGATGGTTAGTGCTTCTTCTTTGGCGGCTTCCACTTCGGCGCGGCGCTCGGCGGTCATGCTGCTGTTGAACAGCACCGTTACGTTGCCATAGCCAAAGAACATATAGGCATGGTGGGGCAGGAGATTGATGGGGATAACGGTGATTTCCTGGTAGGGCATATCGGCGGGCAGCGGTCGTGGCAGGTGGTCAAAGCGACTCAGCGTATCCTTGAGCAACTCGAGGCCGCCTTCGCGACGCAGCAAACGCTCACGATCTTCGATAGCCTTCTCCCAGTGGACGGTCATCTCGTCCACCTTGACCTTAAAGAAACGGTCCCAATAAAACTGCCAGACATCGGCCAAGCGGTTCTGGAAGCCTTCCGGGTCATCAAGCACCCACGAAACGGGCAGTTCATCACAGTAGTGCAGATATTTGGGATCGTATTTTTCGACCTCGTGACGCAGCCATTCGAGCGTCATCTCGTCCTGCGATTCGAGCCGTTCCAGAGAGACAACTCGCCCCAACAGGTAGAACATGAATTCGGCAGGCGTCATATTGCGCACATACTCAATAAAACCCGGCACATCATTCTTGTCTTCATAATCTATTGGTAGCTCAAGGAAGGCCAGCCCCCTGCGAAAAGGGCGATAAACGGTCGCCATCTCCTCCAGATAATCCTCCGGCAAATGTTTTCTGGCGCTCTCTGCCCAATCACGATAACTGCGCGGCGGTTCCAGCACCACGCGCAAACTGATCATCATTTCGTAAATGGCAGATGTTTTGAGCCGGATGAGATCGGCTAGGGAGTCCGCAGACTCGATGACTTCCAGGGGCATGATACTTCCTTTACGCTACTTGTTTACTAGAATTATCGTTATCCAAAGCCGTTTGTCAATAAATTGACGGCTTTTCAAACCGGGATATTACGCTTCAGTCGCTCAATGAGCAGGGTCAACATGGCATGCAGGCGTGACTGTTCTGCTTCAGTTAAGCGTTCCCACACCGCGAAAAATAATTCCTCCGTGCGGTCTTCAAGCGCCTGCCGTGTCTGTTTACCATCATCCGTCAGTTGATATTGATCTTCCCGAATTTCTAACCACCTCTGTGCACCAAGCTCGGCGGCAAATCCCGCATAATCGTCACGGCTGTAGCCACGCGGAAATTCTTTGTCCAGAACGTCAACTACGCTGTCGAGGGAATTGGCTTTGCCCTGCCACACCAGCGTGAATACTTCAACGGCGGCGGGCGACACATGATAGGCTCCGGCTGCCGCAAAATGGGCATCACACCGGAAATTGTCCAGCACCTCCAGTGCGATCACAATTTGCTCCATTGGCGGACGGTCCTGCATGGGATGGTAGGCCATATCAGCGGCGGGGGTGTGAGCAAGCGAGTCTAAACTGTCGTCGGCTAATTGCCGCAGCATGTCAGCTAACCAGTTGAGGTCCTGCTCTGGCAGAAGCTCCAGTCCATTTACGGAGTCAAAAATCGCGGCAAAAACCGCGTGCGCTCTGGTGTAGCCGTCGTTGGTTAAGATATACACGCCGCGCCCGGTTTCGTGCAGCAATCCGGCTTCTGCCAGAGCGAGGATTCGCTCCTGAAAAGGAGGAGTGTTGTAATGAGGCACACATGCCTGAATGCGGGCTGCGGTTAGTGGTTCGGGGTGCAGGTCATAAGCATGAAACAGCATCCCGACTGGCAGTTGTTCGAGTCCCTGCTCGGCAGCCGCCTTTTCAAAGGCAGGCGTACAGGCCGATGATAATGCCGTTCTGAGCTGGGCAGCCAGCTTCCAGATGTCGTGCATGTAGCCTCCTGTTGGCGTTCTGATCAAACCGCCAGGGCGAACTCGTGCCCGCCCCGGCATGGTAGAGAGAACGAGTTGTCGTTATGCCTGTTCGGGCTGGGGTGTCACAGCTTCGATCCGGTCCTTCAAGCGCATGAGTTGCAGGCGCAGGCGGCCAACTTCACCCCCCGTCAATGCAGCCCATGAGGCAAAGAAGAGGTCATTGGTCTTGTCTTCAATGCCATCGCGCAGCGTCTTGCCTGCTGCGGTGACCTTGTAACCACTGCCGTCCGCCTCGATGAGACCCTTCTCAACCAGCGTGTCCAGTGTCTGCTGGAATTCCTCGACACTGTAGCCGCGATTGGGGCGCTGCTTGTGGATGGCCTCCGCTGTGGTGAACTCGCCGCCCCACACAAAGCTCAAAGTCTCAAGCTGGTTGGCCGTCAAACCCGATGACTGCCATGCTGCGATGTGCGCACCGTCGCGGAAGCGTCCCAGATCGGTCACGTACTGGTCAATGGCTGCGGCATCGTTGCTGGCATGTTGGTGACTGGTGCGACTGATGTCGAAGAAGAATTTCCCGGTGTCGCTGGCCTCAATGCCATCCACAATCTTCTTCAGAATCGCAACCGTATTCTGCATGGTAGCCTCGTCAAGGAGTTCGAAGCCCGTCAAATAGGCATACGCCTCCGTGAAGAATTTCGCGACACCCTCCCGGCCTTTATCCGTAACCCGGTAAGCACCATCATCCACCTTCCGCAAGAAACCACGTTCGGTGGCAGCGTCAGATCGCACATAAAAACGGTCTTCCTGACGGGCATACGGCGTGATTTTGTAGGTGGCTTCAATGGTAAATGGTTCAGGATCAATGCCACCCGCCATGTAGCTGTAGAACCAGTCAAAATCCTGATAGCCGATTTCAGCAACCAATTCGGTGACTTTAGGCTGGTAGAGCTTGCCATAAGCCGCTGAAACCTCTTGAGAAAGGCGGTAAGTTTCCTGATAGCCCGCCAGTTTCGTTTCTTTTTCAAGTTTTTGCAGCAAGGTCTGCACTTGATCAAGTTCTTCGCTGCTGAGCGTGTCAAACGGCGCAAAGAAATTGGCGTCAGTATCAATTTCGGCCTGATCGCGTATAGCCTTGCCTTCTGCCGTTACTTTGTACTCGCCATCGACCTTCTTTAACCACCCACGTTCGACGAGGTTGGCAAAAGCTTGCTGGTAATCCTCAAGGGTGTGGTTGCGGGTCAAAGCTCCATTAACGGCTTCGGGGGTGCTGGCAGTACCGTTTTTGACCTGTGTTAACGCATCCCATTCCACTGCTGTGACATCCAGCGCCCGCCATGTGGCGTTGTGGGCGTCATCGCGGTAGAAGTTCAAATCGGTAACATACTGGTCAATCAAGGCCATATAAGCGCCACCGTCACCGGGATCGGTCACGCGGCTGTGGCCCAGATTTGTCTTGTCCGCGGGGTAATCGAGGTTTTCGGCGGCATTCACCACTCGCTTGAGCAGGTGGGTCACCGTCTTGAGTTCGTCCTCTGGCATCGGGTGATAATCGGCCAGTGCTTCATGGGCGGCGCGATAGAAGGCGCGGATGGCCGTGTCGCCTGCTGTGGTGCGCAGATAGCCACCGTTGGCTTTTTCAAAGAAGCCCATTTCTACAAATTCATCCATGCGTTCCCGCAAATGCTGCACGTTATTGAAGGGTTGGGCATGTTCCATGTGCTCGGCGGAGAAAATTTCTTCACCCAATGAATGCGACAGGAAAGAGAACTGCTGGCCCATGATGTTGTGTTCTTGAAGCACCGGAATCGTCTTATACATGTAGTGGGGTGCGAAGGTTGCAATGCACGAATTAGCAGCCTTCCAGATGTCCTGTTTCTTGTTGAAGGCTTGCTGGCCTTCAATGGCGGCTTTGAGTTCAATGAGCAGACCTAACAACTCGTCGGCTTCATCGCCCATTTTCTCCAGCGGCGCAAAATAATTGTCTTTGGTCTGCGCTTCGGCTTCATCGCGGACCTTCTGGCCTTCTTCCGTAATGGTGTGTTCACCGGATACCCAGCCGAGTTTCACCAGTTTCTTGAAGGCGTTTTCGTACACCTCCACACTGTGCCCGCGATTGGGCAGCCGCTCCTGCACCTGTGCGGCGGTGTTCAACCCATCCTTCCACAGTAAGCTAAGGGTTTCCCAGGTAGGGCCATCTACGCCATCGTTGTTCCAGCGCCATGTTTCCATGTGGGCGTCATCGGCGTAGGCCCCCACATCGGTCAGGTAGTGAAAGATGCGGACAATGGGCGCGACACCGTCCCCCGGATAGGAGGTGTGATTGCGCTTCAGGCTGTTGGGGTGAGCTACGCGCTCTTCATTAAGGGCATTATTGACGAATTTGCCCAACAACGTATCAATCCGAGCGATTTTGGCCTCATCCAGCAGCGACAACTTTGCTACGTTGTCATTCAGCACATCAATGCCGTACAACAGTTTTTCGCGGCCTTTGGCGGACAGGCGATATTGGTGGTCGCCAACGACATCCAGATAACCGCCCTCTGCCAGTTGGGAAAGCTGGTTCTGTGGATTCTGTAGCGAACCGTATGGATTTTGAATTGCCAGGCTGGCCGCAGATACAGGGTCCGGCTCCACTTCTAAAGCAATCCACAGGAAAAACCAGTTGCCGGGTACTTCCGCTTTCTGTAATGGTTCTTGAATACCTCTAAAACCTAACTGGGTCGTGCCGCCGATGACGACACTGATGACTTCTTGCCACTTTTCGCGATTCATAACTGCCTCCAAATAGACTAAAAAAGGAATAAACGATAACCCCTCATCTTCAACACGTTGAGTTGGTCAGCCATAACCTGCCGGGTTATGGCTGGACGTCTGTCTATACAGTTATCGTCTGCGTGAAGTATTTCTCGGATAGATAACTCGCCAGATCTTTCATCTTGCTGGCACGCTGCGGCAGCAGGAAAACGTCCTGCACATCGAAATGCTGGGCACAGGCCAGGTCCGACTTGCGAATGCGGCGACCAATGGCAAGCACGGGCAGGTCGGGATGCTGGACGCGGATGTAGGGCATAACCGACAGCGGCTCAGCCCCATTGTTATCCAACCCGATAATGACGACATCGAAGTGCTTCATTTCCAGATGACGCATGGCATCTGCCGGGTCTTCAAAGGTGGTGACCGAAATGTCGGAATCAATCAGCCGACTAACCGTGTCTACCAATATTTCCGCCGACCCATTCTGACGATCTACGACGAGTACTTGAACGGGGCAGGAAATATGGGCAGCGCATAAGAGTGTTTTTGAGTGTGTGGTGGTATAGCCCATGGTGGATCTCCCCTCTTTATTGCTTTATTGCACGATTATGCAATTTAAAAATTATTATATTGCACAATTGAGCAACTTTCAATAGAACACCAGATGAGAATTTCATGAAATGGACATAAAACGGCTTATTTAAAGGGATGTGGAATTGATTGTGATAGATAGAACAATGTTGCATGAATGAGCAACATTGATTTTTGAAGTATAATCATGTTACCATTAACAACAAACGAATTTGAAACATAGAATTAATTTCAGATTTATTTTCCAGCAACACTTTGACTGATCGGTTGATTTAGCCAGCGGACAGAGGTGGTTTCGTAGGGACAGTATAATGCAGGTTATGGTTTTGTTGACACGGGACGCGGTGTACCGCGCCCCTCCGAAAAATAACCCACCGGACGAAAGTTAAGCAGTGAGGCGTAGAGCAGACGTGGCAACTCAATGAACTCGCAAAGTTGGGCGTTACTCATCGGCATCGACAGATATAAAGGCAACCATTTGCCGCCACTGGAAACCGCTGAACGCGGTACACGAGCACTGGCGGATGTGCTGGAACAACGTCTCGGATTCCCGCGCAAGCAGATTGTCACCCTGATTAATCAGGAGGCGACCCGTGATGTTATCTCGGCGATGCTGACCGATTATTTCACCGACCCGCGCACCATTAGCGACAACGCCAAACTACTGGTCTACTACGCCGGGCATGGCTTAACGCGCAATGCCCATCAAGCCAACGGCGACACGGTCGGCTATCTGGCTCCCTTTGATACCGAATCGGGACGCTGGAGCACCTTCATTGAGATGAATCTGCTGGAACGGCAGGCCGGATTTATGCCCGCCCGCCATGTGCTATTTATGCTGGATGCCTGTTTTAGCGGCCTCGCTATGACCCGATCAACTTTCAAAAGCATCGACCCGCTGCAAGACCTGCTCAATCGCCCATCGCGGCGCGTCATCACGGCAGGCAGCAGCGACCAACCAACCTCGGATCGATTGGGGCAGGAGCAGCATTCGGCCTTCACCCACTTTTTGTTGGAAGGCTTGCAGGGTGCAGCCACACGGGATGGCATTTTGCGGGCGGCCCATCTCGGCATTTTTATTCAAGATCAGGTCCGCAAACACACGGTGGGGCGACAAACCCCGCAAATTGGCAAACTTTTAGGCGACAGAGGAGGCGACTTCGTGTTTCACATTGAGGCTCACGCAAAGTTAGAAGCATGGCTACAGAATGCGCTGGTCAGTGCCAGCCCACAGGAACGGCTCAAGGCTGCCTATGAACTGTGGGAGACGGTGGAAGCCAATGAAGACCCGGAGATGGTCCAATTTGCGCTGCAAACGATGCAAGGGATGCAGTACGATCATGATACGTTTGTGCGATCTGCCGTGCGTGAAGTGCTCAAAAAGATTAACAGCGGACAGGAAACCCCACCGCCCATCAAACTATGGGAGGCCGAAACGAAAGTCCATCGCCGCCCGCATGAGGAAGACCCGGCGGAAGCCGAGACGGCTCCCTTCTGTGACAGCGAATTGAAACGGCTGGCTTTTCAGCAGCGCCTTGAGGAGCATCAGGCCGAAACGCTGGTCAAACCACCAAAAGGATTTGAAGAGAGGCGCAAGCAGAAGGGCAAATTAGGGCGTTAGCCCCGGCAGGTCTCGTGATAATTCGGGTCGCTCAGGAAATTATTCCACTCGTCCTGCCACAGTGTGGGGTCTATATCGGTGAAGAGGATGATCTGATCAATTCCGGCTGCTGCTAGATTTGTTGTTCGAGTTGGGTGGTAAGTCATGCGGGAGATAGTACCAGATTGGCATGGAAGCAATAAGTATTTGTTGTGATAGCGTCGGTTCTAACGCCGCACTCGATAGTTGCCTGCCGATATAATGACCAGCTTATTCCGTAAATCATCGCGATACATATCGTCCAGAGCCGATTTGAGTGTGGTGTCCAGAATGGTTTCCTCCTGAACGGCATAGCGCAAAACGATAATGCCAGCATATTGTTTTGGTGGATAGTCAAGAATGTTGGCAAAGTCGAGATCAACGGTTAGCAGTGCTGCATCAAGTTTAGTCGCAAGTGCAATTACATCAATATCTGCGGAATCACTCGCAATATGAGATGAAAGAAGGGTTGCGGCATACCCCATCCCTGAATCAATCGCAAATAGCGGCGTGGCACACAATTGTCCAGTAAAATCGTCATGCGCTGGATACAATCCGGTCATCCCGAATCATCTGGCTGGCAAAGGCGATACAGGCCCGCACATCATCTTCGGTCAGGTCGGGAAAATAGTCTTCAGATATGACATCAGCCGGAGATTTTCCAGCAGCCAACAAATCCAATACCTGTACCACCATAACCCGTGTGCCAGAAATATGCGGCTTGCCATGCAATACGTCACGAGATACAACAATCCGGTCAAAGATCATTTGCTCAGTCATTTATTGATACCTTTCAACCTTGCCCTGTGTGGTCACTCGTAGGGAAGATAGTACCACAGATGTTTAAGTCCATTGATTTGCCGCGCCGACCTTCCGCTCCGTTTGCGGGGGGAGACCCAGAGGGGGTAAATTTTTAGCCCCGGCAGGTTTCGTGATAATCCGATTCGCGCAGGAAATTATTCCACTCGTCCTGTCGAAGATTGCGGTTGGCGATCTGACAGGCGTATTCCTGCCACAGCGAGGGGGCGATGTCGGTGAAGAGGATGACCTGATCAATTCCGGCGGAAATAATCGTATTTTCCAGCACCGCGACAGCATTCACTTCATCGGCATGGAAGCGGAATGGTTCACCAAGTTGGCGGCGCTCGCGTAAATCCCACAGCCGGACGGTTCCATCACGGCTGGCACTGACCAGACGATTACCCGCAAAGGCAAGGTCCTGCACCCAGCCGGTGTGACCTGTTAAAATGATTTCGTTATCGCCATCCCACAGCACAATGGTGTTGGCGCGACCACCGATTGCCAGCGTATCGCCGCGATAGACCAGTGCATGGACTGCTGCCCCGTAATCGTAGGAGTCAACCTGTTCGCGGCGATTCACATCCCAGATTTGAACCGCCCCACTGCGGGAACCGGAGGCCAAACGGCGACCATCCGGGGAAAATGCCAGCGCGAAAATGTCGTCGTTAACGGTGATGGGTGTGCCCTGTCGGCGACCAGAGTCGACACTCCACAGGATGATTTGTCCATCCGGGTCGGCCTCGCCTGCCGAGGCCAGCAAACGGCTGTCCGCGCTGAAGGCGATGCTGTGTACCGCCTGATTGTGTTCATCCAGTAAGGTGGGTGCTGGCACATCGCCGCTCAAATCCCACAAAATCACGGTGGTGTCAGCACTGCTGGATGCCAGCCAATTTCCATCAGGGGAGAAGGCCACACGTGTCACGACGTCCAGATGCTGATCCAGTGTGTGAAGTAGTTCGCCCGTCGTGGTATCCCATAGGCGAATGGCGTTGTCAGAATCTGCGCTGCCCACGAAGCCGCCAGCGGAGGCCAGCAGGTCCCCATCCGGTGACAGCGCCAGCGTCTGAATCGGGGATTGGTGGTCCATCAATATGTGGCTGACTAGCAGGGGCTGGTTAATACTCAGAGTCGCGATCTTTTCCCGGTTACTGGTCAGCAGCGTTTGACCATCACCTGACAGATCAACTGACCAAACCGGACTATCAAACATGGTGATTGGGCTAAGCACTTCCTCACCGGAAAACGGATCATAGAAACGCACCGTGTTGTCATGCCCGGCGGTTGCCACATAGCTGCTGTCCGGCGAAAAAACAACGTCCCAGATAGGGCGTGTGTGGTCGGTTTCCACCCGGTTCAGCAGGGTAAAACCTTCCGCTTCCCAGACATACAGCGCCGCATCATCCCCGGTCGTGACGAAGAGTTCACCGCTGGGCGAGAACTCAATATCCCGCACCCAGTTGAAATGATCTTCCGAATTCTGCGAAACAATTTCACCCGTGGCCGCATCCTGCACGATAATCGTCAGGTCGTCACCGCCGGAGAGGATATAATCCCCGGTGGGGTGATAGGCCACACTGAAGACATTAAAAGCAAGTGGTTGTTCAGCTTCGGGATCATCGACATGAAGCTGGCGAGCTTGCGGCGCATCCTCGGTCAGTTCCCATACATATACTGTGCCGTTAGCATCCGAATATGCGACGGCTGTCGACTCAGGATGGAAATCAACATCCCACAAAATGTTTTCGTGGCTGAAAGTTCGCAGCAGTTCCCCGGTCTCGCTGTCCCAGATGTTGATCACACCGTCGTTCGAGACGGCAGCAATCATGGCCTTATTGGGACTGATGGCAATGCCGTTAACAACTCCACTGTTGCCCTCAAGTTCCATTGACTCCCCTGTGGCAAGGTTCCATTGTATGACACGCCCGTCCTCGCCACCGGACACGGCAAACGACTCATCTGGACTGTAGGCCAGCGACCGGATGTTGGCGGAATGACCGTAATAGTACTGCAAAAGGCGAGGTTCAGTTTGGAGGCTGGTTAGAAGGGCGTTACGGGCTTCAAAAGTGTCGTTTATGCGCAGGGCTTCCAGACTCAGCAGCAGCGACAGGTCGATGTCGTCACGCTGTAACAGGGCATTGGTTGCCAGTTCACGTGAGCGGGCAAGGTCGCGCTGCTCATCGGCACGCTCGCGCTGTTCGTCGGCGGCGATAGACTGGTTAACGGCGATAACCGCCGCGATACTCGCCGCAATCAACAACACTACCAGTGTTGCGACAGCAATTCGGCTGCGCAGGGCAATGCGCTGGCGCAGTTCCAGACTCGCATCCAGAAATTCCTGTGCTCGCCTGCTGATGAAATTATTGCCATGAAGTGCTTCAAATTGGGCCAGCAAGGAGCCGCGTGCCAGATAATCACTGCCGCGATTGCCCTGTATCCATTCACTGGCCGCAGCTTCCAGCCGCTGAACATTGCGCAGCAGGTCACGATTATCATCAATCCATGACTTGAAGCGGTCCCAGCCTTCCAACAGCACTTCGTGGGCAATCTCGACGGTCGGTTCGCGGGTTGCCGGGTCGTAGTCAAAGGTCAGCAGGCGCGACGCGGCAAACTTCTGCTGGACATTGTGCATCATTTCGCGTTCGAAGCCGAGGTCAAATGTATCCGCCATCAAGACGCGGCGGCGCAGCACCCGCTGGTCATCCACCACTGTCACCAGTTGCAGGAATAGCTGGCGGGCCACTTCGCGTTCATGGATAGACAGATTCTCATAAATCTCTTCGGAGCGGCTGGCAAGTGCCCCGGCGATGCCGCCGATTTCCATATAGGCCGTCAGGGGGATCACGAGGCCGTCGCGGTGCTCAAAAAGCTCCGACAGGGTATATTGGAGCAGCGGCAGCGCTCCCGGCTGGCTGACCACATCCTTGACGATGATGTCAACCAGTTGGCCCTCGACCCGGATGCCTTCATTTTTGGCAGGTAACACAATGGCATCGTAGAGCTGCTCTTCGGACAGCGGCAAAATGGAATACATATGGCTGGTAAAGAGATTGCCAAAGCCGCCATACATCAAGGGACGGTCATAATAATCGGCCCGCAGTGTAGCAATCACGCGCGAGGCTTTTTGCGCACTGGCGGTATAGAGGTTATTCAGGAAGTATAGACGCTGTTCTTCACTGTCAACCTGCGTGAAGACTTCCTCGAATTGGTCGATGAACAGCACAATCTCACTGCCAGTGTGGCTGGTAATGGCGCGGCATACCCGCAGCACATCATCGCTTGATCCAGTGACCGGGTCAAACTCAAAATGCTCAACCGAAACACTCAGCAAGGCTTCCTGTAACTGGCGCACCGGATTGCTCCCCGGCGTCAGTGTCACATAAAACCAGTTGCCGGAGCCTTTAACATGGCCTGCCTTAAGCGATGGAATCACACCGGCGCGGACGACACTTGACTTGCCGCTGCCGCTGGGACCCACCACCGCCAGAAAGTAGTTATTTTCCAGTGTCGTCACAAGCTGACCGGTTAGCTCTCGGCGACCATAGAAGATGTTCGTATCGGTTTCCTTAAACGGTTTGAGTCCCATATAGGGATTCTTGATTTGGGTCTCGGCAACTGGCGCAAACTCAAGGGTTACCTCTGGTTCGCCGGACGGCGGCACATCGAACTCGATGGTTACTTCCGGCTGCGGGATGCGATCAGCGAGAGGTTCGTCTGCCGGTGGTTCAGCAACAGCCATTCCTTCAATGTTCAGAGTGGCATCCGGATTCTCGGCGAATATTTGCTGTGTCTGGTCACGCTCATCAGACTGTCCAACAACCGCCTGTTTGCGCTGCTGTACCTGAGCAAAGCGTGGCCGGTCCATGTTGAGTGCTTCACCAAAGGCGGTCAGAAATTCTTCAATAGTGGCATATCGCGCCTGTGGAGACTTCGCCGCCGCCCGCCACAACACCTGTGCGACCTTTGGCGGCAGGTCGTTGCGATATTTTTCAATCGATGGCAGCGGCGAGTGGATGTGCTTGTTAATGACTTCAATGGGTTTTCCCATAAACGGAGGGCGTCCGGCCAGCAGTTCGAACAGCAGGATGCCCAGACTATAAATGTCGCTCTGGATGACCGACTGACGCCGCCCGGCGATTTCCGGGGAGACATAGGCGGGCGACCCAAAACTCTCGGCGATGTTGTCGCTTTCCTCATTAAACGGTGACTTGGCGATACCGAAGTCAGTGAGGAAGGCGTTGCCGTCGCGGTCAAACAAGATATTTTCAGGCTTAATGTCTTGATGAATGATATTTTCTTTGTGCGCAGAGGCGAGAGCGGACCCTATCTGATTCATAACCTGCATGATCTCGACGAGGGTCAATTTATGTTCGTCTACCAGACGATGTCGCAAGCTTCCGCCCTCCAGCAGTCGCATGACCAGATACGCGCCGCTGGGATCGCGCCAGTAATCGTAAAGGGGCACAATATGCAGGTGCTCAAGATGCGCGATAATTTGCGCCTCGCTGCGGAAGCGGCGAATAAAGCTGGCGTCGTTGGAATGCTTGGGAAGAATTACCTTGATGGCTACGTTACGGTCCAGCGTAGGCTGGTAGGCGCGATAAACCTCACCGAACCCGCCAGTCCCGATTAGATCTCTAAGGTAATATCCTTTGACTTCGTCAACCATTGCTCATCTTTAGAGGGCTGGCAAGAATCGCTTTGATGGATGGGACCATCTTGCTGAGCTGGCGCTCCCGAACATCCAGCGGAACAGACGGTGCGATTTCTGCCAGTGCAGTGCGTAACTGCATATTAAATAAAGGTGCTTCTGGTGAATCTGGAATTTTATTCAAAATTTGGATGGCATCCGCCACACCAAGCACGCGCACAATGTAATGGGATACGGACTTGTTGTATTGGATGTCTTTTACAATGTTGTCCTGAGATTCGCGGTCCAACATACTGTCGATGTGACGTTGAATCTCAGAAATGTGTCGCAAGAAGGGCAGCACAATATCTGACAGAAATTGCACACTGGCAATCTGTATATTGTGGCCGGGAGCATTGAGAATCAGAAGATTCTCCTCTGGCGGCTGAAATAGCTGCTGAAGTTCATCGAACGCCGTGGTGAAACTGGGCTTTTTATGAGCCAGTGACGTTTCACCTTCCGCTATCGGTTCCCCTTCGGTTACTGCTGCTGGTTTATCCGTATCTTCCGTTATGCCTTGTTCGTCAAAGAACATGTAAATGAACATCTGCGCCAGCCGGATACAGTCACCGTTGTGGATGACATACTTGGCACTGGGCGACAGCGGACGCTCATTCAGCCATGTACCGTTACTACTGCGGAGATCTTCAATGGTCAGGCCGTCTTCCTGCATAGTAAGACGAGCATGACGCCGGGAAATACCCAGCGCCGATGCATTATACTCTGACAGGTCAATCTCAGGAGGTTCAGTGTTCTGCGAACTGCGCCCGATTTGCATTTCCTTCGCCAACTCAACCGACAGCGGTTTTTCATAGCCGGGAATGAAGAGGGTGATAACACCCCCTTCCGGTTTGACCATAATACGCTTCTGGTTGATTTCGCTCATCGGCTGCGCGGGAAGCCGCACGGTCGTACTTCCGAGGATTTCCCCGCAATACACGCACTTGTTGGCTGTTGGCTCGTTCTGGCGTGCGCAGTTACGGCAGACCTTAACTTCTACTTCCAACATGTGTCATTCTTTCAGGCTATTTCTTCGGGCCAGCATTCGGGTTATCTTCTGGAGGGCCGCCGCCCGGAGGCTCTTCATTTGGATTACCACCCTGACTGCCGCTGTTGCCGGGGCTAGTATCTTCAGGGCAAGCACCCTCAGTATCACCATGTGCCAGGTGTGAATCGAGCGCATCTTCAGCTACGCTGATAGTTACTCCACCTTCATTACCGGTTGCATGACAGATTGTGGTCAGTTCGGCAGCAGCAACTTCACCATTCTCGGTGACCGTCATAGGCGTCTTCAGCAGACCCAACGGCAGCAGTTTGATACGAGCCATCATTTCTTCGGACATCACTTGTGCATCAGCCGGTCGCCCATTGGCATGCAGGCTGGCATCCATCGGAATGACGGTAAAAGAACCCGCTGGAACGTCAACGGCAACACCGTTTGCGGTCACGGTTGAGTGTCCTTCGAGCAGGGCGAACAGCATCTCACCACCCGGTTCGGTGGAGATAAACGCGGTTGAACCCAGTTCAATATTCACTTCATTAATCAACAATGAAATCTCGGCAACACCCTCTGGAGTCTGAACCAGCATACCGCTGGCGGGGAATTCCGAGCATGAGATTTGACTACTATCGTCGTGGGCGCTGAAGTAGAACGCCTGCATTGGACGATAGAGGGTTTCTTCTTCCATACCTGCTACGGGCAGGCTTGCAACATCACCCTCAAAGGTGACCGCCGACGTCCGCGCCCAGGCAAATTCACCCGATTCGGGGACTTCAACGCGGAGCCACTCACCGTCTTCGGTACGTTGAACTGCCAGCAGTTCCATGTCAATCTCGCCGCTGAACACAATGTCGCCAGCATAGGCCGGAGCATCGCGCAGGTCGAGGCCAAACTGCTTGGTGAGGGTAACCGGCAAGGAGACACCGTTCAAATTGGCGGCATTTTCCATGACCACATTACCAAACACCACTGCTGAGACGTTTTCCGGACGTGCCGATGGAATATTGGCTTGCAGTTCCATCTTCACAATACCCCAACGACCATCATCCGCGTTGAGACCACTGAGTTGCAGTGATTCAATGGCGGATACGTCGGAAACATCACCGGGCACGTCAAAGGTAAAGTCAACAACAGAAGCATGTGGTGATGCATCGACGAGGTCGTTACCATAGCACGCGGTGTGGCGTCCCTGCTGTGAGCAGAATTGTTGAGTGGAGGTAATGGCTTGCTCGACAATTGCCGTACAAACATTACCTGAGTCTTCTTGAGCTACTGCTTCTTGTTTATACGAGTAGCCCAACTGCGCTAGTCCAAGGATGAAAACCACAATAAAGATATACGCAAAACGCCGCATATCCACGCCCCTTTTTCACATTTCGAATTTGCGTTGATTATATCATAACGCATTTATTAACGGTATTTTCATATATATTTCCTAACAACACAATTCCACTCAAACTCAATTATAACAAATCTTTCAAGGAGTTTGGGTGCTCGTAGAATAATTTACGAGATTCTGTTAAACGATTTGTTTGTAAACTCAAACAAAATGCGTCTTAATTCTTTAATTTGCCTGTATTGTAGCTAATAAAAAGATTGAGAGCATCCCACAATCATCCCGATTCTATGGCGTTAACAGCGGCTTTTGGAAAACTGTACCCCCGTCAACCATGAATGGATGAGGCCGATTCACGGCTCTATATATCCCCTCTGACATCTCCCCATTTATGGGGAGATGTCAGAGGGGAAGGAAGGTTAGGGTGGGAAAAGATTGTTTTGTTGCTCAGACCATTAGCCAACAACTCAACTTTCGCAAATCAATCCACATTTCGCGTTTGCTGCCTCTCATTATATCTTGAGGGCGTCGGTCATGACCTCCACCAGCGACGGCACGTTTTGCTGCATGGCCTCTTGCAGCGCGTTCGACAACTCGGCTTTGGTCGTGACGCGCCGACCCCAGCCGCCACAACTTCGCGCAAACTCCGCAAAATTGGGATTGACGAGGCTCGTTTGCCACACATCCATCGTGACCGCCCGCTGTTCTTTGCTGATTTTACCAAGTTCGCTGTTGTTCAGCAGGACCAGTGTAATCGGCATCCCGTACTTCACGGCGGTAGTGAATTCCATCACATACTGTCCGAATCCACCGTCACCTGCAACGGCGACGATTTTGCGGTCGGGTGCGGCTGCCCATGCACCAATCGCCGCTGGCAGGGCAAAACCAATCGAGCCAAGATAACCGGACATCAATACATCCTGCCCCGGCTTGCACTCAAAATAACGCCCGAATGAATAGGTGTTGTTGCCGACATCTACCGCAATCACTGCGTCTTCTGGCACAACCTTTTGCAATTCCTTAAACAAAAATGCCGAATTGATACCGTTTTCGTCGCTGTCAGCCGCGCGATTGGCTTTCTCATCACGCCATTTACTCCAGCGGGCGGCAATCTCCTTGCGCACATAATCCCGCTTCCACTCAATACCGCCCAGCGCATCGCACAGCAAATCAACCGTCGTACCGATGTCACCCCACAGCGGCACATCTACCGGATGAAATTTGCCGAGTGTCATACGGTCGTAATCCACCTGAATGAGTTTGCGATAGGTGGCGATGCCGGTGTGATTGGAGAACGACGCGCCCAATACAACCAGTACTTCGGCCCGGTTCATCATCATACTGGCAACCGGCGTCCCGGAGCGACCAAGCACCCCGCAGGCCAGCGGATGGTCATCTGGGACAATGCCCTTGCCCTTGAAGGTGGTGATGATTGGTGCTTCCAACGTTTCCGCCAGTTTGGTAACTTCATCCTTGAAGAAGCGTGCGCCATGACCCGCGATGATGGAGACCAGTTTCGCGCTCTTAATCATTGCAATGGCCTCTTCGAGTTGGGCCTGCGGTGGGGCGATTTCCGTCGTTGAAATGCGACCATGACGCGGTGTTTGGGGCGGTTCAGCCAGACCCGGCTTGACCTGCACTTCATCCGGGAAAATGAGGTGCGCGACATCGCGATTCACAACCGCGTGCTTGATGGCGAGGGCCATCAGGTCAGAGGCGTTTTTGCTGCCAAGCACCGTCTGGCTCCACTCTGCCACCGAATGAAACGCTGCCGATAGATCAACTTCCTGAAACGCACCCGGCCCCAGCACCTGAGTATTGACCTGACCGCTGAGAGCCACAATCGGGGCGCGGTCAACTTTGGCATCCCATAATCCTGTCAGTAAATTAGTTGATCCCGGACCGGCAATGGCAAAACAGGCAGCCGGGCGTCCGGTCAATTTGGCGTAGGCCGAGGCGGCAAAGGCGGCGGCCCCTTCATGCCGAACGCCGATATAGGTCATGTTGCCTCTAGCTTCCTGCCGCCGGATAGCATCCGCCACGCCCAGATTGGAATGCCCGACCATGCCGAACACCGTATCCAGCCCCCACTCTACCGCCACCTCCATCATCTGGTCGGAAATGGTATAGGTTGGAATCGGCGGCTCGACCGCGATATAAATTCCATCTTCGCGTTCTTCCACGTCAAAGGTAGCTACCGTGTCCTCATAACCCTCCGGTGGATTGCCATCCAGCGGAGAATATTCATAGGCGTGCCAGGGGCAAATGACATAACCTTTTTCAATCTGGCCTTCGCCAAGCGGCCCGCCTTGATGTGGACAGCGATTGTCCAGCGCGTGATATGCCCCCCGAAACCGCGCCAGACAAATCGCCTGAACGCCTGCCGTCACCGTCGTCACCCTTCCTTCAGGTAACATGTCTTTATCGCCTACGCGATGCCATTGTTTGTCAGTCATTAGGAATCCTTACCCTTCTTGCCACTAATTAAAAAATAGCTATAATTGTCTTTACGTAAACCCAATTTTCCATGAAAAAGGTAAACCAAAGTATTGTCAAATGACGACTTAAGATATAGATATTTTATAGAATAAAACCACCTGATTGATTACATCCGGGGTAAATCATGCAAACTTGTTCAAACTGCGGCGCTGAAAATAAAGAAGGCGAAGTCATTTGCTATCGCTGCGGTCAATTACTATCACAGGGACCCGTACAGGAGCAGTCCAGTACAAAGATCCTGAAAAATCAAACAGAGAAGCTCGCCTTTCCAAGCCGTATGTGGGGCACATCACGGCTAGATTCCAAGTCGCTGGTGATCTTTCGTATCAAGGGCATTTCGGAACCTCTGCAAGTGTATCTTGAAGATGAAGTCACAATGGGCCGCTCATCCAGTTCCGCAGACGTTGACGTGGACCTGAACCCATATGGCGCAGCCGAAAAAGGCGTCTCGCGTCGCCATGCGAAGTTGAAGCGCCAGAATGACACCGTGACCGTGACCGATCTGGGCAGTTCCAATCATACCTTCATCAACGGGCAGCGCATTGTGCCCGAAGAAATCCGCATTCTGCGGGATGGTGATGAACTGCGGTTGGGGCGACTCATCATGAATGTTAACTTCGGCGAACAAAACTAGCCAATATTGCAGCCAATACAATCCGCAGGGTCTGTGCCAATAACGGCACAGACCTGTTTCTTTCCTGTTACACCGAACAATGTATCCGATTGATGAGTAAACCGTTGTCCGGTTTCCGACTCCAATGAAATAACAATATCTTTTGCGGTACAATGTTACGCATATTTAGAGAGAGGCTCAGAACATCGTGGTTACGTGTACACAATGCCAAGCCGAGAATAATGAGGGCGAAGTTATTTGTTATCGCTGTGGAAATTTATTGTCCCCGGTTGTTGTCAAAGAACAAGCCAGCACCCGCCATCTCGCGAACCAGACTGACAAACTCGCGTATCCTTCCGATTACTGGGGAACCCGCACCCTCAATCCAGAGTCACTGGTGACCTTTAAGGTCAAAGGCTTCGATGAAGTCCTGCAAAAACCGCTCGAAACCGAGTTGATTCTGGGACGTTCATCAACAACGGCGGAGGTCGATGTCGATCTGAATCCATATGGCGGCAATGAAAAAGGCGTTTCGCGCCGTCATGCAAAGATGATTCGTAAAGATGATCTTATTATGATTACCGATCTGGGCAGCGCCAATGCCACCTACATTAACGGGCAAAAAGTTGAAGTGGATGAGGAACGCATTGTTCGCGATGGCGATGAACTGCGGCTGGGTCGGCTGGTCATGAATGTGCTGTTTGGTAAGCCAGCTTGAGCGAACTCACTCATCTGGATGATGAAGGCACGGCAAAAATGGTTGATGTCGGTGACAAAGCCGACACCGAACGTATGGCGGTAGCCGAAGGGCGCGTCTATATGAATGAGATGGCCTTTAAAGCCGTGCAGGACGGGACCGTCAAGAAAGGTGATGTGCTGACAGTGGCGCGAATTGCCGGGATCATGGCCGCCAAGAAAACGTCAGACCTTATCCCATTATGTCACCCGTTACCCCTGAGCCATATTGACATTCAACTCACGCTGGAAGCCGATAAGCAGGCGGTTCATATCGTGGCGACGACGCGCACCACCGGCAAAACGGGTGTCGAGATGGAGGCCCTGACGGCAGTGAGTGTAACTGCCCTGACCGTCTACGATATGGCGAAAGCCCTCGACCGCACCATGCGCATTGATGGCATTCGCCTGTTAGAAAAACAGGGTGGCAAAAGCGGGCATTTTAAGGCAACCTCGTGAATAAACGTCCACTGTGGAGAATTTCCTCCGATGAAACTCACGGTTCAACTCTTTGCGACACTCAAAGATTTTGCGGGCAGCGACCAAGTATCTATTGAACTGCCCGATAACGCCACCATAGCCGATGTACGCGATGCCGTGAGTTCGCACAACGAACGGCTGGCCCAGGCACTGCCCAGCGCGATTGCCGCCGTGAATCATGAATACGTCCACAACGACCATCCGGTGACCGCCAGCGATGAAATCGCGTTTTTCCCGCCCGTTTCCGGCGGCAGCAGCTACCCGGAGATCACTATCCTCGCTGACCAGCCGATTGACCTCAACGACCTCACCCAAAAAATTGTGACCCCGGACGTTGGTGCGATTGCTCTGTTCAGCGGGTATGTGCGCGGCGTGACGCATGGTGCTGATAGCGACATCCAGACCAGCTTCCTCGAATATGAAGCCTACGCGCCGATGGCGGAAGCCAAAATGCAGCAGGTCATCAATGAGATTCGCGAGAAATGGCCGCTGGTGCTGGGGGTAGCGGTGGTGCAGCGTATCGGGCATCTGAACGTGGGCGAACCAACGGTGTTGATTGCCTGCGCATCAGGACACCGTGATCAGGGGTGTTTTGAGGCGGCCCGCTATGGCATTGACCGCCTGAAGGAAATCGTGCCGGTGTGGAAGAAAGAAGTCAGCCCCGACGGTGAAGCATGGGTTGAGGGCAGTTATATGCCCAATCCGAGGGATGATTAGGGACAGCATGGATGCTGTCTGTCTAGATAAAATTGCTCATCAGTCAATATATCATCACCTCTTTGTAACCGGGACATGGCGATATTGAATCGGCAGCGCATCTGGCAGCATTTCCTGACACGAGATTTTTCAAGTTATCGTTATCTTGTCGGGGTGCTGCTGGTGGTTTTCCCCATTTATTTTTATGGCGTATACCGTCAATGGAATGCCAATCAAGATCGACAAAAAGTTGACCAGCACGCCTACATCCAGTATTCCAAAGAAATCGCTACCGAATTCATTTTCCGGGGCGACCACAACCGCATGCCCCTCTACCCTGCCCTTCAAGCTCTTCATTACTCGTCCGGCGAGTCGGATGAGGCGTTTTTTCGCGAAGGCAAGGCCGTCAATGTTGGCTTATCTGGCCTGATGCTCATCGGGATTGCCCTGTTGTGGTGGCGCATCATGGGGCCGCTCTCGGCAACGGTAGCGATTATCCTGACGATGGTTTTTGTCTACCCGCCCATCACCCCCTATTTCACCGTCGAAGTGTTGTTTTTTGCGCTGTTTTTGGCGTGCTTAATGCTGGCGGGTTACTTGCTGGTTAAACCATCGCTTAAGCTGGCGACTGGGCTGGGGGTCCTCTTCGGCATCACCCATCTCGCCAAAGGGTCTATTCTGCTTCTGATCGTCATATTTGTGCTCATTTATGCCATGAAAGCACTGGTAGAGCATCGAAATATTAAACGACTGGGTTATCATAGTCTGGTTGTGCTGGCGGTGGTGTTGAGTTTTCTCGTCACCGTATACCCCTATATTGCCGACACGAAAGCGGTTTTTGGCTCCTATTTTTACAACGTGAACACGACCTTCTACATCTGGTACGATTCGTGGAGCGAGGTCACACAGGGCACTCGTGCCTATGGCGACCGCGAACATTACCCGGACATGCCCGCCGAAGACATTCCAGGCATGGCAAAATACCTGTGCGAACATTCGGTAGTGGAGGATATTGCCGGGCGGTTTACTTACGGGTTCAGCAAAAATTTCGTTGATCACACGCTGCGAAGTTACGGCTACGGTAAGTATATTCTGGCCTATGCTATCTTGCTGGCCGGGATAACCTACCAGCGGCCCGACCGGACATGGCGCTTTATCAAGCAGCACAGGTGGTTGGTGCTATACGTGGCGCTGAGTTTCGTGGCTTATCAGGCGGCCTTTGCGTGGTATTTGCCCATATCCAGCGGCAAGCGATTTTTGTTAACACTGTGGCTGCCATGTGTCACCGTCATGTTCTGGCTGACAAGTTATCTCAAAGTCTACCGCTTTCATGTGATTTGCCTCGGTATTATGCTGGTTGATGTTGTGTTCGTGTGGTCCGAAAAGGTGGGACATTATATCCATTAGGCGCTAAAAAACTCTCTATCACCGCAAGCGGAACCCCACTGATGACAAGATACTCCTCATACAATCCCTTCAGCGCCACCAATTCCCGCCGCATCCCATTAAATTCGCACTGCACCTTAACATCGCCGTCGTTGCCATGCATCAAGCGGATGACCAGCGACTGCCCGTTGACTGCGTAGGCGTAAATGTCCGCCTCCCAGCCGCCTTCACATGCGGCGAAATTGGATAAGGGTGTGTCGTATAATTGCTCTAACATGCGTTGTATGGATTGTATTTTGGTTCACCTGGAGAATCTATGTCTACTTTTCAACTGTGCTTTGTGGCTGGATGGATCTTGATATGTCTCTCTATGTTATCTGCGGGTATTTTATCCATAAAGCGAAAAAAGATAGTCTCTCTCATAGGAAACTCAAAATATGGCTTAAATGCGTCAACACGAGTGGCTATTGCTCATGGTGTTGGTTGGATCATATCTGCAACGTCCCTGCTTGCTGTTTTAGCCATTAATTTGAGCGGCAACGCTTTTCTGAACGGGAATCTACGAAATCTGGTGGGGTGGATATTTTGTATTGGCGGGCTTGCTCCTTCGTTGGTGTTCCCCATCGTTATAAGTACTTTTGAAACATGGACACGCGACCGTGAAATGGATCATATAAAATCCAAATAGAATCTTTCAGCAGTCAATATGGCACAGCAGATGAAACAAGCGAATACTCACGACCCGGTTGTGAACCGCATTTCGACTATAATCATATTACGAGTTTATCAGTGGAAGGGTTCCGATGCACCGTAAGAAACTATTGCGTTTAAGCCTTGCGATTGTCTCCGCTGTTATTCTGGGATTGGTTATTATGGCGTCTACTGCATCTTCCGATACCGCGATGCTGGAAATAACGCCTACCCACACGCCAGCACTGGTAATGAGCGCGGGCATGACCAATCGAGACTGGCAGCCCGTTATTCGTGAAATTGACGGGGTTGAAATGGTGCTGGTTCCGGCAGGCTGTTTCATGATGGGTACGGATGATGGGTTTGGCAACGATGGCCCGCCCCATGAACAGTGCATTGATGAACCGTTCTGGCTGGACCGCTATGAGGTCACTAATCTCTTATTCGGCTCGACAGGTCTGTGGACTCACCCGCTTCAACCGCGTGATTCCGCGACATGGTATGAAGCTCAGGAGCACTGCGCGTCACGCATGGGGCGTTTGCCAACCGAAATTGAATGGGAGTTTGCGGCACGAGGGGTTGACGGGTGGAGTTATCCGTGGGGAGACCGCTACGTCGATGAATTTGTGATTAACAGTGTGAACTCGTTTGAACCACAGGTGGTCGGCAGTCGCCCGGAAGGTGAATCATGGGTTGGTGCGCTTGATATGAGCGGCAATTTGATTGAATGGACCAGCAGCGTTTATCTGCAATATCCCTATACACAGCAGGAAAATCTGGAAGCCGAACGCAATGACGGCACATTTTATGTGGTCAGAGGTGGCTCGTTTGTTGAAGTTGACCTTAATTATCTCAAAACCACTTCACGATATACAGATTTGCCCACCCATGCGCACATCTATTTCGGTTTTCGATGTGTGCGAAATTTTGAGCCATGACAGCAGATTTATCGCGAAAACTATCCCCTGCTGTCTTACACCCAATCCACTTCCAGCGTTTCGGCGATGTCGTCCAGAAATTCCGGCTTCACGTAACGCAGCATATCCGACAACTGCTCGAAGCGTTCGACCAGCGCGGAATAGGGAATGAAACGACAAATTTCATTGAGGGGTGGCGTCAGGCGCGAAAACGTCGGGCGGTTAATCTCGGTGCGCACCTTATCGCGGCGCGAATCGGGGGCGACGATGTACAGGTCGATGTTGATGTTGGGCTGCATCGACACCAGATCACCCATCCTCAGCAGGCCCGAATAGACGCTGGAAGTATGCTCGACCTCGAACGCGGCAATGATGGTGTTGCCCTTCAGCCACAGCACATCAATCAACTCAATGGTGCGGTGGGTGGCTTCATCGAACTGCATGGGCAGCGATTGGCGCACACGCGGCATCTCACTGAACACTTGATCGTTATAGCGGCGGTTCCAATCATTTTTGGCAACCCATACGTCGAGGCCCATCTGACCGCCTAAATGCAGCAGACGCCATTGAATCTCGTCATGGGTAGCTCCGCCGCGCTCAGGCCGGGGCAGAGTGGCTCCGTTCTCCTCAGTGTCGTGTTCCGGGCTGGCGGGAATTGTGACGCCGTGACCGTGCGATTCATAGACAGGAACACGGCTGCGCTCCAACCGGCGGCGGTCATATTCCAGAAAGACGGGATTATCGACGGCTTCTTCCAGTGCGTGTATGATCACTGTCGCGTCATGGTCATCTATCTCGGCGGGCGACTGGCGAAAATAGCTTGCCCACGCATTGGGATGGGCCATGTCCTGAAAATAGGATAACTCTCCGTTCATTGAGCGAACAGGCACGGCAAACTCGGGCGGCAAATCCATCACAATGCGCACCGGAACTCGTGCGGGCAACAGGGCCTCACTCCACATAGGTGTATCATCCTCGTAGGGCGCTCCGGTAACTTCCAGTACGGCAAAGAAGCGCGAAATGCCAATCATATAACACAGGAAACGGTCACCCGGCTTGATGGTTTTGACCGTCTTCCAGCGCGATTTGCGAAATCCGGTCACATGTCCCCCGGCATCCAGAAATTCCTGCCAGGTGGTGTAGGTGAACAGATGCAGCCAATCGGTCATAGGTTTCTTTCCGATGGTGTTGGTGGGAAGGGTGATTGTGACATACTCCCCACGCCTAAAGGCGGGGGCTGCTACCGTCAACATGAGAGCGCAGGCGAACCCGCGTCTTACGCTCACTCTGGTAGACCGCCGATGCCCCGGCGGTTTTAATGTTCTTCGCGGCATTGTGATCGCGCTGGTGATGTGTCTTACACTCAGGACAACACCACTCCCGGTCTCGCAGGGTGATCTGTTGATTGACAAACTTGCAGGCACTACACCTTTGGGTTGATGGATACCAGCGGTCAATCTTGACCACCTGCTTGCCGCGCTTGAGGGCGACCCATTCCAGGATTTCCACGAATTGCGCAAAGGCCAGATCGCTGACTTTGCGCCCCCACAGCCGTTTCATGCCCTCCATATTGAGGTCTTCAATGTAGATGATGTCATACGCATCACACAAGCGGTGAGCCAGCTTGAAGTGAAAATCCCGCCGCCGGTTTGCCACGTCTGCACTGTGTTTAGCCAGCGCACGTTTAGCACGTTTGTGATGATTTGACCCCTGCACCTTACGCGACAACTGGCGGTTCAGTGTGCGGGTCTGACGCAAACCCTGTGTAAAGAATTGCGGGCTAGACCATGAGCGACCTTCATCGTCCGTGAGAAACGTTTTCAGTCCAAAGTCAAAGCCGCCGCTTTTACCCGTGCTGGCTTGCTTGATACTGATGGTCTCAATGACGCTGAAGAACAGCCATAGCTGCCCCATATTGTCCCGTTTGACGGTCAGGGTCTTAATCTGGCCCTGAATGGGTCGATGCTGAACAAACTTATAGTCCGTCCCGTCGATACGGATGATGCCGCGTTCCCGCGTCCACTTGTCGTTGCCTTTGGGCTGGTTGCGGTTGTAATCGACCATCTGGTAGCCCTTATCTTTCTGTGGAAAGGTAAACGACTTGTACTTGCGGGCTTTCTTGAAACCAGGACGCCCCTTGTTGATGTCTTCGAAAAACCGCTGGTAGCCCTGATCAATGCGGCGGCAAACATTCTGGCACACCTGCGCCTGCAAATCCTGCCACAACGCAAAGCGTGGCATCTTGCGCAATTTCAGCACATGCTTATTCATCTGGTTCAATGAGATATACTTGCCTGTCATGCGGTAATAACGTCGCTGCAAGGCAATGAAATGGTTCCAGATGGTAGACGCCACGAAAATTTTATGCCGCAGCTTGTCATCTTTTTTATCGCAGCGGTATAGAGGAAACTGGTGGTTCTTGTGAACTGTGATAGAATGAGTCATGCTCTGGTTCCTTTGCAACCCGAGAGCCAGCGGATGATGACGCATCGCGGCTGGCATTTCACTATCAAGTATATCATACCTGTCACTATAGAACAAAGATTATTCGCTTTCACCCACGCCCTAAAGTGGCTGGTTTTCTCGCTTACCACTACTAGATCAGAATTGGGGTCAATTTTGAACGCCGCTCTAACCCGATAATACCCTAGCGCTGCGGCTCTACGATATAAATCTGCATATCATCATCTTCAAAACTCAACTCAACCGAGCAGTTTTTAAACATACGCTGCAAATCGTAGGAACTGAAACCATATTCGGTCACCGTAACCACTGAATATTCACGACAGGTCGTGATCGCCTCACGCAAAGCTGGCTCATCTTTTAGTTCGGGCAGTGAATTATTAATCAGGACATAATCAAAGATCTGGTTGGGAATCTGGGCGCTAAAAGTCGCGTTGGGTACTTTGGCGGCGGCAATTTCCAGTGGTCCTTCCAGAATATCCACGCCATAAACCTCAAACCCCCGCGCATCGAGCTGCGACGTCACCACGCCATCGCCACAACCAACATCCAATACCGACGCACCGCTGCCCTCACGTGGAAACTCCGAGAGGATGCGGCCAATCCATTGACGGTATTCCGTCCGGCTTACCCACCAGTTCCAGTGATAATCAACGCCATACATTGCATATCGCTCAGCGCGGCTCATGCGGCGCTTTCCTTTCCTAAAAAATGGTTATACTGTAAATTTAGTAGGGAGCTATTATAGCAGTGGTGAGCGAGAAAACCAGCCGCTTTAGGGGTGGAGTAGACTACAAATTCGTCCAGCATTATCCCATCTCAGGCCAAATTAAAACGCTGACCATCAAACGCGACAGCACGGGTAAAAGCGGATATGCCGTTGCACGTCCCTACACCCAACGGGGCGTCCGCCGAATGAGCCAAATCATTGTGGAGATACCGCTATTGAAGATTTCAATTTGTTATGAGAACGGGAATGTCAACACTTGAACAACTTCGTGTGGACCTGTTCGATGCGGAGCGGTTTATGCGGATGGATGCCATTCAACAAATCGCCAACATCGGGCATGTGCCGCTGCTTATTGAAGGATTTTTGCATTGGGACACGTTCGTGCAGCAGGTGGCTGCCGATGGCCTCCTTGATGCCGGAAGCGACGCCGTGCCCGCCCTGATCCCGCTGCTGGACCACGACACGGGAAAGGTTCGCATTGAAGCGGTGCGCTTGCTGGGGCAGATTGGTGATGCCAGTGCGCTGGGACCACTTGCCAAACGGCTCTATGATAAAGAGCATTCGGTGAGATTGGCGGCCATTGATGCCATTGGCGAGATACAAGACCCGGTAGGATTGGCCCTGCTCAAACCGCTCATTGCGACCGGCGATGTCGAAACGCGCCAGCATTTTCTGGAGGCGGTGCTGGCAATCGGAACCAGGCCCGTCATTGAAATCCTCGACCACATCCTCAGCAGCGATCCAGAAGCCTTTATCCGCCAACAGGCCGCGCTTGGTTTGGCCGAATTTGGACGGGACGCCCGTAACACAATTCCCACACTGATGCAAGCTCTGAACGATGCAGCCGGGGATGTGCGGTCGGCAGCGACAACGGCACTGGCGGAGATTGGTGACCCGGCGATTTTGGCGCTGGTCGATGCACTGGGCGGCGAACACGCAAAAGCGGCGGGGCGTGCCCTGACTGTCATTGGCGAGGAGGCCCTGCCTGAACTCAAGGCAGCCTTTGAAGATGATGATTATGGCATGGCGATGGCGGCGGCAGTTGTGTTGAGTGAAATGCGTGCGCTGGACATCCTGATTGGCGGGCTTCGCAGTCGCAATCCGATAACGCGCCATGTCGCCGAGGCCGCGCTGGAGAACATTCCCGAAGCCCGTGATGCACTGGATGAATATCGTGCAGATGGGGACTCACGGTCGGTGTGAGTAAGAGGGTTGCAATCATCCCACCCCTATCCGCGATACCGCCCTCATAAATGGTTGAGGGCGGATAGTTTTTCAAAAGCCGCTGATACCGGCAAAAGTTCATGGCTGTTTTCGGCAGCGGACGCCCGCTTTACAAGTGCCAAAATCGCTATTTGTTTCCAATAAGTGTCCCCTTGCCAACCGTTTACGGGGAGGGGCGTGGAAACGATTTACTCGCTAGCGCCTGTCATGCCTTCCAGTAGCTGCTCTGTATACCAGATTTGCTCATCGGTAGCGACTTCGCCTTCTGCCACAAACTCGGTCCCATCCTGATAATTCAGCGGTCCAGCATACAGATTCAGGCCACCTTCTTCGCCTGCATAACCAGCCGCCAGCGCCTCAATGAAGCCGTTGGCCGCTTCAAGTTCTTCCTCAGTCAGAATGTCGCCGAACTGGAAGCCAACCGCTGTGGTATCCAGATCATTCAGGTCTTCCCAGTTGGGCGGATTCCACTCCCAGTATTGTTCCCATTCGCCCGCCTGAACCATCTCGACGGCTTCAACATAGGACGGACCCCAGTTGAAATAGGGTACTCCCAGACATACGTCCGGGGCCTCGCCACAGGCATCAATGAAGTCGTAGGGGATGGCGAAAACGGATTCACTCTCGGCGGCACGCTGCCCCGCGACAACCAGTGCCTGCGTGGTGTCGATACCGGAAATTACGACATCAGCCCCGCCGTTGAAGAAGTCGTTAGCAACTTCGGTCGGGTCAAGGGTCACGCCTTCAATGAAGAACCAGAAGCCAATCCAGATGACTTCAAATTGAAGTTCAGCCGGGTCACCACCCTTCATCTCGTAGCAGTGTCTCGCCCCCAGAAAGGCGCTGTTCGCCAGACGGCGTGTTTCGGCGTTGACCAGTGGACCAAGATACCCGATGCTGCCTGTCTCGGTACGCAGGCCAGACAGACAGCCAGCGATCATCTTGCCATAGATCATCTGGCCCATGATATTGCTGAGATTCCCTGAAGCTTCACCCGTCAACGCACCGTCACCCGACACATGGATGAAGGCGACGTCTGGATAATTGGGGGCTACCGCCTCGATGTCTTCTTTCATGTCATCGGAGTTCGCGATAATCAACTGTGCACCCTGCTCGACCATATCCGCGACGACATCTTCCATCGTCAATTCCGGCGAGTCGGCAGCGTTAAAGCGATCAATCGAAATCATACGAGCGCCGTCAACATTATCTTCGACATACAGGCCCGCTTCATAGTGAGCTTCACTCCACCCATTGTCATCGAAGGGGCCAACCATAATCAGCCCGAAGACAAACTCGTCGTCCTGTGCGACGGCAGCGGGTGTGCGAGTCGGCAGACCACTCACCACAATCGCTGCAATAATTATGAGCATTGAAAAAACTGTTAAAGTACGTTTCATCATCTTTTAGCGCGGAAACCCCGTCGCTTGCGGCGGGGAGGAGCGCCGTCTCCTTTCGTACTAAGTCGGATAAGGTGAGGCGATTTACATTTCTGAAGGCTCGCCTCTAGCCCATGAACCTTTAACGTCGGTAAGACGCTGGTGAGTTACCCCACCATCTCCCCTTGCAGGGGCAACTAATCCCTTCGCCACTCACAACCGCAGCGGCGTACAGACTAGCGGGACATCCGTACGGTGCTGTGGGCTGCCACGCCCAGGTTGCGAGTTCCCTTCAAACGCCTTAGCCTCTACGAGATTACGGCTTGGGCAGGCTAGTCAACCGCTTACCCATATC
>JAKEEQ010000051.1 GCA_022616515.1 Chloroflexota bacterium | reverse complement strand
GTAGGAAGACCTCAATTCCAGCCAACGCTGGTTCGCCTGCATCTTTTTGCCCGTTGCGGTTTGTGTCTTCGAAATCATCCACACACAAATCAACAGTTGCCTGGGCATAAACGGGCAGAATTGAAAATGTTGTCAGGAGCAAAAACAGCAAAAACAGTTGGCGCACAACAGCCTCACAGTGATCACAGAATCATCGTGTGGCGATTATAGCATGTTGATCCTGACGGAGAAACGCCGTCTTACCGTCGCCTGTCCTGCGATGCATCCGCCGTGTTACGACATGGTGAGGACGGCAGCACCGTTAATCTCACTGGCCTTGACTTTTTTTAACACTTCATTTGCCTGTGAAAAATGAAAGGTTTCGATGTCGACCTGAATGGGAATCTCAGCCGCCACTTGAAGAAACTCCGCAGCATCATTCCGAGTGACATTGGCAACACTGCGGATAGTTCGCTCCTCCCACAACAAATGATAGGGCATTGCTGGAAGGTCGCTCATGTGGATGGCGTTGATACACAGCGTCCCGGCCTTGCGTAAATGACCAAGAGCCAGCGGCACAATCCAGCCCGCCGGGGCAAAAATGATGGAGCGGTCCAGTTTGTGGGGCGGTTCGTCTCGTGCATCGCCAACCCAGACCGCGCCTAATTCACGGGCGTGCTGCTGGTGCTCCTTGCTGCGCGTAAACACATATACCTCGCAGTGCCAGTGGTTGGCAACCTGAATCATCAGGTGTCCACTCGCGCCAAAACCGTAGATGCCGAGTTTTTCGCCGGGTTGAAGGTCGGAGAGGCGCAGTGAACGATAGCCAACCACACCTGCACACAGCAGCGGTGCGGCATGAACATCATCAAACGCATCAGGAATCGGGACAACAAAATTCGCCGGGATGACAATGTATTCGGCATAGCCGCCGTGCGCTGTATAACCCGTCCAGTGCGCATTTGGGCACAGATTTTCCAACCTCATTTTGCAGTACTGGCAGGTCTCATCGGCATCATGCAGCCAGAAAATGCCAACCCGCTCTCCTACTATATGCTCCTTCACATTTTCACCTACTGCTTCAATGGTCCCGACAATCTCATGACCGGGAATGACGGGCAGTTTGGTATCTGGCAAATCACCTTCAACAACATGCAAATCGGTGTGGCACACCCCACAGGCCGATATTTTTACAAGAAGTTCATCAGGACCCGGTTGCGGGATTGCAACATCAATGAATTCCAGTGGATTATCGTCAATCGCTGCTGGTTCATGTAAAACGTTTGCTTTCACAATGTCTCCCTTTCATCCACATAAATTCCAATCAGAGTTTAACATTAATGTGTATAATGTGTATTGAGACCATACACAAAGGAAGTTGGCGTATGAGTGACGCTTACGAAGACAGAGACCACAATTTCGACGATGATTCCGGTCGACGCCGTCGTCGTCGTTATATGCGCTACGAAGATGACGCATGGGGTGCCGCTTATCAGGGTGATCTTGAGGATGGTGATGCGGGCGACTTTGATGAATGGGTCGGAATGGTTCCAGAGGAAGCCTCAGGTTTCCCGCCGAGTCTGTCACAAAGTGGACAGGACGTGTGGATTGATGATCTGGGTGGCAATGTGAATAACCAGGTGACTTATAAAGGGCAGGACCCTTTAGGAGCGGCCCGCCGTAGTGCTGCGCGTACAACCTCCGACGCAGACCTTGGCGGCCAATCGCCAGCCCTCGAACGCGCGGGACGGCTGCTAAATCGATATGATAGTAGACGGCTTGCAAATCAAGGGCACGTTGAGGTTGATAAAGCGAAACGCCAGCGACAGGGCGACTTTATTGATTCGTTGTTCAATTTCCAGGTTGACGATTTGTTCGGTGGTGGCGGCATTCAGCAAATTGCTGTAGTCGTCCTTGTTGTACTCCTAATTGCCTCGCTGTCGTGTGTTGCCGCTGCATGGTTCACCGCCATTGAGGTTCGTGAAGCAATGGGGTTAACCGAGTATATCATCCGTCCATAGGCTGCCAATCGCGAAGGGGTACAGGGTTGCACTCATTGGAGTTGTTTCCTTTCGTACCCCTTCTACTCACTGTCTACTTCGTAAGTTCACCCTTCCACAGCAACTGCATTTCTTCGCTGTTTTCGAGCAGGTCTTCCAGCGTTCCTTCGGCGATGATGTGTCCTTCATCGAGGATGATGATATGATCGGCCTGTTTGAGCGCGGTGTGGCGATGGGAGACTACCAGCGATGCGACATTCTCCATCTCGAAAACGCGCTCCCATAAGATTTTCTCGGTGTTCACGTCGAGGGCGCTGGATAGATCGTCGAAAATGAGCAGTTCCGGTTCGCGCACAAACATGCGGGCGGCTGCGCTGCGCTGAATCTGCCCACCCGACAGGCGCACACCTTTTGGCCCCACCATCGTCTGAAGACCATTATCGAGAGTTTCAAGGTCACGCTCCATGACGGCGCGACGAACTGCCGCCGGAACATCGGCATGATCTTTGAGCAGACCCAGCAAAATGTTGCTTTCGAGTTCTTCACTGAACAGGCGCGGGACCTGTCCTGTATAGGCGGTGCGGGGCGGAACGAGAAAAGTGGCCGGGTCCTGCACAAGATGCCCGTTCCAGTAAATATTGCCTTTGTGTTTGGGCAGCAAACCGAGCAGCACTCGCAGCAAGGTCGTCTTTCCGGAGCCAATCCGGCCCGTGATAACGGTGAAGGAGCCTTGTTTCAACTCCAGATTAATGTCATAGATGCCATTTTCCGATTTGGGATAGTGGTAGGTCAGTCCCTTAATGCTGAAGGTTTGGAGCGGCTCTTCAAGACCTTTATCCAGTGGCTCGGTTCCTAGATCGCTGGTCGGCGGGTTTTGCACCATAATCTCCGCCGGGGCACCTTGCAGCAGTTCCGTCAGGCGTTCATTGGCGATCCCGGCTTGATGATAGCGGGCCATCACCACACCGAAGAACCACATCCCCTCGGTTACCCAGTCCAGATAGAAGATGAACAGGGCAAAATCGCCGACGGTAAAAGACCCGTCGCGCATCTGTGAGGCACTCAGCAGCAGGATAATGCCAGTTCCCAGACTGAGCGTATTCCAGAACATGGCTTCTAGCAGCGCCATAAAGGTGCGGTCCATGACAGCAGCTTTTTTGCGTTCATTGTTGAGTTTGTCGAAATGTTGCAGGACGTAGCGTTCGGCTCCGGCGACTTTGACGGCCTGCACATTGCCAAACGTCTCCGCCACATAGCCTACCACGCGGCTGGTGGTGCGCCGGTGCTCCTTGCGGTAATGCGCTAGACGTTTGTGGGCCAGCGAGGTGAGCACCACCAGAATAATCATCGGCGCAAACACCACTGCGGTCAGCGTCAAGTTGATGCTAGCCATCACAATGGCCGCAACAATCACCACCGCTCCCAACGAAATCGTGTCATTAAACAACCATGTAAAGACCGGGAGTTCATCGACATCGCCGTCAAAGCGGCTGATGGCCTCACCCGGTGATCGAGGTAGAGCACGTGCGCCGGGACGCCGTAAAATTCGCGCAAACAGATTGCGACGAACCGTGTCGCCTGCTTCAAAGAAGAAGTTGATGCGGCTGTAGAGGGCGATCCAGTGTAGTACTTCTCGGACAAAATAAACCAACCCCGCCAGTAGCAGGATTCCCGTGATGTCAAGATCACTGACCTGAGCATCACCGCTGAGTAGGTTGAAGAACTCGCGCGTAATAAAACCAAGAGCCTGAATGACAAGATACATCAACAGCACACTGCCCAGATTTAAGAAATACATCTTCGGGCGAATGCGGATCATATGCCGGACGAATTTCCACGTCGGCATCATTTCCGTTTTCAGATTGTCAGCTTCTTTGCTTGTGCGTTCCAGCATTTCAAGGCGGGCGAAGTTACTCACACCAGCACCTCCTCCATACCCGTAATCAAGAGTTCCGAAAAGTGAGATTTGGAATCCGCCATCAGTGCCAGCCGGTTACCAAATTCCTTAACCCGACCATCCTCAAGGATCATGATCTTGTTGGCACGCTGCACCGTCTTCAGGCGGTGAGCGATGATAATCCCGGTCCGGTTTCTAAGCAGTTTATCGACGGCCTGCTCAATCAGGAGTTCAGTGGCGGGGTCCAATCGGGAGGATGCCTCGTCCATAATAATCAGCCCCGGATCCTGCAAGAAGATGCGTGTGAAGGCCAGCAACTGTGCTTCACCTGCCGAAATACTGCGGCCACCGCTCTCCATCATCGTCGCCAGCCCCTCTTCCTGACGATCCAGCCACTCAGTCATGCCCAGATCGTCCAGCACTTCAATGATACGGTCATCCGGGACGCTGTTGTTGAAGAAGGTCAGATTGTCACGAATGGTGGCGCGGAAAATCTGGACATCCTGTGTCACCATACCGACATGACCGCGCAATTGATCAATCGTCGGCTGGCGAACATCAATCCCACTCAACCTGATTGCCCCGGCGTTGATGTCATACAGGCGATAAATCAGGCGCGAAATGGTGGTCTTTCCGGCTCCGGTTCGCCCCAGCAAGCCGAGAATTTCACCAGCTCCGAGATCAAAGCTCACGTCATGCAGGATGATGTCATCATCCTTTTCGTCATCGTAGCTGAAGGTGACATTTTCAAAGGTGACTTCCAGCGCATCATCAGGCAGTTCAGCACCGGGACCGTCCTCAATTTTGCTACGAATCTCATACATCTGCTGGACGCGGAGGATACTGCCGCCTGCCCGCTGTAAGTCCTGAATCTGGTTGGAGATTTCGCGCAGGGGGCGTCCGAGCATGGTGGTGTAATGCACCATCACATATGCTGTACCGAGTGTAATCAGCGAGTTCGTGAACATGTAATAGCCGATGCCGAAGGCCATGATCAGCATGACAGCATTCATCGTGAAAATGGAGCGAATCACCAGAAAATTCAGGAGCCAGGCGCGTTTCCATTTTTTGGCGCGGAAATCCAGCACATCGCCGAACTGCTGGAAAACATATTCATTTGCCCCGGCTGACCGAATATCTTCCGTGCCCGCCAGACGTTCCTCCAGAAAACCAAATACCTCGGCACTGGCTTCATGGGCTTTTTCCCAATGGGGGATAGCAATGTTGCGGAAATAGGTCAACAGAATCATGGTGATGATGACGGTGATGGTGAACGGCACACCGATTCGCCAGTCTTCGTAGAACATGACCACCAGAATACCCAGCAGCAGCAGTGAGTTGCCAGTTACACGCAGCACAAATGCTGAGAAGAAATTTGCCAGCGCGGAAATATCGGTATCGAGGCGTTCAATCATTTCACCGGGGGTTTTCACCTTGTGAAAGGACATATCGAGATTATAACTGTGCTCGGCGAGGTCGTGACGCATCAGGTTGGTGCTGGACCATGCCAGATTTTCGCCAACATAAACGGACGACACCGCGCTCAGTTGTTGAATGGTTGCCAGAATGAGAAAGGCAATGGCTGCATAGGTCAGTGTTTGGGTCGTGGTACTTTGATCGGTAGCGGAGTCAATAAAGAAACGTACCACCAGCGGATTGGCGATTTGCAGGCCAATGTTGAGCAATACAAGGATGGCAAGCAGGTAAAACAATCGTCGGAAGGGTTTGATATAGGTCGTCAACAAACCCCAGTACCCAAGTTTAGGGATATCCATTGAGATTGTAGCCTTTACATTAACATTCTGTTGTTTTAATGATACAGAAGGAATCGCAATAAGTCGCACCTCAAAGGCGACTTCCGGACGCATGAGGAGTACCAGATTAGAGGGTCAATGGTTCATTGGCAAATTCCCATTTTGAGTAAAACTGGAAAGACCTATAAAGGGTATCATTAATGGATTCATTACGTCAAGGGGTCATAAAAGGCCGTGTTAACTCTCATTAGGCAAAATGGTATGCAGGATGTAGACTCGGAGCATCGATAGAGTTGTGTTTAATGAACTGTAGGGGAACAGTATGCCACTAAAGAATAAGTCTGATTGGGTCTGGTATTCCGGTAAATTCGTGCCCTGGGATCAGGCGACCGTACATGTCAGCGTGCATGGTTTGCATTATGGAACGAGTGTCTTTGAAGGCATTCGTGCCTACAGCACGCCAGATGGTCCGGCCATTTTCCGCCTCGATGACCACATGAAACGATTTTTATATAGCTGCAAAATCATGCGCATGAACGACACGCTCAATTTTTCGCAGGCTTCATTGGAGGCGGCCTGTGTCGATCTGGTGGCGCGTAATAAACATGAGGCTTGCTACATCCGCCCGCTTGCCTTCCGCGATAGTGACACATTGGGACTCAACGCTTCCGGTCAGCGTGTGGAGGTAGTCATTTTCTCCATAGAGTGGGGTCGCTATCTCGGTGATGAGGGCATCGAAAACGGGGTGGATGTCGCTGTGACAAGCTGGCGACGGGTAGCATCCAGTCCGATGGCAAAAATCGGTGGACAGTATGTCAATAACCAGCAAATTTCGATGGAAGCACGGCGTCACGGTTATACCGAAGGCATTGCCCTTGACCCGAATGGTCATTTGTCTGAAGGTGCTGGCGAAAATCTGTTTCTGGTTATGGACGGCAAGCTTTACACAACACCGCTTGCTTACAGTGTTCTGGCAGGTGTCACCCGCTCGTCGGTCATTACCATCGCGCAGGACCTGGGCTATGAAATCGTCGAACAAACCCTGTCGCGTGAAATGCTCTATCTGGCTGATGAAATCTTTATGACGGGCACGGCTGCCGAAGTGACCCCGGTGCGCAGCGTGGATGATTTGACGGTGGGTAATGGCAAGCGCGGCCCGGTGACCAAAGCTATTCAGGACGAATTTTTCGGCATTGTGAACGGTCGGCTCGAAGATCGCTATAACTGGCTGACGTATGTGCACATGGGTATGACCGAAGAAGCCGGGGATTAGCCGTTGGACGACAACTGCATCTTTTGTAAGATCATTGCCGGAGAACTTGAGGGGAGTTTTGTGTATGAGGGCGATCATGTGGTCGCCTTCATGGATATTAATCAACCCAATCACTACAAAGTACTGGTCTGCACACGCCGTCATATACCTATGATTTACGAGATTAACGATGAAGAAGCCGCCGAAGTGATGCAGGTGTCGCGGCGGATTGCGCAGGCGATCCAGCGCATTACGGATTGTCCGGGGATGAGCGTCTTTCAAAACAATGGCGCGATTGCCTATCAGGACGTGTTCCACTTTCACCTGCACCTGCTGCCACGCTATGAGGGGGATGACCGTCGCCACCGCAATGTGGAGGCTCGCGAGGTACTGGACAGGCTGGCGGCTGATCTGCGGACGGTGCTTGAGGCCAGTTATTGATACTGCGCAATTGTCTTGAGAATGTCTTCGGCGTCGTCCCAATCAATACGATAGGTATCACGCAGGAAACGTGCGAAGCGTTTAAAACTAACCCAATTGATTTTTTCGCCAGTCGTTTCCACGTAGCGATGGATTAGATCAGATGTTACATCAAGCAAAAAAACTGGCACTGGTTGATTGAGAAGGAAGTTGTCTGAAAACGCTGCCATATTTTCTTTATGCTCCTCCATCTTTTGTGGACTAAGCCCGACTCTACCCAGTTCACGCCTGAAAGCAATCAGCACTTTTTTGTTACTCTGACGGACAGCGCTGATAGTTGGTACAGGATCGGGCGGGAGTTGTGTAATCACGCCGCCTTGTTCCTGTACATTCCGGTACTTTTCCTTGATGTCATGCTTATACCCACTGCCGAATGAAATGTTGTAGCCTGATATGATGCTGTCATAAATAATGCGACCCTCAAAGGGGATCAGTACAGTATTCACAAAAATCGGAGCAAATCCGCCTGTCATGACCTCGATAGGGTCCGAGATGCCGTGAACACCATAGGCAGCAGTGTCATTCATAAATACGGCATACGATTTCGTGTAGTGAGAGATGAAAAAGTCGTCATGAACTCGATGTTGCCAGCTTTTGACCAGTGCCAGATCGTTGGTTGAGAGGTTGGCGGGATTTTCTGCGATAAATCCCTCGCGCAGAGAATCATCCTCCCACAAAACATCGCGCACGACAATGGCGTCTTCCGGGCTAACCGTCCGGTTACGCACCGATTTCGAAAATTCTGGCAACAATTTGTGCTTTTTGTTGACATAATCCAGCAGAGGGAACCAGATATCGTAGAAGCGCTTAACGTCTTTCACAGCGAGGTGCATAGAAAATGCCCTATTCTAACCTGATGGCTCAGTACATTAATGTTCTCTACTTATCATTATAGGCAAATCGTCGACAGTATCGTAGATACAAAATGCCTTGCCAGTCAAAAGGCCATCCGCTACAATCTGTGCAATTCAGAACAAACGTCGTTTTAGCACGGAGCAATCATGGAAAACTCACCCTCTTTGCGTCAACTGCTGGCTTATGGTGTATGGTTAGTGTCGATGGGCATTGGCTTCATCGCCGCCTATCTGATTGTGTATGCCTGGCTGGATACTGATCTGGAACGCTATGGTATGGTCTATTTTGGTTTGACAGGGTTTTCGATTGGTATCATTCTGGTCATATGGCTGGATTACTTCCTCGATACCAAGATTTTGCCTGAATAATTGACGGGGGAATTTTTGTCCCCCTTTTTTCTTACTAAGGACTGACCTTCGATGCGAAAATTAGTATTTTTGATAGTGATTTTTCCCCTTCTGGCAACGGCCTGCATCAACAGTTCAAAAAAAGAAGCACGGCGCTATGGCGAGCGTATGCCAGAGCGTATCGGAAGTTTCAGTCAGGAAGATGTCATCGAACTCACCGAAGATACCGTTAGTGACAAGGGCCACATGACCCTCGTGTATGAAGGCGATGAGGGTGAAGTCTTTATCGTGATTGATGTGTATGGGACTGACCCTGCCGCGCAGATTGCGGTAGAACGGCGCTTGCGTGACCTGCGGCTGATGGGCACAGAGTTTGAAACTGAGCGCGTGGCGCAGTATCAAAAATTTGGTCGTACAGATGTTGCGGAAATGCCCAATGGACGCCTCGCCGTGTTCAGCGATAGAAATATTGTGATTGAAGTCCAATTTATTAAAAACGATCCCGAAGCTGACATCGCGGATGAAGATTGGGAAGCATTTCTGACGGCAGTTCGTGAAGTTGGCGATAACATCGAGTAATTAATTTCGTTCTCGTGGTGGTAACGCTTCAACTGATGTGGGTAAATTTCCCCACCCTAACCCTCCCCGCAAACGGGAACTGGAGTCGTCCCTAACCATAAGCCGTGCCGACCGAGAGGGGGTAAGCGTACTGTCCACTCCATCAGCCAATACTTCGCTACCTCTCTCGTTCTTTCATTCAATCATTTTTCGAGCACTACCCTTGCCCACATGGGAAAATGGTCGGATGCGGTAACGCCCGTTTCCACACCTGCATCTACCGCCACAAATTCGTCGCTGTACCACACATAATCAATGCGAATCAGAGGGAGGCGCACCGGATAGGTCAGGCCAAACCCCAACCCTCGTGCTTGAAAAGCATCATCCAATTCGTGGTCTAACAGGCCATATTGGCGGCTGTGGGGAGACGCATTGCAATCACACAGCAGAAGCGTGGGCAGTTCCTCCGCCTCAATCATGTCCGCCATGAATTCAGTCTGCCACTGCAAGTAAGTGTCGTCATACGCTTCGGGAAAGTCGAAGCGCGGAGTCGGCGGATGATAGACATAAATGGCGACGTGCTGCCCCTCAACATCGACCACGACGCGCAAATATCGCGCCACCGATTTGTCACGCAGCAGGAGTTGCGCCTGTGGCTCCCCCACAAATGGATATTTACTCAGCAGGGCCAGCCCATCCACGTAATCCACAATCCGGGTAAATTGATATGGGTATTCATCATAAAGCCGGGAGCGCACCAGGTGGCGCAGGGTCGGGCGCAGTTCCTGTAAGGCGATGAAGTCGGCGTCCAGCCTGTCGATAACCTCAAACGTCGCATTGGGATCAGCAGCATGGCCCAGCACATTATAGGTTGCCGCTGTGAGTTCAACGCCTTCTACATCGGGCGGAGGCGTTGGTATCCACAACGGGCCAAATATCAGCGCAAAGCCAACTACCCCCGGTGACAGCCATGCAACCAACAAGCGTTGTTTGAGCAGCAAGAGCGTTCCTGCCAGCAGCAATATATTCACCAGCAGGATAAAATGCTGAACATGATTTGCCATGGTGATAACCGGCAGACAATCATCGCATGTTACTGACAGGGCAAGGTAGAAGTTGATAACCGCGCCCAGCAGAAAAACAGTGGCGATAACGATTACTACAATAAATTTCCAGCCAATTGAGCGGACCTGCACAAAAACCCTCCATTTTCTGTACAACCATTATCGGCTATTTTAGGGTCAACACAATCGCTGATTAGAGCGTTTAACTGTTGGCTAAAACGTTAACTGTTGTGCTATAACATTCACATAAGTTAACAATGCCATATTTACCATCGCGAAAAGCGGCAGAACTGCTTAGACTGCATCCCAATACATTGCGCCGCTATGCAGATGATGGCAAGATACTTCACATCAAAACAGATGCAGGCCAACGGCTATATGATGTAGAGGCATATCTTGAACAGCAGGGATTATCAAGGACATCGGTAGTGGTCTCAATTTCAAACGGCAAGGACTTAGGTCCATACTGGAACGAGCAATGCGCGGTGCTGAGCTGCCAGTTATTGTCACCTACCGAGATAGGCTCGCTCGTTTTGGATTTGAAATTGTCGAAGACTTGCTTGCCGTCCTCACTGTCTTCTCAGCAAGAATGGATGGCCTCCGACGTTACATTCACCAAATCAAAGAAGATACGGATTTATCCAACGCCTGAGCAGGCACAATTGTTTAAGTTCTGGCTGGACACCAGCCGCTACATTTACAACCTGACTGTTGAAAATTTGCGCAAACATGATGGCCCGACGCCAAATTGGAAAGAATACAAGAAGTACATTCATTCCATCACACCGGAGTGGGCACTCAAATGCCCGCGTGCCATTCGGGATATTGCTGTACGTGATGCCTGTTTTGCCTTGCGAGACAACAAAAAGAAAGTGAAGCAGGGTCTCATTGACAGGTTTGAACTTGGCTTTCGTAGCCGTAAAAACCCGTTTCAATCCTGTTTTATTCGCAATGACGCTATTAAGCAGGATAGCATTTACATTCGTTATGCCGGTTCATTGGCATTTAGTGAGCCATTGCCTGATAAACCTAAAGACAGCCGCCTTATTTATCATCGGAGAAGATGGTATTTGTCGGTTCCGTATGAAACCACTACTCAACGAGCGCAAGCCGAGAACCAAGACCGTATCGTTGCTCTGGACCCAGGCATACGGACCTTCATGACCTTCTTCGCCGAGGATAGCTTTGGCTGGCTGGGCGAGGGTGACTATCAGCGGATCATGAAGCTGTTGCTGGCGATGGACAATCTAAAGTCTCAAATGGCTAAAACCACCGCCAAACGTAGGCGGCGATTAAAGAAAGCGTTTAACAAACTGGCACATAAACGTGATGATTTAATCGCCGAGATGCACCACAAAGTTGCCCTGTTTTTGGTGCAGCATTTCGACATTATCTTGCTGCCAGATTTTGAAGTATCAGATATGGTTAAGCGCCAAAAGCGGAAAATCAGAAGCAAAACCGTCCGTGCCATGCTTGGCTTTAAATTTGCCAGATTTGCCGAACACCTTGAATGCAAGGCGTTTGAATATGGCAAAACAGTAGTCAGTGTCAACGAAGCCTATACCAGTAAAACCAATTCCTGGACAGGCGAAGTTAACGACCATCTTGGCGGACGCAAAACGATTTACGTGGATGGTGTTCCTGTGGACAGAGACTTAAACGGCGCACGCGGCATTTATCTGCGTGTGATGGCGGCTACGCCCTCGACTATTCTATAGTCGTGTATTTGTTAGCTATCGTTAACAGAAAGGTAGCAGTTGACGCTTGGACAAAACTTTTTTGATCGCAGCATCAGTGTTTGGCTTTCTGGCGGTTGCCATTGGTGCGTTCGGCGCACATGGACTCAGCAACTATTTTGAAGATCATCCTGATCTGGAAGACAATTATAATACTGCCGTCCTCTACCAGATGTTCCATGTGGTGGGCCGGATAACAGTGGCGTGGGCAGCCTCACGGTGGGACCAGAGCGTGTTTACATGGGCGGGCTATGCCTTTATCGCGGGGATTCTGCTGTTTTCAGGCAGTCTGTATATCCTTAGCTTGACAGGTATCCGCTGGCTGGGCGCGATCACTCCGCTGGCCGTTGGAGTATGGCGCTCATGAACGATTTTGTTGTGCAAGCGGGTGTTGAGGAGACACGCGACCGTTTTTATGCAGAATTCGTGCAGCGTGGCAGTGGAACTGTCGGGCTGGAGATGAATCTGGCAGGCTTTATCGATGCCCGCCGCCGGTTTGTGCTGGCGATTCAGGGCTGGGAAAATACAGTCTGGATGCGCCCACTTCTTACCCGACTGGAAGGGCATTTCGAACGTTCGGAAGATAACAGTTATACGAGAGTCGTTTTCGAGCGGCGCGGGCTGTCTTTACCGCTATTTGTTCTCTCACTATTGCTGCCATACACGGTTGCACGGTTAGTCATCACTGAGCTGCCGCCGACCCTTTACCAGATCGGTATGGTCGGGGTTGCGCTGGCATTGGTGGTTGGGGGCAGTATTGCTCTGGCGGTGATAGAGCGGCGTGTGCACCAATTACTGGAGAAGGGACTCAAGACCATATACGGTCAAGACGTGGAAGACGTTTGATAATCGTAGGTTGAATTTCGATTCCTGACTGGCATAATCTTGCTGGACAAACTCAAAAAGGATACAGCGTATGCGTCGTAATGTGGCACTTTTACTGGTTATCGTTGCCGGTGTGATAGGCATTGTATTTTCTTCTGGCAGCGCAACAACCAGTGCGCAGGGGAATCCAACGCCATTTCCTACCAACACGCATGACCCGGCAGATATGCCTTTGCGTACCGCCACTTTCACGCCTTCAGCCACACCGACCGACACGCTGTCGCCTACCCCAACCATCACACCGACACTGATTGGCCCCTTTGAATACCCGGAAAATTTCAATCCACTGACCGGACTGGCTTATCCAAGTGAGGAAGCACGTAACCGGCGCAATTTGATTGTGAAAATCAGCAATTACCCGCCAGTGGTACGTCCGCAGTACGGTCTTAATTCGGCAGACATTGTGTATGAGTATGAGGCTGAGGGTGGTGTCACTCGTTTTGCCGCGATTTTCCGCAGCCAGAGTCCGGGGCGCGTGGGCAGTATCCGCTCGGCGCGTCTGATTGACCTCGAACTGGTAGATATGTACCAATCGCTGCTGGCCTACAGCGGCTCCAACGATTGGGTTCGCGAGTATATTCTTGATTCTGATTGGCGCTGGCGAGCCATTACGCCGCATTTTAATAACTACGAATGCCCCACCTACTGCCGCTATCCTGAAGATGGCAAGGCGTTTGAGCATACGTTGTTTGCCGATACGGACGGCATCTGGGAAGAAGCTGATCGCATTGATGTCAATCAGGGCATGCAGGCGGTTGGGCTGGCCTTTAATGAAACACCCGACCCGGATGGTGAAACAGCAAATGATATTTTTATTGACTTCTACCATCCAGACGCTGAAGTCCGCTGGCAGTATGACTCCGCAACCGGACGTTATCTACGCTGGGATGGTGGCCTCGCCCATGCGGATGCCGCAACCGGGGAGCAAATCTGGACAGACAATCTGGTGGTGATAGAGGTCTGGCATACACCGCGCCCGGATGTCTACGAAAGCGAAATTGGCGGAATTGCCCTTGAACACCAAATCTGGGGTTATGCGCGTGCCTGGGTTTTCCGGGATGGGCAGTGGTTCAAGGGTTACTGGTTCCGTAACCGTGACTATGGGTCGTTGCAGCTACGCTATGCCATCTGGGAGGGTGAAAATGTTATGCACCTGAAGCCGGGCCGCACATGGATAGAGGTCGTCCGCAAATTTGACCCTTACGCCACCAACGAAACGGGTATGTACAGTGTGCTGGTCAGCGACGAAGTGGTTGATATGGCCCCGACATCGACGGCGGTTGTCGAGGCAACGTCCACCCGCGCAGCAGCGCAAACCGCGACTGCTGAAAGTTATAACAATTAATCGGCGGTAGTGGTGACATATTGATTGATGAGAGAATGTCGGACAGCATGGATGCTGTCCCTACGAGTAGTCATGAATCCCGTAGGGACGCCATCTATGGCGTCCCATGCGTGTAAACTTAAGCACAAGATCGCTCCAGGAGCGGGCAAACCGGCAGTCGCCTGTTGCCCATCGGGCTGCCGTTGCTGGCACACCCGAT
>JAKEEQ010000526.1 GCA_022616515.1 Chloroflexota bacterium | reverse complement strand
GCATAGGCCATGCCGACGGCGGCGAGCTCGTTGGCGAGGCGCATGCGCTCGATTTCCTGCGGCGTCTTGATCATGCGGGCTTCGGCGAGCAGGCCAGCGCAGTCGGTGATTTGCTTGGCGGCGGGGCGGAAGGCGTCGAAGTAGCCCTTCGTGAAGACGGTGGGCTCGCCGACCATGGCATCGGATAGGGTATCGTGTTCGATGATGATCACACGGTCAAAGCGCTCACTGAGAACCATTGTCGATTCTATAAGCAAATATAGTCACGACGTTGATGCTGCACCAATCAACACGGTTAATTGCTGCAACACGGGATGCACGGCAACATCCTCTATCCCCTCTGCAAACGCATTAGGGAATGCTTTGGTGATGATGTTGTAACTACCATTAATATCGGCGTTGATGAAGCGTCCTTGAGCCGTCCTGAACAAGCCACGTCGCACACGCTGTCCCGCATAAACGTCGTGTTTCTGTGGCACTTCCCCATCCAGAAAACTACATTTCGAGGTGTAGTTTTCTTCAACGACCATGACCCTGATACCGACCAGTTGCGCTTTGTAGGTCAGCATGGCAATCAATTGACTGTGGGGAATGCTCAAGAAGGACTGATTGTTACGCTTGCCCATGTCGGCGCGTTGCTTCCAGTTTTTGTTTTTGCCGATGACCAGCGTGCCTATCTGGTTTTTGAGCAAGGTTTCAATCACGAATTTGGAGGCCCGATGGAGGTAGTCTTTGATGCGGCGATTGCGAATACGTTGCAAGCGACTGAGTGCCTGACTGTGGTACTGACCCGGTGGCAATTGGCTCTGGAGTTGGGCGCGGCGTTTATTGAAGAACTGATTGATGCTTTTGAGGGGGCGACCATTAACAAGAATCGGCTGGAAACTGGCCTTGTTTGAAGTTATCGCCATCAAATTATTAACACCTAAATCAATGCCAGCAACAAGGCTTGCGTCTAGGTCTTTGGACACTAGAGGCTCCACTCGATAGACCAATTCGACCTGATACGCATCGGCACGCGGCACAACCCGCACTTCGACCAGATAATCATACAGATTAATCGGGTTGTTGTCGTCACGGTGTTCAACGCTGCGAATGCGCTCATAGATATGCTCACCGATCTCCAACTGGACAGTACAACCCGATAAGCCAATCAGCCCGGTTTGATGATAGACTCCTTTGTGAACTGCTGTTTTCTCCCATGTTGTCTCACAGCGTCCAACTTCGGCACGTTTCTTGTAACGGGGGATATTGGGTTCACCCAGATACTTATGGGGATTAGTTTCCCAATCGGCGTGGGCAGCATCGTAACTTGTCCAATCTTGAATGACGAGTTTCACCGTTTCATTGGCGACTCGTTTCGGCAGGGCGCGATAATCCTGCGGATACTGCTTGCGAACCTGTTTGTAGAGGACTTCGTAAACCAGTAATTTTATCCACTGACGCTTTTCTAGGTTGCGCTCGATCCCGGCGCGGCGGTCTATGAAGAAGGCTTGGCGTATGAGGTAATTTGCACAGTTGTAGATATTCTTCGACAACCATGTCATCTTATCCAGTTCTAACCAGCGTGGGTCAGCCCGATGGATGAGGTAGGATGCAGTTAAGTAGGTTTTATCTGCACTCATCAGGGACTCGTGGATAGGTTAACGAGACCTAGCCAGCATAGCATATCCCAGAGATTTGATCTTGGCTAGGCTTTAGCTGGATATTTCTTGTTATTCAGAGTGTATATCTGCCGATTTTTGATAATAATTGTGTATACGTTTTGAAACTAAATTTGACCCGCGCCGCTAACATGCCTGCGATACTGCCGCCGATAACGATTGCCTGTGTGTTGTGCATGATAATTCCTCGTTGTGATAGATGAATACTGGACGAAATTTGGGTGTAGTTAACTCCAACCCCATCCCCGACCCTCCCCCGTAGACGGGTGAAGGGAGCAAAACGATTCGAGATGGTTGCGAAAAGTCAAAGTCCCCTCGCCCCTCGTGGGAGAGGGGATTTAGGGGTGAGGGGTTATTGCCGCATCCGCAGGCTGTCGATAATCTCGTCGATATCCGCCGGACGCTGCAAGCACGTATCGGCACCGAAGGCGTAGGTGAAGTCTTTATCGCAGCCGATGATGAGGATAAAGGTCTGTGTGTTGTCCAAATCCTGCCGGACGAAACGCAGAAAATCCTCAATCTCATCCGAATGCTGCTTGATATCGACGATGATGCTATGCGCCAGCAGCCCGCTGCGTAACAGCACCCGTGCCGCTTCAAATGTCCGTGTTGTGTCGATGCTGAAGCCATAAGCGGCCAGTGCCGTTGAGTAAGCGATACTGTGATGGTTGTTGCTGATTATCAAGGCTTGCGGTTTCATATCCGTCCCTTGTCCTACGCGCCGATATGTTCAGGTGCGTAATAGTACGTTTCGTAACAACAATACGCCTGATTTCGATGGCAGTCAAGCAGCCTTAACACTCTTTTATTGCTTTTTTACGCGGAAGGGATTAGAATGCGATTCAGAACCGATATATCGGTTCTGATGTATTACGAAACGCAAGCGCGAGGTGTATTATGACGAAGCGCGAACTCACCAACCTAGAATATGTGGTGTTGGGATTGCTGAGTCTGCAACCCCACTCTGGTTATGACATTACCAGTTTTTTTGAGGACGGTGCCTATAGTTGGAGCGCCAGTCCCGGCTCGGTCTATCCGATGCTCAAGCGGCTGGAGAGTCAGGATTTGATTGTGGGTGAATTGGAGATGCAGTACGAAACGCGCCCGCGCAAGGTGTATTCACTGATGGAAAAAGGCGGCCACCTGTTGGATGAATGGCTGAAAGATATTCCACAGATGCGCCCCTTTTACGAACAGCGCGAGATAGCTTTGCTGCGTTTTCAATTTATGGAGCGCCGCCTATCCAAAGAGGACATACTCAAGTGGATTAACGGTTATCTCGATGCGGTACGTTATGCCACCGGTGTTCAAGAGGCTTATACCAATCCAATAAAACAAGCCATGGAAGACGACCCCGGTGTCTACTCCTTCCATGCCCATCTACTGATGGAAGCCTACATCATGGAAATCAACACGCTGCGAACATGGCTGGAACTGGTCAAGGCGCGGTTGCAAATCGCCTATGCACAGGAAGAGGCGTAAGTCTCCTGCTGATATTGGGATAGCGAGGAAAGAATGCAATTAGACCAGTTTCGTGCCTTTAGCCGGGCTTTGCAGCAGAATCTCGAAGGCGACAGCCGCGTTTTGGGCCTGGTCTTCTTAGGTTCATCCGCCGAACAAGGTCGCAGCCCTGATGAATATTCCGACCATGACTTTTTTGTGCTTACGGTCACAGGGGTACAGGAAGATTTTCGCCGGAATTTGTCATGGTTGCCCGATTCGGGCAATATCGTCATCAGCTACCGTGAAACAGCGCATGGCCTTAAAGTGATTTTTGCGAATGGGCATTTAGTTGAATTTGCGATTTTCGATGTAGAAGAACTTTTCTTGGCGCGGGTCAACGATTATCGCGTAGCTTTCGATAAAGCTGAGATTGCTGAACGACTGAAAAAGGTGCAAGCCCTGAGTTCTACGTCAGCGTTGAACGCTCTGGCAGAAATGCAGGCATTTTTGTGTAATCTGCAAATTGGGCTGGGGCGCTGTCGGCGCGGCGAAATCTTAAGCGGGGAACGCCTCATCAAACAGTATGCCTTTGCTTCGCTCTTGACACTGTTAGGGCATTATCTTCCGTCGGCAGACAAAAGCCAGTTGGATAATCTTGACCCCTATCGGCGCTTTGAGTTCGTGTTTCCCGAATTAGGGCGCGAATTTCACGATGCGCTCCTGCAAGATGGACTTCTGGCGGCAAAAAGCCTGCTCACTATCGCGGATAGAGAACTTGGCGCTACGATGCCCGATTATCCCACGCAAGCTGTTGAGCTAATCAGAAAATTGACGGGATAACATACTTTGCGACACGGGGCGAAGGAAGTCATTTCACCAGACGCGCCAACGGCTTGCGAAAGACAAACAGGCCAACCAACGCAGCCAGCATGAAGACCCCGGCTGCCGCATAGATGTTGGTCTCGCCCACAATGTTGGCAAGCGGCTGACCGGCCAGCGGTGCCAAGAATTGTCCCAGAAATACCGCCGTGGTCAAGCCACCCAGCGCCCGGCCTCGAACCGCTTCCGGCACACTGTTCGCCATCCCCACATTCAGGTTGGGTATAACCAAGCCGAAGCCGCTGCCTGCCAATACCAACCCGACAGCCAGCAGCAACCAATCGCGTGCCAGCGTGATAATGATGTAGCCACTGCCCGTTATCAGCAGCGCCAATATCAAGGTGCCGATAAAGCCCAAGCGCCTGCCGACACGCCCATATTGTGATGAACCCACCGAGAAAAACAAACTCATCCATGCCACGGACAAGCCCGCCTGAGTTGCCGAAGCCGATAGTAAATCCGCCAGATGAAATGACAGGAATACCGGAATAATGTAAAAGGTCAGGTGGGTCATGGTCATGAAGATATAGATAAAAGCCATCAGGCCAACAGGCAGGGGAACAACGGTCTGTGCGTCTGTAGCGAGAACAGTCTCGCGGCGCGGCGGTTCGTAGAGGACGACAATTACCAGTGGGAGTAGCACAAGCGCCACCAGATAAACCAGAAAGGGATAACGCCAGCCCACATCGGCCAGTACACCGCCCAACGCCAGAAAGACCATGCCACCCAATCCCATAAAGGCCACCTGAAAGCCGATAAAGGTCGCCCGGGCTGCACCCTGATAATAGTCGGCAATCAAGGTGGTCACAGTGGTCATGATACCCGCCACAGCAATCCCCAAGAATGCCCGGCCTACGAGCAATACACCCAACGAATTTGCCACAAGGCCAACCGAGCCGCCAATCGCATATAGCAGCAAAGCAGATACCAACAGGCGCTTGCGTCCAAAAGCATCGGCGATGTATCCGGCTACCGGGCCACCTAACGCGATGAACAGGGCGGGCATTGTCAGCACCAGCCGCACCAGCAGCTTGACATTAGCGATATCGGCAAACTGAGCTTCAATCGTTGGCAGGGCAGGCGAAATGATAGCGCCCGCCATCACCGTCAGCGAGCCGGTAATCAGCAGGGTTGCTTTCACCAGTGTCATATCAGCGTTGTAAATTTTGGATTTGGCAACCAGCGGTGCGGCGGGAGTCATCAAATTTATCCTTAGGTATCCTTAATCCATCTTCTTTAGAATAGGTTTGTGGCACAAATCTTTCGCCCGATGCTGAGAATGGGCGCAGCAATTTTAGAAATTTTGTGCTATAGTGGTTTCAATAGAATATATGTTTCAATTCCGAGGAGGAGATTATGAGCCAGAATGCCGTGAAGCGTCTTTATCTGATGCAGGTTGGGTCCATGCCGGAATACCAGATTCCGATTGTTTGCTATCTGGTGCAGACGGATGACGGCAAAAATATCCTGATTGACAGCGGCCTCCCTAGGATCATCCCGGAAGATCAACGGGAATTCGTTAACGGGCAAATGGTCTTTGAGCAGCTTATCACGATTGGTCTGCAACCGGACGACATTGATATGGTCATTTCGACACATTATGACTTCGATCATTCGGGCAATCACGGGGCGTTCACAAAGGCGAAATATCTCGTACAGCGTGTCCACCATGAACATGCGCCGGGGAACGCCCGCTTTGCAGCCACATGTCCGCAGTGGGATCAGCCGATGGAGCGGATACGGCTAGTGGACGGCGACACGGAACTGCTACCGGGATTAGAGTTGATCGAGACCAGTGGGCATGTTCCCGGTCACCAATCGGTGCTGGTGCGGTTGCCGAAAACGGGTGCGGTTCTCCTGACGATTGACGCTGTAGCCTTCCGCGAGGGCTTTGTTCGTGACCTAGCGGACGATGGGAGCAACGCGGATGCCGAAGCGATTCGCGCCAGCACGAACAAGCTGCTTGATCTGGTGGAACGGGAGAAGGTTGGGCTGGTGATTTTTGGTCATGATCCGGAACAGTGGGAAGGGCTGAAAAAGCTGCCGGAGTATTACGAGTGAGGATGCTGGACAAACCAATCATCAGGAGCGTTGGTATAACACCCTGCGCCAGTGGGTCGGACGCTATACCCGTCGAACCTTGTCCTTCTCCAAAGAGGATCGCTGCCATGAACTGGTTACTTGTTGGTTTATCCTTCAGCACAATCTTATGATCCGGGACGCATCACGTACCATGTAACCACTACCCTGTTAGCATAAATCGAATCTATCAATCGGAGCGATAAATCATGACTACTCAAACAAGCAGCAAAACCAATTATGTTCCCATCTCGACCCTTTATCAGCAGGTGTTGGACTGCTGGAACCGCCGCAAGGCTGATGAATTCGCCGCGCTATTTGATGAGGGCGCTTCTGTTGTGGGATTCGATGGCAGCCAGATGAACGGGCGCGGGGAGATTGAGTTGTCGCTGCGCCAGATTTTTGCTGACCATGTGACTTCCACTTATGTTGGGAAAGTTCGCAGCGTGCGCTTCCTAACTCCCGAAGTCGCCATCCTGCGGGCGGTGTCGGGCATGATACCGCCGGGACAGTCCGACCTCAATTCGGCAGTCAACACAATTCAGACGCTCGTGGCTGTCAACCGTGATGGCAAATGGCTCATTGCCCATTATCAAAATACCCCGGCGCAGTTTCACGGCAGGCCGGAACTGGCCGCGGCGCTTACAGAGGAACTACGGGAGTTGCTGTAGGCAGTACGGTTAAGTCGAGCGCGTCAATCTCTCAATGGATTATCTGTCGTGGATGCTCTCGGCGGATTCTTCGATAGTCATGTACAGGTAGTGATAGTATACTGTGGCATTGGATGAGGAGATGAACAGATGACCGACCAAACACCTGTTGAGGTAACTAATCTTGACCGCTATGGATTCCCTGCCCTGCCATGGAGCAGGCCACGCGATCTACTCGCAGCCAGCCCGACGCGATCTGATATCACATTCTTCCTCGGAACGGTGCGACCCGATGGCCGCCCGCACACCGCCGGGGTCGGTGCCGTATGGCTCGATGGCGACCTCTATGTCACCAGTGGGCCCGCGACCCGCAAGGCTCGCAACCTGTCGGCGAACTCGGCCTGCACAATCTCGGTCAGACTGGAAGGTATCGACCTCGTGCTGGAAGGTGAAGTGAGCAGAGTCACCGATCAGCCGACGCTAGAGCAGGTGGCCCAATTGTACCGCGAGGGTGGGTGGCCGGCAGAGGTGCAGGGCGATGCGTTCACGGCTCCGTTCAGCGCTCCGAGCGCCGGGCCGCCGCCGTGGCACCTCTATCGCTTCACGTTTCACACCGCCTTTGGGGTCGCCACCGCGGAGCCGAATGGTGCCACACGCTGGCGATTTGACCGCTGACCGGGCGGGGGGAGATTGAGTTGTCGCTTCGCCAGATTTTTGCTGACCATGTGACTTCCATGGCAGGCCGGAATTAGCCGCGGCGCTCACGGAAGAGCTACGAGAGTTGTTGCCTTAGTCACACAATAGCCCTTGTACGGTGTGCAGAAACCGTTACCCAACGCTATAATTCATGGATAGAGACCTAGCAAGCCTCCAATAGAACCTTCACAGTGGAGCAGCACTGGTGTTTGGATCAGATGCCTCCTACACTGATGTATGGCTGCCATGCGTCTTTGGCAGAGAATGGGTCGATTTACATTTATACGAAACGTTGGCAGCTTAGTTATGGCTGAAATTTCACAAGATACACAATTTCCAGAACACTGGATAGTGATGACATTAGGAGAGTTACTAACAGGGCGAGGGCAATCTCTTAACCCAAGTGCTTTTCCTGATACAATGTTTGAACTATATAGTGTGCCAAGTTTTGACGAAAACCACCCAGAAATCATTAGTGGGAGTGAGATTGGCTCTAATAAGCAATATGTTGAGGAAGGCATGGTTTTGCTTTGCAAAATCAATCCACGTATCAATCGTGTTTGGGTGGTTGGAAATTTTTCTGAACATGAAAAAATAGCTTCCACTGAATGGATAACTTTTCCTCAAATATCTGGGGTTGTACCTAAATACCTCGCGTATTATATGTCTCAAGACAGCTTTGCTGGATTTTTATCATTAAACGCATCAGGTGTGGGTGGTTCGCTGATGCGCGTTAAACCCAGCACTGTCACCAGTTACCCCTTCCCCCT
>JAKEEQ010000525.1 GCA_022616515.1 Chloroflexota bacterium | reverse complement strand
TGTGGAAGCCCGTTCACGGCGAATTCGACGATTATATTGCCGCGCCCAAACCTAACGGCTACCAGAGTCTGCATACGGCGGTCTGGGCCAATGACGGGCGTCCTGTTGAGATTCAAATCCGCACCCATGAGATGGATCAGGACGCGGAATATGGTATTGCCGCGCACTGGAAATACAAGGAATCCGGGCGCAACAAGAAGTGGTTCGATGACCGGGTTGGTTATCTGCGCACACTGCTGGATCGCGTCAATGATGACAATGAGGACGCGGCGGAATTCGTGGAAGATATTCGTGAGTCGATTGCCGATGAGCGCGTATATGTCATCAGCCCCAAAGGCGATATTTACGACCTGCCAATGGGTTCGACACCTATCGACTTTGCCTATCATGTGCATACCGAGGTCGGGCATCGCTGCCGGGGTGCCAAAGTCAACGGGCGCATGGTCGGGCTGGATTATAAGCTGCAAAATGGCGATCATGTTGAAATCGTCACCGCCAACCGGGGCGGGCCAAGCCTCGACTGGATGAATCCGTCGTTGGGTTATGCTAAAACACATCGTGCCCGCCAGAAAATTCGCCAGTGGTTCCGCCGCCGCAATCGCGAGAACAACATCAATACCGGGCGCGAGACCCTTGATAAAGAACTCAAGCGCATGGGCATCGAGCAAATCTATACTCGCGAACAAATTGCCGACCTGACCGGCTATTCCGGCGTCGAGCATATGCTTGAGATGATCGGGCTGGGTAATACCACTGCCAACAGCATCGTCTCGCGGCTGATTCAACTCGAAAATGAACGCCGTTCCGACACCTTTACCGCCGATGATCTTATCACGGTTGAGTCCGCATCGAAACGGGGCAATGAAGCCTACGGGGTGAACATTGACGGCGCAAGTGGTATGCTGGTCACGCTTGCCAACTGCTGCCATCCCGCCCCACCCGACGCCATTAAGGGCTTCGTGACTCGTGGTGCGGGTATCAAAGTGCACCGTCAGGATTGCAAGAATATCCTCAATACCAATGAACCGGAACGGCTGATGCCTGCCAGTTGGTCGATTCCGGAGCAGCAAGCGACCTACATCGTGCCCGTTGAGATTCGCGCCCATGACCGGGAGGGGTTGATGCGCGACATCGGGGCGGTAATTGCGGCAGAGCATGTCAGCATGACCGATGTCAACATCAAAACATCGGGCTATATTGCCATCTTTGAACTGAGTATGAAAGTGGAGGATGTGGAGCATCTGGGCCGGGTGCTGGCTAAAATCGACGCCCTGCCCGAAGTGACGGAGGTACGCCGCCGCACTTTGCTATAATAGACTTCTGATTTTTCATCAATATCATTGATAAAGGTGGGAACCGTTGCGTCTAACAACTGTCGTTATCCTGTTGCTGCTGGCATCGCTGGCCTGTGCAACCTTACGCTCACCTGACGATCCGCCACCTACGCCGCTGCCGTCTCCAACGCCAACGGTAACGGTGACACCGCGACCGAGCATAACACCTACCCCGACAATGACGCCGACCCTTCCATTTGGCTGATGTTAGCGTATCTTTAACAATATGGTAAAACTATTGAATTGTAAAATACGTAGCGCTATAATGGACATTAATTAATTAAATAAAAATTCATTTTTTATGATACGATGCGAACTCGGGTGGGGATTGTTAAAGGCATCAAATTTTGACTATGCCTGGGGAGGCGTTCGTGTTAACCATAAATAACTTTGACATTGAAGCCCAATACGATGCGCTGGACGCAAACGTCCGGTTGCTGATTCTCCATCCCGCTGCCTATTCCAGCCATCGTATGTTAGGTCAGCTTCTGCTCAAGCGAGGCCAAACCGCGTACGTACATGTGCCACAGGACGCGGACAATCTAAAGTTGGCGCTCCATCGCGTCATTGAAGCCCTTAACGAACAACTCAATACCGATTTATCATTCGATGCAAAGGCAAGCGAAATTGCTGCTGCGCTGAATGCCGTTGACGGCGCTCAGCTCCTTATCGAGGGGTATGACGGCTCAACGGCTGTCATATTGGATGAGGTGATAGAAGAAGTGGTTCGCCAGTTGAAACCGGGACGTCGTCTCGTTCTTAGCGGGCGCGTGCTGTCCAATGAACTGGTCGAATCTTTAGTATCAGAGGAGGCTGTAGCCGTGTTACCAGTAGATCGTAAACGGTTGCTGATTGATTACACTGAACCTGAAGAGGGCAAAACGTTCTTAGAAGTGCGTGCCTTCGGTCAGGGTCAGGTATTGGTGAATGGACGACCCATTGATAGGTGGGAAGGCCATTTGCCACGCGCACTGTTCTACTTTTTCGTAGACCGTGCCATGACCACCCGCGATGAGATCTTTGATACGTTCTGGCCTCGGCTGAACAAGCGCGAGGCGACGAACGTCTTTCATGTCACCAAGCGGAAGGTCAGTGAGATTCTAGGGGTACATCCGACCGTTTATGGCTCTGGATTTTACCGTATCTCGCCGGAGGTAGATCTTCATTACGATGTCGTCAACTTTCAGGAAGCGGTGCAAAATGCCGCCATTGCCGACGACGACGTTGCCGAAGAACTCTACCAGATTGCCATCGACCTGTATCACGATGATTTCTTGAGTTCGATGGATGCCGATTGGGTCGTCAAACGTCGCGAAGACCTGCGGGCTATTTACACCGATGCTCTGATTGGGCTGGCCCGCATTTATGAACGACGCGGCGAAAAAGAAGCGGCGTTGGGCTTGTTCCTGCGGGCTTCCGCATCTTCACCCAAGCGTGAAGACCTGACGCGCTCGATCATGACGCTGTATGCCGAACTCGGCAAACCAGAAGTCGCGCTGGAAACATTCGAGAATCTGGAAGAAATTCTGAAAAAAGAACTCGGTGTATCGCCCGATCCTCAAACTCAGGAACTGGCGAACGAAATTCGCGAACTCGTGAACTAAACAACTGTGGGGCGGTGTTACCGCCGCTCCATTTTTTGACGCTCAATGACTACGCTTTTTGAAAAAAACGCCGGATTTCCAAATACACTCTTTCACTACCTGAACACACACCACGACGCCGAAGGCATCCGGCAGCGTCTCGAAGCGTGGTTTGCGCGATTTCCGGCGGCGGGACCAGAGCGCCGCGATTTCATCAACAAATTTCGCGCCAAAGATAACCGCCAGTATCATGGCGCGTTTTTTGAGTTATATTGCCACGAGTTGCTTTTGCGGCAGGGGTTTGACGTCCAAACCCACCCACAGACATCCTCCCGCAAAAACTCCAGCCCCGATTTTCTGGTGAGCAAAGACCAGCACCCGCTGTTCTATTTCGAATGCACTATCTGCACCTACTCCAATCAAGCCGACGGCATCCGCACCAATGAGCAGGAAATCGTCGATTACGTCAACCGCAACGTCCATTCCCCGGATTACGAACTCCGCCTGAAATTTATTGAGCAAACGCTCCGAACACCCAATAAACGCAAACTGCGGGCTATTGAACACTGGCTGGAGCGCCACGATGCCGCGACGGTGCGCCACCTGTGGGAGACGCAGCAGCGCGATCAACTGCCCGTTTTCGACTGGCATGATGTCCCATCGGGCTGGCGGGCGGAGATTACTGTGTGGCCTGCCATGTCACGCGACAACGACATTATCGCCGCCATCAGCCACCTGCCGACGACGCTGGATGTCAAAGGTCCGGTGAAAGAAAATCTGATTATGAAAGCCAAGCATTACGGCAACCTGAAACTGCCGCTGGTGATCGCCATCAACAACGTGACCGATTTTCTGCCAGACGAGGTGGAAACGGCGGAGTTATTGTTGGGCAGCCGCAGGGATAATGCGGCACCGCTTGCCGAGCGCAAAAAGGACGGTTTCTGGAAGCCGGGCAGCCGCAGGCATCAGGACATCGCGGCAGTTCTGGTCGCCAATCGCATCCGCTCCATTGATTTTGTCCACAAAGACGACGTCTGCCTGTGGCACCAACCGCCATCCGGCGACGATGCGGCGCGTCATGAGATTGAAGCACACTGGCAGGGGCCGCAGTTTATCCCGATTTCAGATGGCGATGCGTGGAGTGTGCGCCGCCAACCGGGCACAAGCGTCCTCGATTTGCTGAATTTGCGGTGATGCGGTATCGCCACATGGCATTGACCGCATATTGACGGTGGCCGACACAGCGGTGCTGTGTCCCTACGGGAGGCGTGGGTTGTCGTAGGGACGCCCCGTTGGGCGTCCTTTACTTTACCCAACGCACCGCACTCATCAACCGTTACCTATAGACATTTGCGGCGTCATTGAGTAAGTGGCGTTCAGTTGGTCGTAATTCCTCCCCCCTTCGCGGTACAATCCTGCTTGTGAATAATTTTCTTAAACATTCCGGAGCAACTCATGACAATCGAAGACAAGCTTGACGCAATGGGCCTTGTGCTGCCTGCCCCGGTGGGTGATGTGGGAATGAAGCTGCCCTTTGTCCCGGTGCGCGTGATTGGCGATATCGCCTACGTATCCGGGCACGGCCCCCAGAATCCCGATGGATCGCTGGCCGGACCATTCGGCAAGGTTGGCGCGGAACTCAGCGTTGAGCAGGGCTATGACGCCGCCCAATTGGTGGCCCTGTCGATGCTGGGCAGTTTAAAGCGCCAGTTGGGCGAATTAGAGCGCGTCCAGTCGTGGATCAAGCTGTTGGGCATGGTCAATTGTGCGCCGGAATTCAGCCAGCACCCGGCGATCATCAACGGCGCGTCGGAGTTGATACTGGAACTCTTTGGCGATGAGCGCGGCGCACATGCTCGTTCCGCCGTCGGCATGAGCAGCCTGCCCTTCAACATCCCGGTTGAGATTGAGGCGATGGTTCTGGTTCGGGGATGAACGGGGCACGTAGTTAATCCATAGTAATGGATACTGAGAATTTGGCGGCGTTGATGGCTCAATTCGAGTCAATAAGAAGTGTACTCAGATGTTAAGCACAGGCTAAATTATCCGTTTGTGATATGAGTCTTAGAGTCAGTTCCTCTAAGCAAGAAAGCCGATTCGACGATGATGGGATCAACCCCTTGGGCAAATCCATCCAATTGATTTCCGAGGATTCGCAATTTATTTTCACTTGAACGATGTACCAATTCTTTCTCACGAAAAGTTTGATTACAAATCTGGAATATTGCTCTTGCGAGAATTCTATTCTCTCTTCCCATCAATCCTTGCACGATAGTTATGGCAAAAATTTCATCTGCTAATTCTTGTGGAATCGAGTGATCGTAAATAATTTTGTTAAAGAAGGTGGACAAAATACCGACCACAGTTTTCTTGTCAACGCCGTAAGTGTTGGAAAGGGTAATTGGAAGATTCAAATATTCTAATTTCCGGGGTGCTACAGTTACCAATCCCCCATCCGATACAGGAAAGACGGTGTGCATCATATCGTCTACTGATATGGGCAATAAGTGATAACGATAACCCGAGAGAAGCGCAAAGAAGTAAAGGTACGATTCCCAGCTAAGAAGTTTATTTATAGTTAATGCCTTTACCAGACTAAATGAAGAAAAGTGATTGGGAATATGTTCTTCCCCAAAGTGTTTGTAAGCACTTAAAAGCATTCCATCGTCTGTCAACAAATTGGCATCTTGTTCTTGTGCATATCTAAATGCGTCAACAAAATACTCAGGTAACATGCTATCCAGATTTCCAAGACTTTCGTCCTCGTGATATGTTTTTCCAATTACCTTGTTGGGCAATGCATCAAGTAATTCCGCTGATTTTAGAAGCAACTCTTTAAAATCCGTCTCTCTCTTCCTATCACGCGGACGAAATACGAATTTCCCATTGACGACTCCACCTCGACCTATAGAACTGGAAACGATATCTATATAGTAAATTTAGGGATCGACCAGACAAGAAAGCTGGTGTATGCTGGTTGAATGCCCAATGGATACAGTAATGACTTAAGAGCGCGCGTACGCGCGTA
>JAKEEQ010000524.1 GCA_022616515.1 Chloroflexota bacterium | reverse complement strand
TACCTACCCTCGCTCGCTGTAGCATTCAGAAAAGAAAAACACGCCCCGCTACTTTTCAGCTTTTGGCCCGTGATTTTCCTTAACTTGATGCCTATGACCCCCTCTGCGTGAGGGGTTTTATTTTGCCGGGGTCCCAGCATCAAATCCGGTTTCAAAAAAGAGCAGCAGCAATGAATAGGCCGATGTGCCGGGGCGACTGTCACGATTCGCAAATCGGTCCCACAGGGCATTGAGTTCATCAGCCAGTTCACGGGCTTCGGGTGGGGTCAGATGCAGGGTCGCTTTGCCGAATTCGGCACGAAACTCGTGAACCGTTGGGTCAAGGAGGGCACACGGATTCTGGATGATTTCTAAGCGTGTCTTGTCCAATACTTCCAGGGCAAGTTTCAGGGCTGGATTAACATTTTCATGAAGGGTATCGCTCAGGACGTAGCGCCGCGCTGTGGCACGGTAAGTTTTGGACTCGGCGTCGTACTTAATAAGGTCATAGACAAACATCACGCGCAGATGATAATCAATGTCGTCATCAGGGATGTTAACGAACTGCGCCAGTTCATCTGCGGGATAGGCTCTATTGACGAGTATTTCGAGAATTTGCAGACGCTGTTGGTTGGCAAGGATGTCCAGTGTTTCCTCGTCATCAATCACGAAAAAGTCCTGCATAAATGTTTTCCCCATCGTCTCCAGTCATGTTCAGAAGATGATAGGGCAAATGATTCAAAAGACCAAACGTATTTTTCGATAGAACTTTACCCAATAGGTGTTGGCTCAAGGGGAGGGGTCATTGGTTCTGGTCTAGCGAACACACGGCCCGCCGCAAGGGCAGACGTCACCACAACGAGACCGCCCAGCACAAACGTTTCACGGATGCCGATCACATCGCCGAAGATTCCGGCAAAGGCCATCGACAGCAGTGTTGCCGACTGCACGAGTGTGTCCAGTGCGCCGCCTACCCGTCCGCGCATGTTGTCTTCGACGGCGGTCTGTAAGATGGTGCTAATCGCTGCTTGCAGCGGCGTCATCACCAACCCCAGCGCAAAAAGCAGAACGATCAGATGCCAGATGCTGGTTACAGCGGCGATGATCGCTACGTCGATTCCGACTACTGCCAGCGTAAAGGGAATAATCTGCGTGGGTAAGAAGCGCCGCGCGATGGCGGCCACAAAACCGCTGCTTATGACCATTGCGCTGACCTGAGCAAATTGGACGCCGCCAAACCATGTTTCAGGCACTTTCAGATCATCAACCAGAAACGGGACCATCAGGATATTTATCGCGTCTAAACCCAACATTGCAACTCCGGCGGCTACGAGTGTGCCGGAGAGGAGGCGATTGGAGAACAGGAGTTGCACGCCCTCTTTCAGTTGACGCCAGACCTTCGCCGTTGACTCATGCTGGTCAATGGTCAGGATTGCCGGGTCAAGTTGAATGCGGGCAATCAGCAGGGCTGATACAAGGAAAGTTAGGGAATCAATCAGGAAAATTGGTGTATAGGTATCAAATACACCAACAATCAGTCCTGCTGTGCCTGCACCGAGAACGCCAACTAGGAGGGCGCTGGTCTGGATAAGCGCATTGGCACTCATCAAGCCATGCACGGGAACGATGTTAGGCGGTGAGTTGATTGACGAGGATGAGCAGGCCGAGATTGGTCAAGCTGTCCCCAAAATTGGAGATGACCTGACCTGTCCACAGAAAGCGGTAGTTGCGAATTGACAGTACCTGTCGCATGCCTAAATTATCAGCCGGGTTGTTCATCATCTTCCTCTTCGATATGCACCCGTTTGGGCGTCGGGATGAAGGTAAACATCAGGGTATACTGCTGGGCTTCTGGATTGTCAGGCTCACTGCCATAACGATCCCACAGTTCACCTAGTTCACGGGCAACCTGCTCAGCTTTCGCGTTGGTCAGATACAGCTTGCCTTTGCCGAAAGCCCCGCGTTTGCTCTCCGGGTCTTCTTCTGCCAGAATAGCCGCGTTCTCACGCAGTTCTTCCTTCACGGAATCAATTGCCTTAAAGATTAGTGCCAACGTCGCGTCCAGACTCTCCAATGGACTCAAGCTTTCGTCTAGCATGAAACGACGGGCCGACGCACGGTACGTTTTTTCAACGATCTGGGTTGGCCCAATGTTGGTATCGACCACCTGAATGATGCCGTGCTCTTCCATCAGGCGGATGTGGTAGTAGAGCTTATTGGTTGGAATATCCAGTTCCTGAGCAAGTTCCTTAACCGTTGCGCTTTTATGCCCCAATATCTCAAGCAGTTGCAGGCGACGTTCATCGGCAAGCACTTTCAAGGTTTCAACATCGGTGATGAAGAATTTGTCCTCTGGCTCAAAGCTCATTTTTAAAGTTCCTTTCAACGCTTAAAATAATTCAAGCGTCTTAAAATTATTGTACGATATGTCGATTTTGGAGTCAAACACGAGTTTACAGATGAGAAAACAATAAGCCAAACTTGACTCTCAAGCGGCTTGAGACGTGATAATACGAGCGGAGGTGACCCCCAATGTTCAAGATCGGACCGTTTTCCAGAGTAGCCCTCGTTCCCATCAGCCAACTGCGCTATTACGATGAGGTTGGCCTATTCAAACCGGCGCACGTTGATCCGGGCAGTGGCTACCGCTACTACACCATCGAACAACTTCCGGTTCTGCATCGCATCCTCGCCCTCAAGGAGCTTGGCCTGACCTTGCAGCAAATCAAGCACTTGATCGAAGACAACATCACCAGCGAGGAGATTCACGGGATGCTGCGTCTCAAGAAAGCCCAGATTGAGCAAACGCTTGAAGCCGAGCAAATGCGGCTGAATCATGTACAAGCCAGATTACGCCATCTGGAGGAGCACGGGATTCTGTCCGGTCATGATGTGGTACTCAAATCAGTTGCTGCCCAGCCATATCTCGCCGGGCGTGACATCATGCCCACGCTGACCGAGATGGGAGAATATTATTATGAACTTGCCCGTTGGTTGGCGGAGAATGCTGTGAGTTACCAGTCATGGCTGGCCGTTTTTCACGACCCGTCTAAAAAAGAGAATGACATCGACTGGGAACTCGGCGTGACGATGCCCTCGGTAACAACCGGCAGCTTAAAAGGCAACCATCGTGAATTGCGTTTCCGAGAACTCGAACCTCTGGAAATGGTCGCGGCAGTCATCCATGACGGCCCCTGGCTAGAGCTTGGACTGGGCTATCAGGCGCTTGGTCAATGGATGGCGATAAACGGCTACCAACTGGTTGCACCGGCGCGTGAGGTGTATCTGAAATTGGTCGCTCCCCACCAGCCCGAAAATCCTATCGTCGAAATTCAATTTCCTGTGGAGAAGCAAAAATGATTCGTCTACTTGTTCTAGTAATCGCCTTTCTGTTTGTAAGCCTCTCGGCGCAGGCACAGGAGGAGATCGAAAGCCTTTTTACGCCGGTTCAGGACGGCCCGGTGATAGACCGCACAACCCACGAATTGCTGGACCAGAAATACAGCAATCCGGGGGCAATGATTTATCATGACGGGCAGTTTCATATGTTCCGCAATGGTTTTTCGGCATGGCCGGGTCGCGTCACGATTGTCTATCTCACCTCACCAGATGGGCTGGGGTGGACGGTTGTTGGCGATCAACCCGTGATTGAAAAAGAAGATGTGCCATATGCCGGTAGGCTTATCATGGCATCCAGCGTTCTCGTTGAAGATGATAGTACATGGGTGCTGTATTTCTATACATGGGATAGTTTCACCGCGCCTATCGGAGAAGGTTCGATTGGCCGGGCAACTGCCACCTCGCCAGAAGGTCCGTGGACGGCAGACCCTGAACCGCTGCTGGTTGCTGGCGCGGAAGGTTCATGGGATGAGCAGCAGGTTGGCGTACCGTCAGTAGTGAAGTACAACAGCATGTACTACATGTATTATTCAGGATTTGCAGCCAGCGGTGGATTTGAACAGATGCGGATTGGTTTAGCAATAAGCGAAGACGGCATTCACTGGACGAAATATGACGATCTAGAAACAACGGAACCAGCCTTTGCCGAAGGTGATCCTGTATTTCTGCGTACCGACGAGGGCTGGGATTTTCAAGGTGTGGAGCGTCCACGTGTAGTGGTAGTCGATGACACGTTTTATATGGTTTATCGGAGCCGCGATGCCCGTGCCGGATTAGGACTTGCTATCAGCGAAGACGGCATCCATTGGACGCGCCCATTGGATATACCGGTCAGTGTGCCGACGGATGTATCCAGTGGACAGTCGGTGTGGCTATTTGCACTTCTGCATCACGACAACACATTCTGGCTTTATCAAGAATTGTGTTCACCGGGATGCAGCGACAGCGACATTTATCTGATGACTAAACAGGGTGATTGGGTGGAATAACCGTTAGTCTTCATCCGCAAAACTCGGATTAGCAAGATTTGCTTTGGGGACAGTGAAGAAGACTGCTGTCCCTTTGCTTTCTTCGCTTTCCACCCACAGCCGTCCACCGTGGCTGCTGATGACATCATAGGCAATAGATAAGCCAAGTCCGGTTCCCTCAAACCGTCGTGCCGTTCCGCCGTGCACCTGATAAAAGCGCATGAAAATCTTGTCCTGCTCTTCAGCGGGGATGCCAATACCATAGTCGCGCACACAGGCTTCCAGCATAGGGCCGTTCGTATCGCGGAGAATCACTTCAACGGTGCTTTCGGGATGGCTGAATTTTATGGCGTTGTCCAGCAGGGCCTCCAGTGCCTGCCCGATTAATCCCTGATCGACATAAACACGTGGCAAATTCTCTTCAATGTGAGGAATAATGCGAATGCCAGCCGCTTTTGCTTTCCCGGCCAGCGAACGGACAGCCAGTGCCGCGATATGCTCCAGTTTCACCCGTTTTACATTGAGCGGGCCGGAGCGCGTGGCATAGGCCGCTACCATATCACGTACAATTTCGGCAATATGGTCAGATTTGCTTACGACCTGTTCCAGCACTTCCTGCTGCTGAGGAGACAGGTCCCCATATTCACCGTCGCGCAGCAAATTGACATAGCCCAGAATGTGCATCAGCGGGGTGCTGATTTCATGCGACAGATTTTGCAGCAAGTTATCTTTAAGCTGGTCGGCAGATTCCAGGTCGCGAAAAGCCGCTTCAATCGTCCGGGCACGCTGCTCCAGCGATTTATAAAGCGAGGCGTTCTCCAGCGCATTGCCCACCGAGTTAGCAATCCCCTGCACCAGTGACAATTCACCGCTGTCGAACAGGCGGCGTCCGGTCGTCGCTAGCTTAACAATGCCCGACGATTTTCCCCGCATTATGAGCGGAACCATCAGCGAGGCTTGCATCCCGGTATAGTGCATCTGCTGCTGTTCTTTCGCGTCTTCATCAAGATCATCGACCCACGCCAGGGTGGGTTCCCCGGTTGAGACGACATGCTGCATCGTGGGATACTCATGCAGTCCCCACAACGTTTCCATATCGTGACCACCCGTCAGATTAGTGCCGATTTCGCGTACTAGCGTGAGCTGCTTTTGATAACAGAAATAGACCGCACTCCACTCGGCAGTTGTCGCTTGAAGACAGCGATAAACCAGAGCTGTAATGTCGTCGAGCTTGCCCTGCTTTATCCACTCTTCCATCGCGTCGGCGACTGCGCTTTGCTCGATAGTATCAAATGAATAGCGAGGGTCAGGATGATACAGGCAAACAACGCCGATGGTTTCCTTGTGAACACGCAGCGGAAGGTTAAGGACAATGCCCATCCCACGCACCGCCAGTTCATGGCGCTCGGCATCGGTCAGGTCTTCCTGCGTGATGTCAGCCTGAGTGATCATGCGCTGTTCAACCGTCAATTGCTTGATGGGATGGTCGTGGATGCTAAACGATGGTCGAGAATCGCGATGCCACGATGCATCCACCATTGAGGCCAGAACACTGAGTGTATCGCCTGTATCTGTCTCGATAGCGACCGTCACCTGCTGGACTTCGAGCGTATTGAGCAGACGCCGCGTGATATGCTGGAGAATGTCGTCCAGTTCAAGCGTAGAGGTGACAGCGGCGCTCGCTTCCAGCAGCGTTGTCAATTCACTGAGGCGGCGGGTGGTTTGGTCGAACAGGCTGGCGTTCTGGATGGCGACGGCGGCTGATGAGCCTAAACTTTCCAGCACTTCCAGATCATTGTCATCAAAGACACCATCCTGTTTGTTGACAACTATGAGCACTCCTATGACGGAATCTGATGTTTTTAATGGGATTGCTGCCAGCGTCTGCGCAATCATATCCTCGTGGCAGTCGAGACCAAACTGAAAACGCGGGTCGTGGCGCACGTTGGAAACAATCTGTGCTTTGCCTTCTTCGGCGACCCATCCCACGATGCCAACACCTAAAGGCACATGCCGCCCCGGCATTTCTTCTGAGAATGGACCACGTGTGGATACGTATACCAGTTCATCAGGATTATCGAAATCAATGAGAAGGATGGATGCCTCAACGCCATTAACCACTTCGAGGGCTGAGGACAGAATGACATCCATCAGTTCATGGAGTGACAGTGCGGATGTTAAAGCCTGTGAAGCTCGCGTAAGCGCCCGCAGCCGCTGCGACTCAGGCTGGAAGGCTGCCGCATCCTCATCGGAAACAGGCCGGAAATGGATCACCTTAAAGCCGCTGCCCGCGATGGGTGTGATGAACAACGCCGCGTGATATTCGTGCCCGTTCTGTGAAACCAATTTACGCGGAACAAGGGCTGAATTGTCATTGCTGACGATGCTATACATGGCGCTGCTGCGGCCTTCGCTGGCAAAAATCATTTCAATGTCTTTGCCGAGCACCTCATCTTCCGTTGTGGACATTGCGCTAAGCAAATGCTGGTTCACCTGAATGATGGTATGCTGGTCGTCAATGACAGCCATGGGATAGGTCGCGGCATCGATCAGTATCTGCCGCAGTCCGCTTTCAACAGAGGCCGTTTGGCGCAGTGTTGTCAACGCTTCTCGTGCTATTTGCTGGTCAACCAGGGTGATCGCCTGTGCCCCGAATAGTTCAATGAGTTGGTGGTCTCTGGTACTATCCATCAAGGAACGCTGTTCTGCCCCGATTATCAGCACCCCGAACGGCTCCTGTTCCCGAAACAATGGAACGAAACTGACGTAATTGACCCCCAATTCGGTCAGGGCATGGACCAGCGGTATTCCGCCCGGAATCTGATCAATGTATGAAGCCGAAACATTAAACATTGGCGTGTTTTTGAGCAATACCTGAGCAGGCGGATTGTCATTTGCCACAAAAGGAAACGCATCGTAATAGCGCCGCAGAGTGGCGCGAAAATGCTGCACCAATTCGGGGGCTTTGCCGGTAGCAATTGAACTGGTGACGAGTACATCATTGTCCAGTGTCAGCAGCCAGGCCAGTTGACACTTCAGTGTTTTGATGATGTTGTCAGCGAATGAACTCATGAGCCACGACTGTTTAAAGCATTTTAAGAACATTTGTCAGTATAGTAGAGGCAATGACAATGCGCAATAACTTGACAGCGTTCTTGAAAATAGAGATAGTTGATTGATGTATAAGTTATTGCTCAATGGAGGCTAATCTGATGAGTGAATCGCGTGAGGAAGTAGTCATTTCACAATATCGCCGCAGTGTCTGGACCGGCGGATTCTGGTGGCGGATGATCGTAACACTCGGACTCTACCTGTATTTGTGGAACAGAAATAAAATCACACTGACCAACCGCCGCATTGTCGAGCGGCGTGGTGGCATTCTGGGTGGTGAGGAAATCTCATTGAATCTGGCTCGTATCACCGACATTCGCGTCAAGACCGGGCCGCTGGGGGCCATTCTTAAGCATGGTCTGTTTGAGGTGCAGTCGGCTGGTTCCGACAGTGCAGAGATCAGCTTTGAGGGTCTTTCACACCCCCATAAGTTGAAAGATCAGATTTATGATCTTCAGGATGGATCACTTGACGGCGACTCCTTCAGTGCACGAACAGCGGCACCCGCAGAAGGGCAAACAGCACAAAAAGCAGACGAAGCTCCCGTCGACGAATAAAGTTTTCGTCTTTTCACCCGGATTCGTCTATAATCAGTTGTTCGTTTCCGGGTGAAATACTTACGGAGAGTTTATGTCGCAGCAAGAACCAATACGTCACGAACTGTTAACATGGGATGATGTTGACCAACTGGTAGATGTACTTATCCCTCAACTGAGGACAGGCGGATACTTTGACGCTATCATCTTAATCACCAGGGGCGGCATTATACCGGGGGGACTGGTTGCTGAGGCACTCAAT
>JAKEEQ010000523.1 GCA_022616515.1 Chloroflexota bacterium | reverse complement strand
TACCTACCCTCGCTCGCTGTAGCATTCAGAAAAGAAAAACACGCCCCGCTACTTTTCAGCTTTTGGCCCGTGATTTTCCTTAACTTGATGCCTATGACCCCGGTTTGAACGCCGGGGTTCATTTTCGGCCTAGTTGGCGCGGACCAGATCAAGTCCGGCGCTCTTCCACCCGTGGATGCCACCGACCAGATTGGCAACATTGTAGCCCTGCTCCTGTAGCATGTATGCGGCTTCACGACCACGTGGTCCGGTTCGGCACACGACTACAATCGGCTGGTTTTTTGGTAGATTGTTCATTTTCTTTGGCAGCTTGGCAAGCGGAATATTCTGTGCGCCCTGCATATGCCCACTTGCATATTCATTACTATTGCGTACATCCAGTAGAATATGCTGGATGTTCTGGTAGTTTTTGCAATAGTTGTCATTGCTGATTTCTTTGACGCCGCCAAAGATCATTCGAAACAGTTTCATAGAGGTAAAATTCTCCCAGAGTTGTGATGTTAGCTATCCCGCGTAAAAGCATAGGATAGAATTTCTTCATCGTCAAGCAATTTGCTCAATCTTTCACAAAGGGTTTACATTTTAGATGAACGCAGAGATTCTCAGCATCGGTACCGAACTTCTTCTGGGCGAAATCGTCGATACCAACTCAACCTACATCGCCCGCAGTTTACGCGATATTGGCGTGAATGTTTTTTATATGGCAACCGTCGGTGATAATCTGGAGCGCATCAAAGAAAATATCCAGATGGGCCTGTCGCGCAGCGATCTGGTCATTACGACAGGCGGCTTGGGGCCAACGGTGGATGATGTCACCCGCCAGGCGGCAGCCAATGCAGTAGGGCGCGAACTGGTTTTCCATCAGGAACTGCTGGATGACATTGCTGAAAAATTCAAGCAGTTCGGGGCACGCATGAGCGAGAACAACCGCATTCAAGCCTACATCCCCGCCGACGCCATCATCATCGACAATCCGGTTGGCACAGCCCCCTGCTATATCATCGAGGATGAAATGGGCATCATCATAAGCCTGCCCGGTGTACCCAGCGAAATGAAGTACCTGATGGAGCATAAAATCCTGCCCTATTTGAAGGACAAGATGGATTTCTCCGGCATCATCAAGACCCGCACCCTGCGCACCGCTGGTGTGGGCGAAAGCCATCTCGATGAGAAAATTGCCGACTATATGACCCATCCCAATCCCACCGTTGGACTGGCTGCTCATCGCGGGCAAACCGATATTCGTCTCGCCGCCCGCGCCGAAACGGAAGAAGAAGCCAACGCCATGCTGGACGAGATGGAAGCCAAAGTCCGTGAACGTGTCGGCAAATACATTTATGGCATGGATAAGTTGCCCCTGCAAAATGCGCTGGTCGAGCGCCTCAAAACGCAGGGCAAAACGCTGGCAATCCTCGAAATCGGCACAGGACACGCCCTGCACGAACGTATTAAGGCCGTTCCCGATGGCCCGGACGTCATTGCCCACGCCGACAGTCGCGAGGCGGTGACGATTGGCGACGATGAGGATGCCTTCAAACAGTGGCTGAATGATGAGGTTAAGTCGGTGCTGGAACAGAGTGGAGCCGATGTCGCGATTGGCATCGCCGCTCAAGAGAACACCACCGGCATTGCCGTTGTCACCCCCCGCCACAATTATTCCCGCGTCTACCAGTACAGTACCGATGATGTGCCGAACTGGGCGGGCAATTGGGGCATCGGGTTCGCATGGCGTATGCTCGCGGAGCGTGATGATGACTAAAGATAATCTGCTGGCGGAATATGTACGCTGTGGAATTTTTCAGTTTGGCAATATTCAGGTGCGCGATGGCAGTTATGCGCCAATCGTCTTTCATTTTACGCTTCTACCATCATTTCCGGCCCTGTTGAAAGCCACTGCCGAACATCTCGCGCCATTTGTCCCGGTGAAAAGCGAGCGTGATCGGCTGCTGACGACATGGGATACAATTGCGCTCGGCGCAGTGGTCAGCACCATCACTGGAATGCCGATGTTGTGGCCGCGTGGTGAGTTGAAAGCCTTCACACCTGCCTTTTCCATTGAAGGCACCGCCGATGTCGGTAATCCAACGGTGCTGCTGACGGATGTACTGCTGGATGGCAGGCCGGAATTGGAGGTGATGTATCGCTCCAAACGGACCGGGCTACCCGTCAAGCGGGTGCTGTGTATCCTTGATACGCAGCGTAATGGGGCAGACACATTGCGGGCACAGGTTGATGACCTTCAAATTGAGAGCCTGTTTAGACTTAGCGAGATAACCAACTGGTTGCAGGAGCATAATCACATTTCCAGGCATCTGGTTAATGCTATCCGGGAGTGGCAGGAAACAGCAATTAATTAATCAAGTTGATAAATTAATCCCGCCCGGATGCAATCATCTGAGCAGGATTTAATTAACTTCGGAAATTAATTGCCGGTCAATGTGCCTGTGCTACAATCAAAGCAAGCTGGCGCTATGGAGGTTATGTAATGACACTGCAAATTCACGCTGAGACTGTGCCTTTAGAAGTCGATTCGGATGGGGTGGTTCGCGTAGGGCGGACCCGTGTGACCCTTGATTCAGTGATATACAGTTTCAATCAGGGAGCCACCGCCGAAGAAATCGCCCAACAGTATCCTGCCCTCAATCTTGCTGATATTTATGGGACTATCGCCTACTACCTGCGCTTCAGTGATGAAGTTGACGCCTACCTTAACCAGAGACAGCAAGAGACTGCCCGGATTCAACAAGAAAATGAAGCCCGTTTCAATCCGGTGGGCATTCGGGAGCGCTTACTAGCCAGAAAATCCGAAAAGGAATAACTGCGCTTGCGAGTGCTGCTGGACGAGGACTTCAACAACGATATTTTGCGCGGTCTATTACGACGCAAGCCAGATGTTGATATGCTTCGTGTCCAGGATATTGACGAAATTGCGGGAGCACATGACTCGGAAGTACTTGAATGGGCAGCCAACGAGAGTCGGATTCTGTTTACCCATGATGTAAACACGATGACAGCTCACGCGGCGGAACGTATAAGAACCGGAAAACCAATGCCGGGCATGTTTGCTGTTCACCAGAGTTTACCCATTGGTCAGGTTATCGAGGATATGCTGCTCATTGTTGAACTCAGTCGAGAAGGTGAATGGGAGGGATTGGTAATCCACCTACCCCTCAAGTGAGAAAATCAAACCAGAATTCTGAATTAATTAATCACGTTTATAAATTAATCCTCGCTGGCTCTATGACACCGTTTTCCTGCCAAAACACGATCATCTGAGCGGGATTTTGTTAACTTCGGAAATTAATTCCGAGTTTGTGTGGCCTGATTGTGACTGATAGGGGTATCAGTCGCGTCATTGTTGTGCGCAATACGCCTCAACACCATACAACTGGCACTCACCGGCAGTCAGATCGCGCACATAACGATTCTCGCGTATCCAGTTCATCAATTCACCCGGTTCCAGCATTAAATCAATCTGGTGGATGATGTTGTTTTCACCGGTAAAGTAGATGGACTGACCATCCGGGCTAAATGCTACCGCGCTGCCCAACATACTTATCAAGGGCAAGTGGAAATTCCGCACTGCTTCACTCGTTCGCACATCCCAGACGAAGATGTTGCTGTCGGAGGCACTGCTGGACACCACATAACGACTATCCGGGCTGAAGTCCATGAAGAATACAACTGAGCTATGCCCGGTAAATTGTCTTAATTCCCGTCCGGTGGCGACATCCCAGAGGCGGAGGGTCGTGCCAGAGGTGAGCAGAAACTGACTATCCGGGCTAAACGCCACCGCGGCCACATAGGAATCATGCGGCAGGGTGTGGATTACGTTCCCGGTAGTTGCGTCCCACAGAATCGCAGTTTGGTCATTGGAACCGGTAGCGATCCATTTTCCGTCCGGGCTGGCACTGATGGCCCGGATAGAATCTTCGTGACCGTGCCATTCATCAATCTTATCGCCAGTGGCGGCATCCCAGACTGTTACAAAGTTCTCACACCGCCAGTCAACCGTTAGAATCGTGTCGCCATCCTGACCAAAGACAGCACCGCCATAGATGAGACCTTCTTCTTTGGTGGCTTCCCATATCATTTCTCCCGTGGCAACATCCGTGAGATGCAGGGTGGCTCCCTGACCGGGACAATCATATATGGGTAAGGACGCCGAAACGATTGACGCACCATCCGGGCTAAAGGCGACAGTCTGCATTCCATTCTGATTGTAGGCAAGTGGGCGGATGAGTGCTCCGGTTTCGAGGTCCCATAACCCCAATTGTCCCTCTGCTGTGTCGAAGTATTCCTGAGCAGCCACAGTACGCCCATCAGGGCTGATTTCAAAGGCACCCAGAAAGCTCTCTGGCCCTTCTATGCGGCGAATTTCTGCCCCATTTTTCAGATTCCACAGGCGGATGGTGCCGTCACTCGCACTTGACAGCAGAGATTGACTGTCCGGGGTAAAAAACAGCCCCGTCACATGTGGGTTGTGCCCATATAGAGCGGTGGTTTGCCATGTATCCAGGTCCAGCAGCGTTATCTGACCGGAGCCTAAGGCTAATGCAAGGGTCCGGTCATCAGGACTCAGTGCGCCCCCTCTATCGAGACGGGTGTTCCAAACCACCTCCTTGAGCCGTTCCCCGGTGGCTTCATCCCACAACGCTATCGTGGTGATATACGTCACCAGATCGAGGCTGGCAGCCACTATCCCAGCCGGAGTAACGAAAGCGCAAACGTGTACAGCATGATCCCCTGGCTCTTGGTAGGTACCCAGTAATTCGCCGGTGTTGGCGTTCCACAGCGCGATCATGCCTGTAGAGTAAGTGCTTACCAGTTTTTCACCGTCCGTGGTCAATCTGGAACACATAAGTTCACTGGCATCAATTGGGAGGTCGCCAAGTGCAAGCGGAACATGACGAGTAAGCTGGCCGCTTGCGACCTCCCACCTGTTCACCGCCGATACAATAACACGACCATCCTCCTGTCGAGTGATCGATTCACTGACCAGCATTTGCGCATCAGGATCAAGAGCCATCTCGCATGGAATATCTTCAGGCGGGATGAAACGCTTGAGTTCCTGACCTGTTACAACGTCAAATTCGACGATAAATCCACTGGCGGTAGCAGGATTACTGACCGCCACATAGCCTATTTCACCATCTGGCGCAAACATCAACTGGCAGAGTCGGTTTTCACCCAGAAACTCAGATGTCCACCGCGCCACTGTTTGCTTGGTTGTCAGGTCCCAATAGACAACAGACCACTCATCATCGCGGTAAAACATCAACACCTGCTGTCCATCGGGACTCAGCATCAAGCGCTCAGGGGGATTCTCGGTGAACGTGAAAGTGCGGCGAGAGGCTGGCGTAAAGGCAACGTCATAAAGAACGCTCTGGGCATAGGCGGGTGGCGTACCGGTAATGCTGTTCGCCGCCATCGCCAGTGCAATTGCCTGTTCGGGATTGTTCAACAAATGCGCACTGTTCGCCGCTGCTGCCAGCGCGATGCTGCCGGCCTCGTCTCGCGCAGTTTCAGCTTCTTGACGAGCCTGTGTTTCTGCATTACGAGCATTCAGCGCGAATAGTGCCAGTCCACCCGCAACCACTGCCGCCACTGCAAAGACGACCGCTAACGTGCGAAGTACCGTTCGCGCATGCTGTTCGAGGCGGGTTTCGCGTTCCTGTTGTGCCTGGACTGCTGCCTGCTGCTGCTCTCGCTCAGCGGAACTAGCGCTCACATAATGCAGTTCCAGCGAGGTGAGGGCTACATCTGTCTGCGTCGCCCATGTTTCGAAGCGTTCCAGGCGCGACCCTCTGAGCAGATAACTTACATCGCAGTTGTTCTGCTGCCACGCATCCGCGGCCTGACTGAGTAGACGTTGCATTTTGATGTCGTCGCGACTCTCGTTTAGCCAGTCACGCAGGCGTTCCCATTCGCGCAAAATCGCCTCATGCGCGACTTCAACGGTTGGTTCACGGGTAGTGGGGTCATTGTCGAGCGAAAGGAGGCGATAGTCGGCAAAAACGTCGATGATGTCGTCCATCAGGTCTTCGTTGTCACTTAGACTTATCAACTCACTGCGGTTCACCCGGCGGCGCGTATCTTCCACACCTTCACCGAGTGTGACAAGGCGCAGGAACATCTGCTGGATGAGAGATTGGCCGATTTCATCCTGTTCGTGATATAGATCACCGGCGCGTTTGGCAAGTGCCCCAACGGTTCCTCCAATAGTCTGATATGCTTCGCGAGTTAACAGCCGACCCCGGCGCTGCTCGAAGAGTTCGGTCAGAGCATATTGAAGCAAAGGTAATGCGCCCGGTTGGTAGAGGACCTCGTCGATAATGTGAGCCACTAATCCATCCTCGAATTTCACACCAATCTTCCGAACTGGCTGCACTATGGCCCGTTCCAATTCATCGGCGGACAGGGGCAGGAGGGTTTCCATACGATTGCGCACCAGTTCACCAAGCATAGGATAATGCAGAGGCCGATCATAAAAATCGGCTCGCAGCGTGATGACAATCCGCACCCGACTGCGCGGATCTGTCACCGCTGCATGGATGAGATCGAGGAATTGGATACGCAGTGCCTCATTTCCTGCCAGGGTAAATACCTCCTCAAACTGGTCAATGACAATCACCAGTTCACTGCCATTATCGGGCAGGATCAACTGTGCAACTTTGATCAGGCCGCGCTCACTCTTATTGAGGATGTCGCCAATGCTGGAAGATTGGTCAGCGGCCAGTTTCATCAGGGCAATTTCCAGTTCGTCAACCGGGTGGCTGCCCGGAATCATGTCGGCCACAAACCAGTTTTCAGACCCCGGCAGTTCGCCGCGCCACAGCGCAGGAATCAGCCCGGCCTTGACCAGCGATGACTTGCCGCTGCCGCTTGGCCCCACAATAGCTAGAAATCTGACATTATCTTCGGGGGTCGCCATACGATTGATGAGTTTTTGGGAGATTTTTTCCCGTCCGAAGAAATCCCGTTCATCAGCCGTTTGAAACGCCCGCAGTCCTTTATAGGGATTGACGGCTTCGGGCAACGCAAAAAAGGTCTGTTCTTCCGAGGTTTCGTCCTGTGTCACATCCGTAAAGATCAGATTTAGTTCGCGAGCGCGGATAATCGCCTGAACCCGGTTGCGTACATTGAGTTTTTTGTAAATCTGGTTGACATACCATTTGACGGTGCTGAGTGCCACGAACAACGCCTGGGCAATTTCGCGATTGGAGTGGCCTTCGATGATAAGCTGCAAGATTTCCTGTTCGCGCCGGGTAAGTGATTCGACAATTGATTCGGGAGATGTCGTTTCCTGACGTGACGTAAGTTCCCCCAGTGCAGATGCCAGTTCGAGAGCATCGGCATACCGATGGGCCGGATTCTTGGCAGTGGCTTTCTGGATGATGCCGTTGATTGTATCTTGAACATCCTCATCCAGACTGGTCAGCAATGGCAGTGGGTCGTTGAGATGTTTGTACAGCCGCTCAACAGCCGACAGGTTTGGAAATGGATGTTCGCCTGCCAGCACTTCATACAACATCACCCCAAGACTGTATATGTCGGTGCGCGGCGAGACCGTTTCGCTGCGAGCCTGTTCTGGGGCCAGATAGCCGGGTGAACCAATCACATCGCCGCTTTGCGTGTTTTGCTCGTGAACGGTCAGGTCTTTAGCGATCCCAAAGTCTGTGAGATAGGCGTTGCCGTCTTCATCCAGCAAGATATTGGATGGCTTCAAGTCACGGTGAATCACGTCCTGACGATGTGCTAAGGACAGGGCTGATGCCATTTGTTCGAAAAGTCGCGCGGCTTTTTGCACCGTGAAAGGCCCATCCGCAATAGCATCGCTCAGACTGCCGCCGCGCAGCCAGCGCATGACCAGATACGCGCCGTCGGGGTCGCGCCAGTAGTCATACAGCGGCACGATGTTCATATGTTCAAGACGAGCAACAATCTGCGCTTCGGTTTCAAAGCGGCGAATAAAGTTGGGGTGATTGGCGTAGTGGGGTAGGATAATTTTGACGGCGACTTCGCGCCCGACGGTAGACTGATAGGCCCGGTGGACAACGCCGAATCCACCCGATCCTATACGCTCATGTAATTCATAGCCTTTTATAGAGTGATTGCCGCCCATAATGGTTGCCTCTCATCTGGAAGTTTGCCCCATTATAAGGCGCTTTGGTGGCTCTCAGAAGAAATTCCAACCTTTTTCCCACCCCCTCAGGTATTCGAAGAGACCATCAGGATACAGGGGTGGCCCACCATTTTCAAAGAACGATAAAGCCTTCCAGATGGCGTGTAAGCGCCCATCATCGTCGTCAAATTCAATGATGTCCTGCTGGTACAGGGACTGCTTGAGCAGGCGGCATTGATACAACAGGACAATCTCGTGGTAGGGCGCGTCCTTGTAGGTAAAGATGTTTTCCAGCATGGTCAGGTATTCAATATCGCCAATATTGCATTGAAGCTCCTCGCCAATTTCACGCTTCAGAGCGTCCCTGCCATATTCACCGAACTCGACGCCGCCGCCCAGCGGTCGATAAAAATAGCCGTCGCCCTTTGGATCATCGAATTCGCCAACCAGAAATTGATCGCCGCGCCAGATCATACCGATGGCGATGGTGCGGATTTTGGTCATTGTCACATCCTCGTTTTAACAAAAAACCGGCATCATATGCAACCTAAAAACCCTGAAGGTGCGTGTTGCCAGATACACACGCTAAACAGAAAACGGGGCGGCGACACTGCGTAGGGACGCAGCACGGCTACGTCCGTTAATCTGTCATCTCTCCAGGATGAATAACGTCGTGGGGTAGCGACCAGCGGACACCGCACTGCCGTGTCCCTACGATTTGGTCTGGTGATGGGCAAAACGCGGACGACTTGTTGAGGACCGAAACCTGTGAACATATGCACGACATCGGGCTGTTATATGATTAAATTCTAAAAGTGCATCTGATTCCGGCATTATGGCATATCTTTGAGCCGACTTGCCAATTATTCACCTTCTGCGGTGGGAGTCTCTTCAGCGGTTTCGCCCTCGGTGGCTTCAGCTTCGGCCTCTTCGCCTTCTTCCTCGGTGTGTTCCTCGACGCCTTCTTCGGCATGGGTGCGTTCATTATGGATTTCCGGGTCACCACAGGCCGAAAGTGCCAGTGTGAATGTCAGGAGGATGACCATCAGCAGCAGCAAACGCTTATTCAACATCACTCAAATGTCCTTAATAATCAAACCGATATCCAATGCAGCATATCTTACCAGACCCGGCCCGCCCTATCCACCTCTGCAACGAATCCAGTACGGCTACGTAATGTGGTGTGAATGTACGAATCAAAAAGGGCAACGACAGACATGATTAAACTGGAAAATGTACGCAAGGTCTACCAGACAAAAGGCGGTCCACTGGAAGTTCTCAATGGCGTGGATGTTGAGGTAGATAAGGGCGAATTTGTGGCAATTGTGGGGCCAAGCGGCAGCGGCAAAAGCACGCTCATCAACATGATTACGGGTATTGATCGCCCAACGAGCGGCGAAGTATATGTGGGTGACAAGCGGCTGACCAACTTAAGTGAAAATGCGGTCGCGAAATGGCGCGGTAAAAATGTGGGCGTTGTCTTCCAATTCTTCCAGTTACTGCCCACGCTGACCGTCATCGAAAATGTGCTCATGCCGATGAACTACGCCAACACCTACACCGGGCAGCGCCGCGAACGGGCGATGGAATTGCTGGACATGGTTGGTCTGTATGATGTGGCAAATAAATATCCCAGCCAGATTTCGGGCGGGCAGCAGCAGCGAGCCGCCATTGCACGGGCGCTTGCCAACGATCCAGAGGTGATCGTGGGGGATGAGCCGACGGGTAATCTCGACATCATTTCAGCGGCATTGATGTTTGAGTTGTTCGAGGAACTGGTAGAAAATGGCAAAACGATTGTGCTGGTTACCCACGACCGCGAACTGGCCGGACAGGTCCCGCGCGTGATTGAGGTGCGCGATGGGTATGTGTTGAACGGCACGGAGGTTGATAACCGCCTCGTGACGCGATAAAAGGCAGTGCAAATCTGTCAATGGAGCCAGTGTAATCAAGAGTTACGCTGGCTTTTTGGTTGGCGGGTAGAGCGTCTGATTAGGTCTGGCGCGATACCAACTCTTTAAAGGCCGCCATCAATTTGCGGGTGTTCTCGCCCAGCAATACACGCTCGTCGTCAATCTGGCGCACTGGCTGGATTTCGCGGGTGGTGGAGGTAATGAAAACCTCGTCGGCCCCGATTAGCTCGTCAAGCTTCACATCGCGGATGTCGATGGGGAACACCCTCTCGGCAAGTTCCAGAACGACCTTGCGCGTGATGCCGGGCAGCACATCTTCGCGCGGGGTAATCAGACGGTTTTTGATGAACATGAAGACGCTGGTGCGCGTGCCTTCTGAAACCAATTCGTCGCCGTTGATATAAATGGCTTCGACCGCACCCTGCTCATGGGCGGTCTTCATTGCCAGAATGGCGGGAATATAGTGGATGGTTTTAGCGTAGGGCAAAAAACGCTTGTGGCTGGTGGTGATGACTTTGACGCCGTTCTTGTAATCGTCGGCGGGTGGGGGTTTGTAGGGTGCGGCAAAGACGAGGAGTCTCGGATTGCCCAGCGGCGTGATGGAATCGGCACCATCACCCCCGGTGAGAACCACGCGAACAACGGCATCCTTGAGGTTGTTACGGGCCAGTGTTTCCTGGGCAATGGCGATGAGGCCATCATTGGAATGGCGCACCGGGATACCAATCATCCCGGCGGACTGCACCAGCCGCTCGGCGTGGTCGTGCGCCCGGAAAATCCTGCCGTTATAGGCCCGCATTACATCAAAGACGCCATAACCGCGTAGGATGGCGAGATCCGTAACAGGAATAACTGCCTCGCGCTCGTCAACAAATTTGCCGTCAACATAGGTAATCATGGGTACACTCCTGCGCCGTTAACTCACACTATCATCCAGCGGATAGCTGTCGTCGGCATCATGTACGCCATCATTGTCCGAATCGTGAAGTGTTGGGTCGGTCCCCGTTTCGTAGACTTCTTCGCCATCGCTCAGACCATCACCATCGGTGTCCCAATTATCGGGGTCCGAGCCATAATCCGACTCATCACTGTTGCTGAGGCCGTCGTCATCGTTGTCATCACCACTACCATCTTCCGAGTCCATCGACTCTCCATTCTCGTCGCTAGATGGCTCCGCATACAAATCCCACACGATCAGGGCCTGATCATCGCCATAACCGACCGCTAACTCACCATCGCTGTTAATGGCAAGGGCGGTGACGGGCAGCGCGGATGGTGGCCTGAAAACCACTTGATATTCATCATATAAGAAGCGAACTTCGACCTGACCATCTTCGTAGCCGATGGCATAGGCACCGATAGGAGAATAATTAATGGCGGTTATGGCACTCTCTATACCGGGCGACAACACATCATACAACTCAAGCGAACGCCCATCGCTATCGACAAACCAGATTTTGCCACTGTCCGGACCGCTGACAATCAGGACATTATCATCGGGATTCCAATCTGATACATAGCGCAGGTCGTCGTCGGGTAAGAGATCCTCCTCAACAAGCTGAGTCTCGTCGTGATCTAGAAAATAAAACGCGCCGCTGACATCGACCGCGCCGAAGAGGAGCGCGTCCGCGTCAAAAATCATGACCTGTACGACATCATTGTCCAGCGAATATGATAGTGCTTCATCTTCAACGATGGACTTCACAAAGATCTGCGAATCACAACCGATAATGAGAAAATCTTGGTAGTAATCCAGCGCCACACTGGTTTCACAAGTCCCCACCCCGATTGGGTCGATAATAAATGTGTTGCTATCAATATCCCAGACCGAAAACAACACGTCATCTGATGGCTCGGTGAGCACCGCGAACGCCCGGTCATCCCAGCTAACACGGGTCACATTGGAACCCAGACCATCTGTATGCTGCCAGACATCTTCAAAACTTTCATTAAAGATAGGGACTGAATCCGACCTGGTAGAGATTGTGAGGATGTCGCCATTCTTTTCCCATTCAATATCGGTGGGAGGGCCATTAAGAGACGCAAAGGCGATAGCATCCACGACCACTGGCAGGTCGCCGGTGTCACCAAAAGATTGGTCGCCGTTACCGTTATCACCGTTCCCATCATCATCGCCATCCAGTACAGTGGATACGATAAGAACCCCCACAAAGATCAACACCAGCATCACCCCGGTGATTAACGCTCCTTGCACTGGCAGCGAAAGCCCGCGACGAGCGACGGGAGCGTCTTGCGCGGGAATGTCAACCGGGATCGGGGCCGAGTCGTCAGAGCGGATAGTGACCGGGATTGGTCGCGTTTTATCAAAGAGTGGGATTTGCTGGCTTTCGTCAGCAGTGGCGCGTTTCTTTTCTTCTTCAACGACCTTCTGGTATTCGGCTTCCTCGGCCTGAACCTGCTGAATCTTCTCCTCAAGCATGTCTTCTTCAGCCTGAGCGGCTTGCAAGGCATCATATTGTTTTTGCAGGCGATCAACTTCGGCCTGCTCCTGTTCTAATCGCGCAATGGCGCGGCGCAGTCGTTCTTTTTCCTCGATCTTGCGCTCGCGTTGGGCCTCATATTCGGCGAGACGGTCAGACAGGCGTTTGGCGTCCAGCCCGGCGGCGCGAAGTTGGGCCAGCAGTTCGTCATAGGCGGTTTCGTAGTCCTGCCGGATGAAGTTGATATATTGCAGGCGGGCCAGTTGGTAGTGGATATTGTCGCAGGGTTCGATGAGGACGGGGATAAGCGGCATTTTGCGGCTGTGAAAATACTGCCATTCGTCTTCCACATTTTTGGAGGACATTGAGGCGGGCGACATGATGAGAATCATCACGTCGGCGCTGTTCAGCCCCTCGTTGATGGCGTTGCTCCAATTGGTGCCGGGCGGGATGTCCTCAACGTCAATCCAGACATCCAGTTCGTCACGGTCGAAGTCTGCCGCCAATCGGCGGGCGAAATTTACGTTGACACGGCTGTAGCTGATGAAGACTTGATTCATGAGTAGCTTCTTTGATTTCCCCGATTATTTTATTTGGGAGACATCCGTCTCTGTGAAAATGGTCTCATATTGATGGTGACGGACAGCATAATGCGGTTTAACATTTAAATATGGGTTATGGGTTTGTTAACACGGGACGCGGTGTACCGCGCCCCTCCGCAACCGCCTTTACCGGAGGGGTCGGGTATACCCGACCCCGGTTTGTCCATAACCCGCACTATTTTGTAAAAACACATTATGCTGTCCTACAATCCCTCACGACTCCCGTAGGGACGCCATACATGGCGTCCGCTGCCTGAAACAACACGATTTTTTGCCCTTGCCAGCGGCTTTTGCAAAACTGTCGCGCTCTTCCCCCAATGTATTCACCAGAGACACAGAGCGGGTGTAATGCTCCCTTTGCCATCATGCGCATTTCCCAAATTATAACGCAACTTAACGCCTCGCTTATTTTCGTCTGCGGAATCGCCCGAATAAGCCACTGTCGTCGGGTTGAAGCTGGCCCCATGCTGCTTTCGCGGCGCTGGCAATCCGAAAATCGGGGTTGGAAGCCAGCCTGTCCAGTTCATCGAGTACGCTGTCATCGCCGATATGAGCCAGCCCGCCAATCGCACTCACGACGACATCGACATCATTATCCTTAAGCGCCGTACGCAGCGATTCAACGCCCGACGGATCGCCAATCCAGCCAATGGCCCACGCCGCACTGGCACGGACCTCCGCATCTTCATCCTGAATGGCGATTAGCAGTACATCCAGCGCCCCGGCATCGCCAATCCAACCGAGGGCTTGCGCGGCTCCGGCGCGAATGGCGGCGTCTTTGTCTTCAATGGCGGTCAGGAGGGGTTCGTAAGCGAACATGCCCAGATGCCCTAATGCCTGGGCGGCCCCGCTCTGATCAGCGCCTTTGAGGGCAGCGATGAGCGGCGCGACGGCCTGTGCTCCCAGTTCGGAAAGGCTCTGCACGGCACTTTGCAATACCTCCGGGTCTTCATCGTTTAAGGCTTGCACCAGAATGTCGATGGCTTCGACATTGCCTAAGCGGGTCAGGGTGCGAAACAGGGCAGCGCGGACCTCAAAATTATTGTCATTCACCAGCGGTTTCAAATAGGTTAGCGTGTAACTTTCGCCGATATTGCCTAATGCGCGAATGGCAGCAATGCGAATGTCGGCGTCCACATCGTCCAGCAGGTCGATGATGGTATCGGTAGCGCGGGTAGCGCCAATGTTGCCCAGCGACAGAATCGACTGCTCGACCACCGCCAGATCATCATCTTCGGTAGCCGCCAGCAGCGCATCGACCGCCTGCCCATCGTTGAGTTGGCCCAAAGCCCACGCTGCCGTCGCCTTCAGGTCATCATCCTCGCTGGTCTGGAGGAGGTTGATGCACGGCTCAACCGCACGTTCATCATGAATCAGGCCAAGCGTTTCGATGATGCCCGTTTGTACATCAGGGAGTGTGGTTGATAGCAGCCGCAGCAGCGCCGGAACTGTTTCCGGTTTGCGATGGTGGCGCAGGGCGATGGCACACTGTAACTGTAGATTCGGTGTCGCGCCGTCCATAGCTGCAATGAGATACTCCGTGCCAAATCCGGCCCGTCCGAACGCGAGGGCTGCTTTTTCCCGTTCCGCGCCGACGCCTTCGATCAGGTCGTGGGTCAGGCGGTCGATGGCAAAATAGCGGTAAAAATGATGGTGAACGAAGCGGGCAATGCCTTTCGCCAGCGGGATAATCAAGCCGAGGTCATGCAGGGCGGTCATGGTATAGGTGGCCTGACTGCGCCCCAACTCGGCCTCGAATTGGTCACGCCAGATGTCGACATAATCGCGGCGAGTGACGCCGATCAGCAGGGCCAGCAGCACCTTTTCCATGTCCAGCAGCAGTTCTTCGGTATCGATTTTCGACTCAATGCGCTCGGCGCGGTGATCGATGTACTGGTCAATCAGACCGTCCTGAATGTCGATGTCGGTCTCGCCATCAAAATCAGGCGTTTCCAGCACGGAGGCCAGCGCACGATAAAGCGGCAGTCCGCGCACCGGATGCTCACCACCGGGTAATCGCTGCATGGTGATGACATAGGGCAAATCTTCCACGATATGTCGCAGTGCCTCAACATCATCTGGCTGGGCGGTGATGATGTAGCTGAGCGTGGGAACGGGTAAGTTACGCAAATAGGCCAACACCTGTGCACGCAAATCGACCGGCATCCCGCCATCATCCCAATCACGCCGCACTTCATTGAGGCCGTCGAGGAAGAGGATTGCCCCGCCGTTATCAATCACCGCGCTCAACAGCCCTAATCGGGTGGTATAACGGCTCAGCGAACCGTAGAAACTGCCTTGCAGCCAATCGAAGGTGTAGATGGGCACATAGACGGGCAGCGGCGCGTCCGGGTCATGCAGGCGGGTTAATGTGGCGCGGTAGGCCATGCCGAGCAGCGTGATCGTTTTGCCGACGGCTGCTTCCCCGGCAATAATCATCTGGTGGTGGTGGGCCAGTGACACATCCTCGCTGAAGGCTGGCGTGTAGATTTCCGCCGTATCCCAATCGCGCATTTGCAGGCCGGGAATGGACCGGGTAAGCTGATTTTCAAGGTCAGTTTTCAGGTTCAGACAGTAATCCGCGAATTCATCGGTGCGCATGACGATGGACCCGACAGGCTGCTTCATCTGCGTCTTGAGGGTGTTGAGTGCCCCGTCCATATCGGCAAAGCCGTCAATCGGGGTGATGGCGCTGAGATAAGGTGGCGGCGTGATGCTAGCTGTTCGGAACAGGATGATGGGGATATTGTGAATCACCGCCTGCTGGATGTGATGGTAGACGCGGCTGCGCTGATCGACTGTCGCCTGCGACAGAATCGCAATCAGGGCACTGGCATCGACGATTTTCATCTCATTGACGAGGTTGAAATCGGGCACATCTCGCACGGGCCATGTTTCGTCACCCGTCAGGTTGTGGATGAGGTCGGCGGTTTGCTGCGCATCGCGGGAATCGAAAGAAATTACAGTCATGCGTCAAAGTTCCTGTGGTTAATCAAAGCGTAACTGGTCACCGATGGCGACCTTATCCAGAATAGCCGGGTTGGCCTCGATGAAGTATCTGGCGGCTCTGGCGGGGACATAAGAGGGACGCCAGGGTTTGGCGAGTTTGGCGTCCACCACCTGCAAATCCTTATTGAGCCAGACGACGCCGATGGCAAAAAAGACAAACAACATGTGTATTGAGGTATTCATTTTGCTCTCGCGCCCGTAGACGAAAATCAGGCCCTCATCATCGGGCAGCGACCCGCGAAACATCACCCCCTTAAAATGACACCACGGATTGCTGCACCATTTGCCTCCGGGCAGGATGAGTTCGTCGCGGGTTACATTGTAGACCTTTTTGAAAGTTGCCATCACGCCTTCCCTTTGTGTACGTGGCCTATTGTACATGTTGGATATAGTTGTGTACACTTTGCTGAAGCGCAACTATTGTACGGCGTCTCTGAACGCGACCTGTGTAAAGCGCAAGTTCCTTCTCTCCACAGCGTCACTACCTGCTGCGACGGCAAAGCTGATTGCATACGTGTAAGGCGACATCCAAGGAGAGCCATATGCATAAAGTCATGGGCATCGACATCTCAAAGAAGTCGGTGCATTGTTGCGTTCTGCCCCAGAACGACCCCGACCCCAAAAAGTGGACAGTCATCGAAATAGATCTGTCTGCCCCCGACTGGCACGAGCAGCTTGCCACCCTTGCTGGTGATTGTCTGGTCTGCCTGGAACCGACTGGCTGGCACTACGCCCGGCCCATTGTCAAAGTCCTTGAAGACACCCGCGCCATTCTCTATCAGGTCACCAACAAGCGCACCGGTGATGTGCGACGTGCTCATGTGTCCGACGCCAAAACCGACGCCATGGACGCCCGCGCTTTAGCCATCATTGCCCGCATGACCAGCGAGGGTCAGGCCGTGCGTGGTGTCTATTCCTACAACCCCTACCGTGAACAGCGCACGATGGAGCTGCGCCTGTTGGTCAATGAGAATGTCCGGCTGACCAAGCAGGCCGTCCGGTCCAAGAATCAACTGCATGCCTACCTGCACAGCATGTGGCCCATTCTCAGTGTCCGTTTCGAAATCTGGCAGCGGGCCGCCAGCGCCGGAGCCTACACCCCGCAGCAGATTATTGACCTTGCTGAGAAAGTCGAAACAGGCTGGCGACCGGACAGCGACGCCTATAATCACGGCATGGCCCGCAATGCCCTTTATGCCCTGGCGGATTACTGCCACCCCTTGCCTGTCGATGACACCACTGTTGAGAAGACCATCCAGATCTACCAGCGCCTGGTTGAAATGGAGACAGGTCTGGCAGCCAACGAGCTTGAGATTGAACACATGATCAAGTCCGACCCGTTCGCCGAGGTGACCCGTCGTTTGCTGACCCTTCCCGGAGCCAGCGCCTACCGTATCGCCACCATGCACGTTGCCGCCCGTGCCATGATTGACGAGTTCAGCGTCGATGAGTTCAAGAGCGCCGTAGGCAGCCGTCCCAAG
>JAKEEQ010000522.1 GCA_022616515.1 Chloroflexota bacterium | reverse complement strand
TACCTACCCTCGCTCGCTGTAGCATTCAGAAAAGAAAAACACGCCCCGCTACTTTTCAGCTTTTGGCCCGTGATTTTCCTTAACTTGATGCCTATGACCCCTCTCTGGAGAGGGGTTTTGTTTTTGAAAGAACAATGTCTTTTAACCAAACCCGAATATGGTATTAAATGTTATTGACATCTTGAAAGCCCTGCTGTTACATATATATAATCCCCTTGATTGTATTTAACGGGTGTTTTTCCCTGTAAAGTAATGTGATAAAGAATGCTTTTAAGGATATTGCAATGGTGAGCCAAGTGATCCGGGCCTTAGCTGCACCGACTTTCACCGATGACGATCAGACGCGCTCGGCGCAACTCGTGAATGCCAGTTTGTTTTTGATTGGCGCAGGGATCATGGTTGGGCTGGTTGCTGCCGGGTTGTCAGGTGATGGCGCGATTCTTTTGCCAGTTTTTGTCGTGTTTCTGATAGGCTTGAGCGTTTTGCGCTATCTTCTGTATCGCCGTCACTTGAGACTCGCCACGCTGTTAACCGTCGCGCTGACCTGGGTGGTGACCACGTTCGCTGCCTGGATGACCGGCGGTGTGTATTCGCCCACCAATGGTGCCTATGTGGTTATTATTTTAATGACAGGGATACTGCTTGGTGCCAGATGGGCGGTTGGCTACGCCGGATTGAGCAGTCTGTCGGTGTTGAGTATGGTCTACCTTAACAGCACCGCCTCGCAAGATACTCTGCTGCCACCGATTAATATCTGGGTGTCTTATACCGTGACCTTTATTGTCCCGGCAATTGTGGTTGGACTGGCGATTGTCCAGATGAATGCTGCTATGAGACGAACCCGGCAGAGTGAAACTTCCGCACAGGGCTTCCAGGAGAAGCTCAAGGTACTTCATCAAGTTAGTTTAACGCTTGCCAACACCGATAATTTTGATGATCTGTGCCAGACAGCTATTCAGTTGGGACGCAGCCACTTAGGATTTGACCGGCTAAGTTTGTGGCTGGTGGATGAGGACCTGGATAAGATGATCGGGTCATTTGGCACAGATGAAACGGGTCAACTCCGAGACGAGCGTGGTATTCGCATGCAGATACCACAAGCTGCGATTTTTAGGGAAATACTCAGTGGCAAAATGCCGTTGCATCTCTGGCCGAATGTTCCACTGTATAACCATCATAGCGAGATTGTTGGCGACGGGTGGAATGCCGTGGCTGTCCTGTGGGGTAGAGATTCAGGTATAGGCTGGTTGTCAACCGATAATCTTCTCCATCAACAACCTACTACACCGCAGCAGTTGGAACTTCTGGTTCTCTATGGTTCAACATTAGGTCATCTGATTACTCGTAAGCGAACTGAAGAAGCACTGCGTGTAAGTGAGGAAAAGTACCGCATACTCTATAGCAATACTCCGGTTATGATGCACTCTATTGATAGTGAAGGGAAACTGATTGGCGTTAACAATCACTGGTTGGCCTCGCTTGGCTATGAACGGGAAGAGGTCATCGGTCGGAAATCGGTGGAATTTTTGACTCCTGAATCTCGACAATATGCGGAGGAAATGGTTCTGCCAGAATATTTCAGAACGGGAGTGTGTACCAACATTTCTTATCAGTTTGTCAAGAAAAGCGGCGAGATAATGGATGTACTGCTTTCTGCCATTGCCGAACGCGATACTGAAGGCAACTTTGTGCGTTCTCTAGCCGTCCTGATGGATGTGACCGAGCGTAGGCATACGGAACAGGCGTTGCAGGCCAGTGAAGAACGGTATCGTGCCCTGTATCGCGATAATCCTTCCATGCTCTTTACGGTAGACCGTGAGGGGGTCGTTATCTCTGTCAACGACTTTGGGGCCAGTCAACTTGGCTACAAGATTGATGAACTCGAAGGCCAATCGGTGTTGAAGGTGTTCCACGAAGATGACAAAGCTGCTGTGACAGGGCAACTTCAGCAATGTTTGCAACATCCCGGAAATGTCTATCAATGGCAATTTCGTAAGGTCCGCAAAGATGGCAGTATCCTGTGGGTAGAAGAATTTGCACGAGCGGTAACCGGGCCAACCGGCGAAGCGAATGTCCTTGTAGTTTGTCAGGATATTACCGAACGCAAGCAGGCCGAACAACAGCGTATGCAACTGGCTCTCGAAAAAGAGAAGGTCTCGTTTCTTCAGGATTTTCTGGGAAGCATGGCGCATGACCTCAAAACGCCTATCACCGTAATGAAGATCAACCTGTCCCTACTGGAACAACTGGATGACCCGCTCAAGCAACAACAGCGAGTCAAACTCATTGACAATCAACTCACCTTTGTGACTCAGGTTGTAGACGATGTCCTGACCGTAGCCCGTCTGGAAACGCTGCCTGATCTCGTTTTCCGCAGTGCCAATATTAACCGTCTGGTGACAAACATCCAATATAATCTGCGCCCCAAATTCGAACATAAAGCGCTGGCAGTTACCGTTGATCTGGATAACAATCTGCCGACAATTCAAGCCAACGAAGAAGAACTTCAACGGGCATTGATCAATCTCATTGAGAATGCGATAAACTATACCCCGGAGCAAGGTAGCGTGAAGATTCGCACATATCACGAGACGGATCAGGTGATTATCGAAGTGACCGATACCGGGATCGGCATCAGCACCGATGAATTGTCTCGCATCTTTGACCAGTTTTACCGGGCCAGTAATGCCAATGAAGGTGGTACCGGATTGGGACTGGCAATCGCCCGCAAGGTGATTGACCTGCATCATGGGGCCATCGAGGTGCAGAGCGTTTTAGGCCAGGGCACGACCTTTCGCGTAGCACTCCCGGTTACATCCTGAGATTATCCATATCGGTCAGATTCCTGTGAGCGCGGCGGTTTTGGACTATCCCGTTGCAGAAATAAAAAGAGGATAAAAGCGGTCAAAGCAGTCATCATCAAATATTTCACTAATGCCCGCCATAAGCCATCGGACGGTCTCAGTAATTCCTCAGTCAGCCATATTCCACCAACAATGAGGGTCAGTACAATGATTACTCGCAGGTTCAGCGCATCTCTGTCTGCTACAACAACAAGTAAAAACAGCAGTATCCAGATGACGTAGAAAATATGCAGGTCAAGGGACAGAAATAGATAACCCACCAGAGCAGGTGTCATTAACTTTAGTCGATTAGATATGTTCATGACGTTGTCAACTAATCCGATTGCCAGACAGCGTATCCGACTGTTGAAGCGAATGCAACAATTGACATATTCGTCCACCCCCCTATACTTGAATCGAATACCTATTCAATTCCTGAGGAAGCAATAGAGTGGCTAGAAAACCCGCTGATCAAGCGGTCAATCGCATTGACATTTTATCTGCCGCTGCCGATGTCTTTCGCCGCAAAGGCTATCATGGGGCCAAGATGGCAGATATTGCTGCTGAGGTGAAATTAACGGCTGGAAGCCTGTATCATCATTTCCCTGATGGCAAACAGCAAATACTGATGGCAGTTCTCAATGATGGTCTGGAGCAGATTACCGATAATGTGAGAGAAATCGTGAATGACCCTGCCCTTCAGCCAGACGAACAGTTGCGGCGTATTGTCTACGAACATATTCTTGGACTGACAGAGCACGTTTCAATTGCAGCGGCACTCGTCTTTGAGACACGCACGTTATTAAATGATCTGGATAATACCGACGCCCGCCAGCGTTATCTGGATGCGCGTGATAGATTTGAACTATATTTCCGGCAGGTCGTCGAGTCCGGGATTGAAAAAGGCATGTTCCATCCGGTAGATGTTGCCATTTTCACAAAAACAATGCTGGGGGCACATAACTGGGTTGGCGTCTGGTATCGCGATGGGGGACGTCTGAGCGGCGAAGAAATTGCCGAAGAAATGGCCGAAACTTTCTTACGGGCGCTCAGACGCTAAAGCACTTATATCAGGCTGATTTTGAACGGCTGGAGTATTTGGGCCGGGCGGGTTTATCAGCCGTAGCTGCCGGTTTGGCAAGGCTCGATGATTTGGTTTGAGTCGTTTTCGGTTTTGCCACAGGCTTTTTGTTTGCCAAGCTTGATTTAGTGGGCGACGCAGCTTTCTTTGTAGTTGATGTACTGCGTGCTTTACCCGGCTCCACCCCTAAAATTTCCCGTGTTTCTTCCAACAGATAGAGCGTATATTCCCCTTCCACGATCTGGTAATAAAAGTCCCGATCCACCACAAAGCGTTCCCCGTTGACCTCTATTGCAAAATGGGTAACCGTATGCGTATGGGATACTTTGTTCAGTCTACCAGATAGGCTAAGGACACGCTGGTCTTTGATTTCGAGAAGGTGCTGCTCGTAAAAACCGATTAATGTTGCCAGAATCAGCAGACTAATCAGAATAGCAGGCAGGGCAAGCCAGAAATCCGTCAGAGTCAGCATACCTATAAGAAGGGCGCTCGGAATCAGCAGTACGGCGTTGCGCTCGTGACTGGCCTTGCGCTTGAGGTAATCGATCTGGTCATGAGAGAGCTTGCCACGCCGGTTTGCTGCCAAATCAGCATCTGTAAAATCGAGCAGAGCTTGAAGATGTTTGAGAGTAGTCGCCATGAGATTTACCAGAATAGGGTGTCGAACATTTGTTCTAAATCTTATCATACCTTTTTGATAATTTCCAGCAGAATTTCCGTTGAATCTATATAATCATTTTGGATAAGTGGAGGCTATCTATGGCGCAGATTGGGAACCGATATGATCTGATTGATACGCTTGGCAAGGGCGGTATGGGTGTTGTCTATCGTGCCCATGACCGCTTCACAAATACTCAGGTTGCTCTAAAACAGGTTCTGGTTAACCCCACTTATTTGCACTTTTCCTCCAGAGACGACTCAACTGAACTGCGCGTTGCACTGGCAACAGAGTTTCAGATTCTGGCATCACTGCGCCATCCCCATATCATCAGTGTGCTGGATTACGGCTTTGATGAGGACGGTCAACCCTATTTCACTATGCCCCTGCTGAACAATGCTTTCACCTTGAACGAGGCATCCCGCAATCTTGATGATTCGGGGAAGCTGACGCTGGTTATTCAGGTGTTGCAGGCGACGGTTTATTTGCACCAGCATGGCATTGTCCATCGTGATCTAAAGCCCTCAAATATTCTGGTAGAAGATCGAGAACTGGTTCGGGTGCTTGATTTTGGTCTGGCGATTGATGTAGAGCACGCGAAAGGCGCAGCCGGAACCGTCAGCTACATGGCTCCTGAAGTGATCCGGGGTGGGAATGCGACGCCTGCGAGTGATTTGTTCGGCGTCGGGGTTATTCTGTTCGAGTTGTTAACCGGCGAAAGACCGTTTGGCGGCATTAATCCTTATGGTGTTGCTCAGGCAGTGCTCAGAGATGAACCGGATTGGGGAGCCTTGTCCGAAACATTGGATGGTGACGACGAACCGACATTTCTTTTGCGCGACAGCGATGCGACGATGCTTGAAGATCAGACTGCCATTCATCGCAGTAGTATTGCATTGCCGCAGGAACCGATGAAACCTGTGCCTTATAACTTGCAGGCAATGAAGGGTTTGCTAGAAAAATTGCTGGCAAAGTCGCCGGACGACCGTTACCAGAGTGCTGCGGAAGTTATTCATGAATTGTGTCAGATCAACCAGCTCCCGCTGCCAGCCGAGACCATTGAAATCAGAGAAAGTTATCTGGAGGCAGCACCTTTCCTGGGGCGTGAAAGGGAAGTTGAGTTCCTGCGCTCGGTCATCAATGATGCGAACAAGAGTGGGCAGGGTCGGGCAATTTTGATTGGTGGTGAGAGTGGCATTGGAAAATCTCGCCTCCTCGAAGAAATACGTATCTATGCGCTGGTGAGAGGAATGTCGGTATTCTGGGGGCAGGGCGTAGCCGAGGGCGGCGTTCCTTACCAGTTGTGGCGTAATCCACTGCGCCGATTGGTGTTGATGGTTGTGCTGGAAAGTGCAGAGTTACCTATCATCAAAACGCTCGTGCCGGATATTGAGACATTGCTGAATTTGGAACGGGTTCCCCGGACAGATGTTACCCGCGAACAAACAGTCGATACTATCAAGGCTCTGTTTAAACGACATCAGTCGCCCATGCTCATCATTCTCGATGATTTACAGTGGTCAGGAGAAAGTCTGGACGTCCTGCGTGAACTGAATCTACTTGTGGGAGATCTACCGCTGGTCTTGTTAGGGGCCTATCGGGATGATGAACGGCAGGATTTGCCACAGGAACTGCCGCTGATGGAAACGCTGGCCCTCGAACGCCTCGCTGTTGAAAGCGTCGAGCAGTTGAGTGTGGCGATGCTCGGCGAACAGGGTCGCAATCCTGAGATAGTCCGACGGCTAGTAGAAGAAACTGAAGGCAACGTTTTCTTCCTTATTGAAACGCTACGGGCGGTAGCCGAAGAGGTTGGGCGTCTGGCAAATATTCAGACGATTCCACAACAGATACTGGCGGGAGGCATTCAGGATATTATCCGGCGGCGTCTGAGCCGCGTGCCGGAGTGGGGTCGAGACTTGTTGCAGGTGGCAGCCGTTGCCAGTCGCAGTATTGATACCCGTATTCTGGCTTATCTGTTAAAGGGTAATCCTGACCTCTTGCGGGATCACACGTTGGATGTCTGGCTGCACAATGCCCATTCGGCGGCTGTTTTGGAAGTACGCGATGATGAGTGGCGTTTTTCGCATGACAAACTCCGCGAGAGTCTGTTAGCTACAATTGACGATCCTGCATCCATCCATGAAATGGTGGCTCTGGCATACGAAGCGGTTTATCCAGATGATGAGACATATGCCGCCATACTGGCTGATCATTGGGCGGCAGCAGGCGATGTCGAAAAAGAACGGCGCTATGCCATGCTTGCCGGGCAGCAAAATTTAAAAATCGGGTCTTTGAAAGACGCACTCGCATTTTTTGAACGTGCGCGATTTGAAGATGCGGACAGTGTGTATCGTGCCAACATTGAGCTATATCTTGGGCGTTGTTGTCATGAGATGGGCGATTACGAGCGTGCCAGAGCACATCTGACCAATTCAATTGAACTCGCCACCCCGGGCAATAAGATGGAAATGGTGGCTCAGGCGTATTCGGAGCTTGGCGGTATAAGCGTCCAACTATCACAACATGATGAAGGACTGGAGTTTCTTGGACAGGCGCTAGAAATAAGCCGCTCACAGGGAGATCACATCACTCAGTGTACGGCCCTGAGACGGCAGGCACTTGTGTATTACTCCAAAACAGAGACACAAAAGGCAATGGAGACGATAACTGAGGCACTGGAAATTGCACGTCAGATAAACGAACCTTATATTGAGGCGCAATTGCTCTATACACGCGGAACGATCCGACGCAGACAGGGGGACCTTGACGGCGCTGAAGCCGACTACAGTCATGCCCTGTCTATGAATTTAGAACTTGGCAATCGCCGCGCAGCCGCCCAGGATATTTCGGGACTCGGTGCGATTCAGGCTGACCGGGGCGAGTCTAAAAAGGCCCTCGAACACTACCTGCACGGCTACAACATTGCACAGACGATTGGCGCAAAACATGATGAAGGCTTGTTCTTACGCAATGCCGCCGCTGCACTGGCCGATATGAGGCGGGGACCGGAATCTGTTGAGAAATCCCTCAAGGCAATGGAGATTGCGCAGCTTCTGGGAGATGTGACAGGTGAGATTTCCTGCCTGCTGAATCTGGGGAGTGTCTATACCTACCTAACCAATGAACTGGACAAAGCTGCGTGGACACTTG
>JAKEEQ010000521.1 GCA_022616515.1 Chloroflexota bacterium | reverse complement strand
TGCCGCCTGCATCAACAGGCCATTCACCTGAAAGGCAGGCAGGCCATGATCGGCGCGAAAGCGATTCACAGCGTCAATGAGTTGATAGGCACCGCCTGATTGAGCCTCCGCGGGCATTACAGGCAGCAACCAGATAAAAAATAGCAAGATGACCAGATAACGCAACTATCTACCTCTTTGATAATTTCGGGCAAGTATACCAGCAGAGTCAAGATAGTGGTTTGAGCGGCGGAAAATCAGAGGTTTTTGCTGTGTCACGGCGTTTGACCAGTGCCGCACTCAGCAGCACCAATCCGCCACCAATAAACTGCGTCAGGGTCAATTGTTCGCCCAGCAAAATCACCGCCCACGTCACGCTCATCAACGTTTCCAATGGTCCCAGCAGCGATGTCTGAGCGCTGCCAATGCGTTGAATACCGGCAAAGAGGAATAATCTCGCCAGCGCCGTTGCGATGAGTCCGGTGGCGATGATCACGCCCCAGCCGGTATCCGTGAAATTCAGTGGGAAGCCGTAGCCTACCGCATTGACAACAGCCAGTATCAGGGCCATTGATGTTACGGCATAGACTGCAATTTGCCGGGCGGTCAAGTCCTTGAGGAGATGCTGGCTAGCGACCAGAAAAATACCGTAGTTTAGCGCAACCGACAATCCCCACAGCACACCGGGCAGGGCAATGTTGCCACCCACCCCGACCAGCAAAAATACCCCGACCATCGCCAGCAGCAGGCGGATTTGCTTGCGCCGCGTGAATGTTTCGCCGAGCACGGTCAGAATCAGCAGCACAAACGCAGGATTGAATGCAAACAACATGACTGCGATAGAAGCATCCACATATTGCACCGCCATATAAAACGATGACAGGCTAATCGCGTTAAAGGTCCCGACGAAAAACAGCCGCGCCAGTTGATGAGGGGTAACCCGCAGCAAACGCGCATCGTACAGATACACATAAATCCACAGGGCGATACTGCCCACGATGAGGCGCATCGACAGCAAAGGAATAGGGGCATCTGATGATACCCCTATCTTGACCAGTGTTGGCGCGAAACTCAGGCTCAACATTGCCCCCAGAATAAACGCAATCCCGGTGAACTGCGTTGAGTTACGCAGACTATTCAATCGTTGACTTTTCAGCATCCAGGGCCTGTCGCATTCCCGTTGCCAGCGCCCTGACCGCATCAACACTCTCTCCTGCTGCTTTTACGAGTGCCGTTCCAACAAAGATGCCGTCGCAGACAGCTCCTATTGCTCGTGCTTTTTCCGGTGTACGGATGCCAAATCCTACACCAACTGGTTGACTCGTCTTGGCCCGCACCTTTTCAATCAGGTCAATTAATTCTGTTGGCACCGCTTCTTTGTCACCCGTGATGCCTGTTACTGACACCAGATAGATATAGCCACGTGATAACTCGCCTGCCAATTTCATACGCTCTTCGCTGCTGGTCGGCGCAACAAAATGCGAAATTCCCAGCCCGGCCTCGTCAATATAGACCTGCAATTCACCTGCTTCATCGGCAGGCATATCCGGGATGATAAACCCATCAACTCCGGCATCGAGGGCATCACGGATAAGCCGTTCATATCCATAGGCGATAAACGGATTGAGATAGCCCATCAAGACCATTGGCGTGTCTATTCCATCCTCACGTAGTGTCTTGACTGCTTCAACACAATCACGCGGTGTAATCCCGTTTTCCAGCGCAACTTGCGTAGCGGCCTGAATCGTTGGACCATCTGCCAGCGGGTCACTGAACGGCACGCCAATTTCAATGATATCTGCTCCTGCTTCAGCCAGGGCCTTGATAGCCGACAGCGATGTCTCGTAATCAGGATAACCAATTGGCAGGTAAGGCATGAAAGCTGCCCGTCCCTCACGCTTTGTTCGCTCAATAACGCCGTTGATTGCTTCCAGACCTCTAGCCATGATCCCGCTCCTTCAAGGCATTAATGACCGTGTTCAAATCTTTATCGCCGCGCCCGCTCAGATTGACGAGGATAATCTCATCCCGGCTCATTTGAGGAGCCAGCTTGACCACTTCCGCAATGGCATGCGCGGATTCCAGCGCGGGGATGATCCCCTCCAGTTGGCACAACAACTGGAAGCCTTCCAGCGTTTCCTCGTCGGTGGCGTAGGTATATTCCGCCCGCCCTTGATCGCGCAGATAGGCATGTTCGGGACCAACCGAGGCATAATCCAGCCCGGCGGAGATACTGTGCGTTTCCATGATTTGCCCATCTGCCGTCTGCATCACATACGACTTCGTGCCCTGCAACACCCCGATACGGGCAATGTCTGCGTCCGCAAAACGCGCCGCGTGGCGCTTTGAGGCGATACCTTCACCGCCAGCTTCCACGCCGATAAACCGTACATCATCATCAAGGAACGCATGGAAAATGCCGATGCTGTTGCTGCCGCCGCCCACACATGCCACAATCACATCCGGCAAGCGTCCGGCCTGCTCCACAATTTGCTGGCGGGCTTCGCAGCCAATCACCGCCTGAAAATCGCGGACCATCATCGGGTAGGGATGTGGTCCAAGCGCCGACCCCAGTAAATAATGCGTGGTCTCCACATTCGTCACCCAATCGCGGATGGCCTCGTTTATGGCATCTTTGAGTGTCTTGCTGCCCGATTCGACCGGGCGAACCTCAGCACCGAGTAAGCGCATCCTAAAGACGTTCGGCTCCTGCCGCGCCATATCGACGCTGCCCATATACACAATACAGTCGATGCCCAGCAGCGCACAGGAAGTCGCCGTCGCCACACCATGCTGACCCGCTCCGGTTTCGGCCACCACTCGCTGTTTGCCCATGCGCTTGGTGAGAAGGGCCTGACCTAATGCGTTGTTGATTTTATGAGCGCCGCTGTGCGCCAGATCTTCGCGCTTCAGATAAATCTGCGCCCCACCCAGATGGTCACTCAGGCGGCGGGCATAGGTGATCGGTGTTTCGCGCCCCACGTATGTTTTGTTGAGGTAGGCAAGTTCCGCCTGAAATTCGGCGTCTTCCTTCAACTCAAAATATTTGGCAGTCAACTCTTCCAGTGCCGGGATGACTGTCTCCGGTACAAAACGCCCGCCATATGGCCCAAAATAACCTCGTTTATCCGGTAACATGCTTCACAGCTCCAATGAAATCTCTAACTTTCTGATAATCTTTTTTGCCTGGTGCGGATTCGGTTCCGCTGGCGACATCCACGGCCCACGGCTGCGTCCGCTCGACGTAATGTGCGACGTTCTCCGGCGTCAATCCCCCGGCCAGCATCAATCGTTTGACTGATTTCTTCAGGGATTGAGTGATGGCTTCCGAGGCAACATGCCCGGTTCCCCCATACAGTGTCGGGTGAAAGGCATCCAGCAGCAGCGTTGGCAGATGTTCAGGCAGTGCTTTACGCTCAAAACGCAGTGCTTGATCGCTGGCGTCAAGGGCCGATTCAGGTCGAATGGCTGCAAAGGCCGGAACACTTAGATTATCCAGCCAATCGGGGTCGGGAAGTGCCACCAGTTGGGCCGCATCAACCCCGCTGACCCGACACGCTTCGCTGATCTCGGCGCGAGTTAAATCCTTCACGACGAACACACCAACACACACCGGCATATCCCGGTCGTAGTCGCCGCGTAGTTGGGCGATAATCTCGCCTGCCTTACCGGGAACGATGTAGCGCTGGCTGCCCATATAAAAAATAAAGCCGAGAAAATCCGCCCCGTCGACAACTGCCACCCGCGCATCATCGAGGTTAGTGAGTCCGCAAATCTTGACCTTCGTCATATGCGCTGCACCCCGCTGAGTTCACGAATTTTGGCGGGACGGTCTTCAGCCAGCATCAGCGATTCCCCAACCAGAACCGCGTGGACTCCTGCTTCAACCATCCGCTGAACATCGTCCGCTGTATTTATGCCGCTTTCACCAACCAGCGTGACATCTGCTGGACACATACTCGCCAACTGCACAGTCGTGTTCAAATCAACGCTAAAATCGTGTAGATTACGGTTGTTGATGCCCACCAGCACCGGATTGAGTTTGAGAACACGTTCCATTTCGTGGGTGTCATGAACTTCAACCAGTGCCGCCATGCCCTGTTCAGTGACGGCTTGATACAGTGTCGCCAGCAACCCATCATCCAGACAGGCCGCGATTAAGAGCACCGCATCGGCCCCGGCAGCCCGCGCCTCGACCACCTGATAAGTATCCAGCACGAATTCCTTGCGCAGTATCGGAACATTGACCGCCGCTTTAACGGCTCGGAGAAAATCCAGATGTCCCTGAAAAAAGGTTTCATCGGTCAGGACGCTGATAGCACTCGCCCCATGCTGCACATATTCGCGAGCAATATCCGGCGCGGAAAAGTCTTCAAGAAATACGCCTTTAGAGGGCGATGCTTTTTTGCATTCGGCGATGAGCGACACCGTGTCCTTGCGCAGTGCAGCAATCATACCCAGCGGCGGAGGCTGTTGGCTGGCTTCTGATAACAGTTCAGCCTGCGACACTCGTTTTCTGGCTTCGCTGATTTCATCAACCTTATGCGCCATAATCCTGTCGAGAATGGTGTTGGTCGTCGTGACACCCTTCATGATGACGCCCCGACCGCAAAGGTCTGCGAAAATGCGGCCAGTGCTTCAAGTCGCTCAAGTCCAGCCTTGCTGTCCAGTACCTCAGCCGCCCTGTTCAAACCACTGGCAAAATCGTCAGCCACACCGCCCGCCATCAAGGCTGCTGCCGCATTCAACATCACGATTTCGCGCTGTGCCCGTGTCCCGCCCCCGGACAAAATAGCCTGTGTGATTTTTGCATTTTGTTCAGGCTCTCCGCCGCGAATATCTTCAATGTCTGCCATCGACAGGCCCAGTTCGGTGGGGTCAAGTGTATACGTCTCAACGCGACCATCTTTTAATTCGGTGACGGTGTTCATGCCGAGTGTACTCAATTCATCCAGACCGCCTGCACCATGCACAACAAACACCCGCTCACTGCCCAGTTCGTTGAGCACATGGGCCAGTGTTACAGTCAAGTCTTCGGAGAAAACACCCATAAGCTGTCGCCTGGCTCCTGCGGGATTGGTCAGCGGGCCGAGGATGTTAAAAATCGTTCGTACGCCTAATTCACGACGCGGACCAATCGCATGGCGCATCGCCGGGTGGAAGGCTGGCGCAAACAAGAATCCAATGCCAACTTCATCCACACATTGCGCGGCTTGTTCCGGCGTAACATCCAAATTGACACCCAGCGCTCCCAGCACATCCGCCGAGCCGCTCTTGCTGGACACCGAACGGTTGCCGTGTTTGGCAACCGGGATGCCTGCTCCCGCCGCTACAAAAGCCACCGTTGTCGAGATATTGAGGGTGTTGGAAGCATCACCCCCTGTTCCGCAGGTGTCGATGACGTTACGGGCGGTTACAGGTGCTGCATTCGCCACTTCCCGCATCGCCGCCGCGCTGCCGGTGATCTCCTCAATAGTTTCGCCTTTCATGCGCAGGCTCAACAGATAACCGCCAATCTGAGCGGGCGTGGCTTCTCCCGTCATAATATCACGCATAGCAGCCTCAGCTTCCTCGCGGGAGAGATCTTCTCCCCGTGAGATCATTCGTATTGCTTCTTTAATGCCCATCTTTGCTCCTACAGTTACTAGAAAACAAAAAAGACCTCCCTCGTTCCAGGACGAGAAGGTCTCCCGTGGTGCCACCCGGTTTAGATTGCCCTACGCAATCTCTCTCAGATCGACAAAGCTATTTTAGCCTATCGTGCGCCGATAACGGTGCGCCACCGGATCAACTTCCTGGTTTCCATTTTGTTGATTAGAACGTACCACCTTTTCAGCTTCCGGCGGCTCTCTAATGACGTACAGCTAACCAACTACTCATGCCAGTTCAACGCTGTTCAAGTTCATAAAGCTTAACAACATCATTTTGGGCTGTCAAGCTACGGTTGATAGTGATTTGGTGATTTTGCCCATAAGGTTGCTCCGGTACAAAACGTTAACAAAATTTAATGTAAACTTTATTCCGGTTTGATATTGTACTGATGGCAAATATAAGGAGGCCCCTGTGGATTTTATCAAAGTTAATCTCGACAAACACGACCTTTTCATCAATGCGCTGCTGTGTGGTGGATTTGAAGATGAAACCATCGCGTTAAAGGCTCGCGCTTATGCACAAACGCTTGATGGTCGTGAACAGAAAGCCTTTGCCAGTGCCATCAACCGGTACCTGCTTGACGCAGAATTCTTCAATAAGCGTGACATGGTGAGTATTTTGACAAATGTCGCGAAACACCTGTCTTAAAAACGATATTTTCACACGAACAAATCCACTACCTCAAACTTCTCAACATCTACCAGCCCCACATCTGTCAATTTCAAACTGGGAATAACCTCCAGCGCCATAAAACTCATCGCCATGAATGGGTCGTGTAAGGGTGAACCGAGGTCACGGGCTGCGGCTAACAGCGTGTCCATTTTCTCACGGACGGTTTCAATCGGTTCGTCGGTCATAAGCCCTGCAATCGGCAGAGGCAGCTCAGCCAGCACCGTTTCACCATCAACCGTGACCAGTCCGCCGCCCATCTGCCCCACTGCTCTAGCTGCCGTCATCATGCTCACATCATCCGCACCAATGACCACCAGATTATGATGGTCGTGAGCCACCGTGCCAGCGATTGCGCCTTTCTTAAGGCCAATTCCCTTAATGAGACCCCGCCCAATGTTGCCACTGGCTCGATGCCGCTCAACGACTGCAAATTTCAACAGGTCACGCTCTACATCTGAAACAATATGTCCATCAGCAACTGGTGCATCT
>JAKEEQ010000520.1 GCA_022616515.1 Chloroflexota bacterium | reverse complement strand
TCAATGACTGGTACACACCGGATGACGGACGCTTTGTACTGCTGCCAGATTGGGAGAAAATGCATGCACTGGCGCAGGATTTTGTGACCCCGCCGACCGGAAATCGCCTCGACTTTGAATCCAGCACTATCGAAATTTACGACGGCACACTCTGGGGCGCAGGCTGGGGACAGGTCGCGGCAGATCGTCTGGCATGGGAAGGCTTTTCACCTGTGGTCATCGAAAGTCGCAACATCGCCACCCACGAAATCTCGCTGTTATATGACTACACTGGTGCCGGAAAAGGTAGTGAGATCAAACACATTATGGAGATTCTGCGTATCGGCGAGTCGCAGGTGCAGGATACACCGGACGCGAACGCTGAATATGATTACCGGGTGGTGGTCGGACGTTCATACAATGCCTGTATCCACACCAGTAGCGCCGATGATGTAGAATTGCCGGAATTGCCGCCCGAAGTTGCCGAACAACAAGAGCAGTAAACGCGACCGTTTTTGCAGTAATCTACAGCGGACGTTCTTGATGGATGTCCGTTGTTGTTTATCAAGAGGAATGTATCGAGTTCGTAAACGTAAAGAATAATTTCAGGCAAGCGATCATCACTAAACAAAAACGCCCCAAAGGTTCTCAAATGAGGGGCGTTGGTTACCAGACCGAACTGGCAGATACAATGTCGCTCTTTTCGTCGGGATAATCTTTATTTGAATGCTCCCTGTCACGCTTCCGATACGTCTCAGAGGCTAACGAAGGCGATTGCTGTACGTAACCATCATTGCTTTCGTCATTGTCGCGGCGGCGCGTGGCCTTGCTCGTTTTACCAGAACACCGCATGGTTTAGCTCCTTTCCAGCCAGTACTATCGGGCGTGTTAACAAAAGAACTTCATTGAGCATGACTGTCTCCTTTCAGAGTGCAGCGAATAAATAAACTCAGATGTGGGCATTGGCACCACCCCTTTAAGGTGTCGCTATCCACCACGATTCAGGCGGATTAGCGACAGACTTGCGATATTCACGACACGTTGCTCTTCATAACTCGCGGACTGCTGGTTGAGTTCGTTAATCGTTTCCTGTGCCGTGTAGATGATGTCTTCCAACCAACCAATGATGTCTTCATGAGACAAATCCACTTCGTCTGCGATACGGTCCTGATAGGCCGCGTCGTGCAAACGATCCAGCGTGTCTAGCAGGGTTTCCAGATGCAATTCCGTGATTTTCCGTTTCTGGTAGTCCGTTATATTCAGGGTCATTTTGGCTGTTCACCTTATTTTGCCTGCCTCACACCCGGAATAAAAAATTCTGGGGCGTGAGACCAAATTTGTTCAATCGTGACCTTGGTCCTACGCCCCAGAATTTGAGACATCAGTGTGCAGTAGCTATCAGTGCAGGAGTTTGTCTTTCCTCTTCCTACACCGGTAGGACCCCGGTCGGTCGGTCCGAATTGATTCGGCTGTTAAATTGCTGTCACTGTCGATTGCTTGTTTGTCAACCAATGGTTCGATCATCAGATCACGGAGACGTGGCTCAAAACCGCCATATAGCATGCCCTTGGGCATTCTGGCCGTTACATCGGTCCAGGGGCTTGCACCACGTACAGCAGACGGAATCGTCCCAGGGATGAACGCATGATTAAGCGTAGTGTTGTATTGCATCGTCATTCCTTTCTGCTGCTGATTTATCGAACAAAACAGGGACATAGAGACCCTACTTCCTTACTTCTACTTACTTGAAGTTGTTGGCGAACTAATTGTACTCAATTACGGTTTGGTCGAGCATTCTTAGAATGCTGCTACCTTGAATGAACACTCGGCGCATCCCGGGTGGTTGAGAGACTTGAAGATGACCTTTATCAATCAGTTTCTTCAATGTACTCAAACTCACACCCAGAGCCTGAGCGGCTTCCTTACGTGAATAGACCGCGTTTGGCTGAATACCCGGCTTCCCTTCAGACTGTATCTGCTTTCTTGCAGGTGTACTCATGGAGATTTGCTCCAATCCAGACTAGAGTATACGAAATATAAAAACCCTTGTCAACAAGCATTATTTTGTACTAAATTATTGATAAGGTGTTTTTGAAATTATAAAGGTTCACAACAGGTCAGTCAATAGGTCTGATAAATTTCAAATTCCAAACCAGATTTCAGTTTGTACAATTTGGTACAAACCGGAAATTGGCGTATAATTGAAAAAAAAGCCATTCCAATAGGAGAAAAGGATGGTGCAACTTGCACGGGCGTGTTTTACTGCTCAACGGTAGCACGTGGGAACCGCTGGAAATCATCAGTATCCCTCGTGCTATAAATCTGTTGCTCGCCAACAAGGCGATTGTTGTTGAGCCAACAGACGCTTTCCTCCGCACTGTGCGGCAGAGGTTTCAGATTCCCTCCGTTATCGCGCTCAAGACATATGTGAATGTTCCACGGCGACAGGCAACATGGAGCCGACGGGCGGTTTTGACCCGCGATAACCATACCTGCATCTACTGTCTGGCAAAACCGGGCGACATTGTTGGTGGGCGGCCACTGGCTAAGAATGATATGACGATTGATCATATCCTTCCCAAATCACGCGGCGGCAAGGATGTCTGGACTAATACGGCTTGCGCATGTTACGTATGTAACCGGAGAAAGGGAGATCGTCTCCCCGGCGAGGCAGGAATGAAGCTGCGCTGGGAACCCCGGCGACCCAGGACCAACTATCTGGTACTAGAGGTCGGGACCGGTCCCGATTCCTGGAAGAAATACGTAGAGATTTGACGGTCGCTGGCTTTGTTACACACTAGCGGCTATTTTTTATCTTGACATGCCATCAAAGGCGAGTATACTTCTAGGTAGAACATTGAGAGCCCGTAGCTCAGCGGATTAGAGCGACTGTCTACGGAACAGTAGGTCGGGGGTTCGAGTCCCTCCGGGCTCGCACAAGCAGGTCAGCTCAACTGATCTGCTTTTTTATTTGAACGGGCGATGTATGTATAAAACTGTATTTATCGACTGGTATCAAACCCTCTCCACGTCCACTTTCTGGTCACATCTGGAAAATCCGGCTTACATCCATCACGCGCTTTTCGAACCTCTCCGGCGTACGCTGATCGAGGAGCAAAATGCCGTCTTTGAAGACTGGCTAGTAGGGCGTATCAACAGCGAACAGGTGATGGCAATTGTGTCAGAGCGCACCGGGATTCCCTATGGGCTGATATGGGACGAATTTATCGCCGGATTTGACCATCAATGCCTCGTTTCGGAAGAGATTTATGGTCTCGTTCAAACGTTGAGAGCGCACAGTATTAGAGTCGTTATCGCTACTGACAATATGGACTGTTTCAATCGATGGTGTGTGCCAGCACTGGCGCTGGATAAACACTTTGACGACATTCTGAATTCGTTTTATGTAGGACACCTGAAAAAAGAATTTGCCGGGGGAAAGGCACTCTTTTTCCATCAATATTTAGTGCATCATAGCATTGGTCCCGGTGAAAGTATCATTTTTGACGATTCGCCCAATGTAAGACCAGCGACGGCGATAGCTGGCATTGAGTATCGTCAAATTGAACCGGGGGTTGGACTGGTGTCTGAACTTCAACGCTTATGTGAAATTTTTTGAAGAAAGATGTATCTCCATACCATCCGTGACGTGAATCTGTTACGATACAGAAAGAAACAAAGATACATCGTGGAACTCAAGGGATGACCGATAATCTTTCGACTACCGAAAAACTGGCAAATATACTGAATCGAGCAGGTTACAAATATACGCGACCACGCCAGATGGTGGCAGAAGTGCTTTTGGATGCCAAGCGCCACTTGTCTGCCCCGGAGATTGTAGATACGGTTAGCGAAATAGACCCTTCTATCGGTCGGATGAGCATCTACCGCACGCTCGATTTGTTCACCAGACTGGGATTGGTGCGGCCTGCCTTTCAGGACAGCAGTGTTGCTCACTATGTTGTGATGGTAGACGGGCATCACCACCACATCATTTGTCAAGGATGTGGACGTGTAATACACTTTGAGCAATGCCCACTTGAAGAATTGACCAGTTTTCTTCAGGACAAATTTAATTGTGAAATTAACGGTCATCTGCTGGAGTTTTTTGGGCGATGCAATGACTGTATCCAACAGGATTAACGTTCATGCAGATTCAACTAGCACAGCATACCGACCCGGTCGAGTATTGGGAAGGCGGCAATTTTGAATTGAATATGAGCTATGAGATGCTTCAGGGTGACGACTGGAAGCGTGTGATAGAGGCATTATGGGCGAATGAATCCATTGTCGGTCCACTTGTCTCGCGATTCGTTCCGGGGCAAGAAATACCGGAAACCCATGCTATTGAAATTCCGGAGCCAACTGCCGCCCTGACGCAGCACGGTATTTTGCATGTGGGCGAGCAGGCGATTGGTATTGATGTTCTCATTACACGATCACTTTTTGAATGCATTACCCTGATGGCTCCCGTCGGGATGTTCGCTAATCTGACAGCAGGCAGCAAATCCAATCCGTATCCCTTGAATGATAATCCGGCTCGGCAGTCACTGGAGAAGACGTATCGTGAATTGGCACTAACACTGTTCAAGGTTGTGCCTTTTTCCATCGCCAGCCTCGGTTGGAATCGCGAGTGCCAGTTACTGGCCGAATTGACATTTGAAGAGGATGCCCTTAAGAATTTCCTGTCAACGGGCAACAGCCTTATCACCGATAAAGCATTGAAAGCATGTAAAGTTGATCCAACCTCGTACGAAGAAATGCTACCAGGTTTACGCTGGCTTGCCCCGACAGGTTAGCCTTTGTCGCCGGGTTTTGTCTGGAGACGATAGCCAACACCGCGCACGGTAATAATGTGCTTCGGTTTGCTGGGGTTTTTTTCAACAGCCTCACGCAGCCAGCGAATATGGACATCAAGAGTGCGGGTATCGCCCATGTAGTCTGTTTCCCAAATTTTCTGCATCAAAACATCTCGCGTCAACACTTCATTCGCATTCCTGATGAATAATTCGAGGAGCGCTGCCATTTTAGGCGTGAGACGTGTTTCACCACCCGGTGAGGTCAGAACATGACTTTTGAGATTCAAATGCAAGCCACCGGCATGAATGATTTCACCATCCTGATCATCCAGAAAACGTTGAATTCGATTCATCAATTTGCGGGCTGTGAAAGGCATCCGCAAAACCAGATCAGCATCACTTTCTCCATGATGGTTGCTGTGTTCTTTGCGGATGTGGATGATGGGTACATGATCGGTGGCACGGGCACGTAAACTGGTACAAATACGATCTCCTGAGGTTCGCATTGTGGCAGCATTCAAAATGATGATCTCCGGCTCTACCATGCCAGCCAGACTAAGCGCCTGTTTACCACTGGCAGCCATGATGACATCATAGTGTCTGGTTAATGATAATGCGAACGAATACTGGCGATGGGTACCCTCTACCAGCAGGATCTTGGCCCTATTCAAAAAGTTGACGCTCTTCATGCAACCACAAAAAGAGCGCTTCCCCCTTTCTTATTCGATATAATTGTGTGGCATGCCCGTTTTTGGTTCCGTCCATTATAGCGAAGTCGGAACCAAACGTGCCAAGAAATTTTCAAGAAAATTCATAGATCGAGAGATTTAATGATCAAACAGATCCTCGGCGACATAAAACGCCAATGGGAACCACTGCGCCATCGCCTTACAACGAATTTAATCCTGGACCGAACCATCAAAATTCAACAGATTCCAGCGCCCACCTTTGATGAAATACAACGTGCGCGTTATATCGAAAATCAATTCCGGGCACTTCGCTTAAAGGCTGTGAAGCGCGATCCAATTCATAATGTGGTTGGCTGGACACTGCCGCCCGACCAATCCGACAAACCAATCCTGTTGATTTCTGCCCACACGGACACCGTATTTCCACGCGATACCCCACTCACTGTTCGGCAAGAACAAAATCGGGTATATGGGCCGGGTATCGGTGACAACAGCCTCGGAGTCGGTACATTAATGCTTCTGGCCGAAATTTATGCAGGTCTCAAGCGTCAGTGGGATATTCCGGTGGGCTTTGTGGCGAATGCCCGTGAAGAGGGACTGGGCAATCTGGACGGCATCCGGGTTGTTATTGAGCGCTATCCACGTGAACGAATCGCCGGGGTTATCGTGCTGGAAGGGATGGCGCTGGGGCGTATTTATCACGCCGGAATTGCGGTACGCCGCTTGAAAATCACGACCTACGCCGAGGGTGGACATAGTTGGTTACACTTCGGCCAGCCGAATGCCATTCATACACTGGTTCAACTCGCGGCTGATATTAGCCGCCTTGTCATGCCCGAAGAGCCGCGCACGACCTATAACATTGGTATGCTAGAAGGCGGGCACTCCATCAATTCCATTGCCACTGAGGCGAGTCTGTATCTCGACATGCGCTCAACTACAAGTGATGGACTGGCTGCACTGGAAAAGGATGTTCGCTATATCGTCGCGACAAAAGAAACTGATGCCGAAATAAAGGTGGTTGGCGACCGTCCAGAAGGCTATTTGTCTATTGAACATCCTCTTGTCGTCATTGCCGAACAAGCCTACCAGAGCATTGGTTTGCAACCCTCCCTTGAGCGCGGCAGTACGGATGCCAATTACATGCTGGCGAAAAACATTCCATCAGTTGTGGTGGGAGTCACTTATGGCGGCAATGCTCACCGACTCGATGAATACATCGAAATCGATCCGCTGCGTGACGGTGTATGGAGCATTATCCTGATGGTAGAAAGCATGATGCGGAATCTGGGCCAGCAGCAGGACTAATGTTCATCCTCTTCATTAAGCAGGCGATTCACCGTCTCCATCACTCGTCGCTGATTTTCCTCAGATGTCTTTGATGCGTTCACAATGACATAAGGTGCGGTTTGTATTTCAATTGAATTTGTCGCCCCGACAATCCCGCTGATGCCAGTTTCCGCCTCAAGATAGCTGAGTAACTGATTTGCCAGCAGGAGCACCTGTGACGCAATTTCACGATCACCGGCCTTATCTGGTAAGTCAAAATCCAGTGCGCTGATATAAGGGTCATCGTTAACCGATAAGCATTTGTCGCGTAGACCTTTAAAAGTGCGCATGTATAAGCGCCCGTTGCCGTGATATAGTTCCAGATGCAGGGCTTTTTCGATATCAAAGCAGAATTTACGTAAGGGTATCGTCAGGCGAATTAGTGCGCGTAGATCTTCAGATGAGATGCTCATGGTACATTCCTTTCATTTTAGTAAGCGCCGGAGCGTTTTTTTGGCATGATGAAGCCGGGATTTGACTGTGCCAATACTGACGCTGGTTGCATCCGCGATTTCTTGATAAGACATGCCTTCTTCAGCATAGAGGATCATTGTCTGGCGTTGTGCTTCGGGAAGCTGCTGGATTGCTATTTGAATAGATTGGTAATTCATTTCAGCGACAGTCTCTTGTTCGGGTGATCTGGCATGATCCGGGAGTGTCACACGGTCCAATCCAATCGTTTCGTAACGACCCTGGTTGCGTAGTTGATCATAACACTGGTTGCGAATCACCCGGAAAATAAACGGGCGCAGCGTCTCGCCATCCAGCCGCTGAAGGTTACGGTACAGTGCGAAGGTCGTATTTTGCACAATATCGTCTTCATTGGGGTGAATGCCAATCAGGTGTTGGATAAAGCGGCGCATATGTGCATCAAACAGTTCTATCAGGGCCGTGAAGGCATCTTCATCACCTGCGCGAGCCTGCTCCAGAAGCCGTTCACTAACGTTCTCTACCAAAAAGAAATGCTCCTCTCTACGTGTATCATCGCAGGAGGAGCATTCTTGTTCAATATTGGTGTGACATTGGGTTAGCTATCCGTAATCTCAAAGCGATTTACGGTCAGGCCAATGCTCGACTCATCAGGCCGTCCACCCCGGCATAGCAGGACAACGTTCCCATCGCCCCGTACCCGATAATCCAGATACCGTCCCTGCACATTTAAGATGACACGGAAGGCAAAGGTGTCTCGCACATCATAAGTAAAGCCACGTGCCGGACAGGCCAGACTGGCATCAAGGTAAACCCACGGGAACCATTGATAGAAAGTGCGTGGCGTATTTTCCTGGGGGTTGTTGGCGAGTTCTACGCTGATAGGACTCTCCAACCCTAGATAGCCCTGAGCATGGCGCATAGCTGCGTTGGTCGCTGCATCACCGGAAAGCGTGGCTCCAATGCCGCGCGGGCTGCCGTTGAAGTCAATCGGTTCTCCAAAATAGCACCGTATCACCTGACTTCCCGTTAGATTGGTGCGGAATTCATAGGTTCGTCCTTGAAGGGTGATCAAATAGCGAAAACCGACACGACCGTTCGTAATCGTCTCATCGTCGGCCATAACCCGCGAATTACAGCTCAGTGGTGCATCGCGTAAATCTAATCCGCTGAAACGATAGCGAGCCGAGAACGGGCGATTCAATTCACCAAGTTCTAACTCAGCCGCTGTTAGTTGGGGCGAAATTCCGACATAGTTACTGAACAGCAATAAGATGTAATTGGTCAGTCCGAGCGTACTTGCGCCCCCATCCTGTGCCAATGTGGGAGCTGGCTGTGGAACAGCATTAAAGAATATGGCGACAACTAAAACGAGTGCAAGAAGACCTCGTCGAAAAATCATACGTTCCTCCTGATGGGTGCATTACTATTCCAAGTATAATTGATGTTGTGTAAAAACACCGAATATATAGCCACAACACATCATTTTCTTAAGGCAACAGCAATTTAAACATGCTGATTTCTTCCAATAGTAACTTATTGGTCGTTGGCGTGGTGGATTATGTGTCGGCGGATGACCTGCGTTTAGGCTACGATTCGGGTAGCATCACCACTTAGCCATTTATTGAGTGAGGGAAAAGTAATGATTGCCGTATCTAATCGTATTCTGGTTCATCCTGAGTTTCACGAATTGTTCGAGCAGCGCTTCGCGGAGCGTGAAAGCCATCTAGACGACATGGATGGATTTATCTCGTTTCAGATTTTGCGACCTGTCAAAGAAGATGACCCATATGTCGTGATGACTGTATGGGAAAATATGGAGGCTTTTAATAACTGGACAAACTCGGACCAATTCCGGCAGCAGCACAGCAAGCAACAACTTCCGCCAGAAGCATTTCTGGCGAAACCAAAACTTGAGATTGCCGAGATTATTCAGCAACAAGTGAAGGTCGCAGATTAGAAAAAAGACCCGCCAACATAGGCCGGGGCATAGGCATCAAGTTAAGGAAAATCACGGGCCAAAAGCTGAAAAGTAGCGGGGCGTGTTTTTCTTTTCTGAATGCTACAGCGAGCGAGGGTAGGTA
>JAKEEQ010000519.1 GCA_022616515.1 Chloroflexota bacterium | reverse complement strand
AGGCTCATCATCAAATAGCCTACTTCTTCAAGGGCGATAAAAGCGCCATGCGAGTTAAACTGGGTTAACAGTGCGATGCCATCGGTTTCGCCATTTTCGAGGCTGGGCGGAATGACCGAGACCTGAACAAAGTAGTCTACGAGGAGCGCGGCTGCCGCAATGAGGCCAAATGACAGACCAATCTGGCTGAACACCTTCCGGTTATCGGCGGCATAATGATGGATAATCACCAGCAGCACCACAAAGAGCAGCGTCAATACCATCGCCGGGTACATCCAGTAATAATCGCGGGGAAAACGTGACGCAATGTCGTGGTAGGGATACTCGTAGCAGGAATCTGTACATGATGGCCCGGACAGCGGCGGCGTCAGGAAGGCGATGCCGAAGGTTATAATGGTCAGGATTGTGATGGCAATTGCGGTATAAAATCCGAGGTTGTAGACGACCTGTGGCGACCCGGTTGATGTAACAGGATTTTTCATCTTTTTCTCTCGCGTTCTTATCAGTCATATCCACCCTTTTTATACGGGAGTTGGGCGCGGTCAAGAAGTGAGAATCATCTTTAATTGGGCCACCACAAGTCATTAAAATGATACCCGCCTGTCAACTTGAATCGCGCGAAAGGAACCCGATGACCATTATTGCCGATATGCTCAAACACCTGCCGCCGAGCAAATCCCAACTGCGGCTGCTGGACATCAGCCCGCAAGATGTACAGACCGACATCACACTCAACCGCCCGGACATCGCTTTCACCCGCGAACGCAGTGATGTTGATGCGGTGTTCGGCTATGGCGTGCCGTCGTTGAAGCCGGTCATGCTGGAGATGAGCCTGAACGCGCTGCGACCCGGCGGACGGATGATTTTGTATTTCCCGGCACTGGACCTATCGCTGGACGAGGTGGCAGCGGTGCTGCAAGAGGTCGGTTTTGCCCGGATATTGACCGAGACGTTGGACGATGGGATTTTGGCACGGGGTGAACGACCTTACGCGCACGGCATGACGACCGCTGCCCGTGTGGCAGTCGGGGCGCAGGATGTGGCAGTCGAGAGTGAGATTCTTGTCCTGTCAGGCGATGCTATTCATGATGCGCCAGGGCGTTATATTCACCTGCTCATCAAGCAAACGCCGAACAAGCCCCTCTGGAAGCTGGAACCCGGCGAAACAATTTCATGGCAGGCGGCAGCCCTCGACCACCCCCTGACGGTGATCGGCTTCACCAGTTTGCCAAAAGCGGTGCAGTTGATGCAGGCGGCGGTGATGGATGGCATGATTAAAGATGTATCGAAAATCGCGAAGTTCAGCAAGGCTACAGCCGCAGGTTGGGATTTTTGGGTGCTGCTCAACCCGGATTTGGCAGCAATCAAGAGCCGGGGAGTGGTTATTATGATTGATATTGATCCTGACTCAGCCGAAGCCCCGGACGAATAGTTACCTGGTCTCCGCCCGTAAATCGGCAAGGACAAATAACAGACGGCGGATATACGTCTCGCCCTGTGCATCATGTCGGATAGAGAGGTCGAGCAGGATTTGCTGATAGCGGACCTGCGGCATGCGTCGTACTTCGAGGATCATCGAGTGCAGGCGGAAATGCAGGGTGGTGCGGCTCAAGCTGCGGGCTTGCAGCAAGATTGAGGCCAGTCCCAGCATGAACCAGCGTTCATATTCGCCATGCCCCACATAATGCGGTTTAATCTGCCCGGCGAACATTGCCAGTTTGCTGGCAAGTAGTTTGTCCCGCGAGACCTTATCGCGCAGATACACACGGGTGAACTCGCCTTTAGCGATGTAATCCACACACAATTGCTCGATTTTTGCCATGTCGTTGAGTGGTTCGGGGTCGCCCTCTTCGTTGATGTAGTAAAGCGGTTTGCGCTCATCCAGAATTGGCAAGTAATCATCCACAAAAAATAAGCGCCAGCCAACCCAGACCGACAAACCTATAACCAGATAAACAAGTCCTTCCACCACGCCGAAACGATACACTTCCAGTGCAAATGACAGCAAAATAACCAAAGCCACCCGCCGTGCAATGGAGGGAATCTGACCGCGGAGACTGGCACTAAGGCGAAACGGAAGTGGAATATCTACGCCTGCCACGCGCTTTTTGATAGGGCCAATATGGGTTTCCAGTACCCACATGATCAGGACCGCGCCACGAGCACGTTCCAGAAAGAAAAACATGGCGAAGTAAATAAAGATGCTGGTGCCCAGACCAGATAGGGACACAAAATCCAACTCTTGACTCAGACCAAACAGACCCAGACCGACCGCTACCAGAGTAACCGCAATAATTTTGTGCATAACACAACCTCGAAGCCAACTACCCTTCCAGTATAAGGCAGGACATGGCTGTTTTGCCAACGTTTTCTAGACGATGCTTGCATCCCCTTCCTTCATCGTCTAGACTCTCGGTGCTTTTTGATGTGATGAATCTGGGAGAAATACCTTGAAATTGAAGATTGCGCTGCTGGTAATGGTGGCCTTTATGGGCGGGATGGCAGTTCAGAGTGTGTTCAGCCCATCCGAACCAGCCGAATCAGCCTTGCTGGACAGCTACAACAATCAAGTGTTTGAAATGTCATCGGCAGTGACTGTCGAGAATCCGGTTTTTGTGTATGAACAACCTGATCTCACCGCCACGCAGGTAGATCGCCTGCTGTGGGGTGATCGTGTGCTGTGGCGTGGCACTGAACAGCAGGACGGTGCTGGAAATCGCTGGATTTATGTTGGCCTGTCGGAAGGTGTCAGCGGCTGGATGATTGGCAATGCTGCCGATGTGACCAGTGGTCGGCTGGCAATCAGCAACGCCACCTATACCACACCGGGTATCGCGCTGGGAGCCAACGTGGTCGTCACCGCTGATGGTGATGGCGCGAATTTCCGCGAAGGGCCAAGTGTCGGTGCGGAGCGGTTGCGTCCGCTGCTTGAAGGCGAGGAACTGACCGTCATCGGTGGTCCCTATCAGAACGAGTTGTATGTGTGGTGGCGTTTTTCGGATGCCGATGACGCAGAAGGCTGGGTCGTCGACGTTGATGGCTGGATGACTGCTCAATAACTCGAAATATGCGTTAAAATGGCCCCTGTATGTTCAGGGGCCATAGGCATCAAGTTAAGGAAAATCACGGGCCAAAAGCTGAAAAGTAGCGGGGCGTGTTTTTCTTTTCTGAATGCTACAGCGAGCGAGGGTAGGT
>JAKEEQ010000518.1 GCA_022616515.1 Chloroflexota bacterium | reverse complement strand
CGTTTTTGCATTACTTTCTGTTCGGCGGTGATGACGTTTTCCGGCCTATCCATTTGCTCAGCTATGGAGAGCGCACGCGGTTGATGCTGGCGATCCTGGTGGTACGCGGCTCGAATTTGCTGGTATTGGATGAGCCGGTTAACCACCTCGATATTCCATCACGCGAATTGTTCGAGGCGGCCCTAAACAATTTCAAGGGTAGTGTGATTGCTGTTGTGCATGACCGCTACTTCGTCGACAAATTCGCCGATACGGTGTGGCAGGTTGAGCGCGAGCCGGTAATGGGGTAATTTTGCCCTACAGACTGGAAAACCGTTTGTCGGCCCGTATCCGCGCCTTGAGCACTTCCTCTTCACGATTTTTGGTGGGAGCGTTCGTCGTCAGCCTATTGAGCAGATGGATGGTGACGGCAGTAACCGCATCAACTGCCGCATTGAATGCTTCCTCATTAGCCTGCGATGGTTTCGAGAAGCCGCTGACTTTGCGTACATATTGTAGGGCGGCGGCCCGAATCTCGTCATCGGTGGCAGGCGGCTCAAAGTTGAACAGTGTTTTGATATTGCGGCACATAACGGTTTTCCTCCGTGATTTTTGCGGTTTTTCAGCGGATTTGCCTTCGGTTTCTTCCATATTTTGAAAAAATCGACAGTTTGAATTTAGCACGTGTGTTCTATGAAGTCAAGTGAAGCAACACCGTCAAATACCGGGTCGCCGATGGAATGGACCGTTGATTATTCTGGCTTTTCGGCGGGTTCATAGCGCAGCAGTACAACGCCCGTGCTGAAGGCGCGTGTTTCGGTAAGCTTCAGGGCTGTGCTGGCTCTATCGCTGAAGAGGCGTTGGCCTTCACCCAGCACAACCGGATACACCAATAAACGATACTCATCAATCAGATTGTGTTCCATCAAGGTGTGCATAAAGGTGGGGCTGGCATACATGAGGATGTTATCACCGGGTTGCTTCTTGAGTTCGCGGACGACTTTCACCACGTCGTCACCAAGCAATTCGGCCTTCCATTGCATTTGCCCCGGACTCAGGGTTCGCGAGGCGACATATTTGGGCAGGTTGTTCATACGGTCGGCGAAACCCTGCTCATCGGACATGTCGGGCCATGACGCGGCGAAGCCCTCATAGGTAATTCGGCCCAGTAACAGGGCGTCGCTGGAAAATAGTCCTTCATACTGAAACTGTGCGATGTCATCAGCCCAATAGAGTGCTGTCCAGCGTGGTTCTTCGATGATGCCGTCGAGTGATACAAAGGTGTTCACGATGACTTTGCGCATGGTCGTTACTCCCTATAATTTATGAATGGAACATGCACAGCATATCACCAACTGACATCATGGTTCTTGGAAAAAAACGACGGTTGTAAGACTGTGGATTTGGCAGGTATGCCCTACCAATAATCGTCAGGAATTATCAGACAGCCCGACATATGCCGGGCCATCTGAAAGAAGAAGATTGTGGTGGTTACTTCACGCGCGTCATGGTGGAGTCGTAGCCACCACCGGGCCAGACCCATCCACCGCTCAGGGTATTGCCGTCACTGCTGAATTCGCCACGAAAATAGGCAGGTGATCCCTTTTCACCGCCCCAGATGGTCAAAGTATCGCCCTCCAACTCGTAGACGTAATCAAGAGTTTGTCCATCGCTGCTGTAGAAGCGGGATTTGATGTCCTCGCCGGGTTCGGAAGCGCCAAATGACCACTCCTGCCCGATGATTTCAAGACCCTTGATGGTATGCCCATCGCGCATAAAATCAACCTGCTGCATCAGGAAGAAGTTACCCTCCATCCATTCATAGGTGATGTGGCCTTCTACCCCGCCGGAAACTTTCCATTTGCCAATCAAACGGTCCAGTCTTTTGACGGCAGCACTCGGTTGGTTATTCTCATGTGACATTGTGGTTTCTCCTGATTGTGATCAATTGTGCTTGAGAAAAATACGGTGTTATCACCCCATCATTGATTGAAGAAATCAACTAGCATAGGTGCAAGCGCCTCTGCCTCAACCTCGTGCGTTTGACCATCGAGTGTCCGGTGCTGTGCATTCGGAATGGCTTTTGCCAGTGCCGCTGCTGTGATGGACATGAATGGAAATTCCGTCGCGCCACCGCTCATGATAAGCGTTGGGACCGTCAGGTGGGATAACCGGTCTGTGGGTATGGAGCCGTCTTCGCCTACGACGGCGGCATCATAAGCAATGGTGGGGGCTATCCCCTCCCACATGGGCCATAATGGGTGCTGGTGCATTCCTTCAAGGTGCTCGGCGGGCATCCCCAACAGCATCATGAAAAGCGCGACCGCATCGGCGTGACGACCTTCGGCAAGCACTTCCTTGAGTTGTGTTCGGAATTCACGCCATGACTGACGGGCGGTGTGGTCATCGTTGTAGGGTGGTTCGTACAATGCGAGTTTTTTCACCTTGCGACTGAGTTTGATGGCTGTTTCCAGAGCCAGCGCCGCGCCGGAGGAGATGCCGAATAGAAACGCGGTTCCATCTGCTGCGTGAATGAGGGCCTCGATGTCTTCAATTTCGCGCTCAACGGTATACGGCTGGGTATCGGTACTGTCGCCCCGTCCGCGCCGGTCATAGTGAATCACGGTGAAGTGTTGGGCTAGGAGCGGTGATGCGGCTAGCCGCACGGTCTCCGAGTCCATCGCCCGTTGTTCGAACATGCCGCCCACCAGAATGAGCGCTGGTCCCAGACCGGATTGATCGAACGCGATGGTTGTACTATCCCTTGAAATGACTGTTTTCATGTGGCTTCTCCTTTACCTGACAATGCGATAACGCAGATGAGTCGCGGCGGGTGTTGGGATCACCTGTATTCTTTCCAACTTTATTTGCTGGTCGCCGATATTGACAAACAAGGGCCGACCTGCACCAAGCACGATGTTGGCGACGTGAATCATCATCTCGTCCACCAATCCAGTCTTCAGGTACTGCTGGCTGATATTCGCGCCCATCAAAACGACACTCTTACCGGCAGCGGCGGCCTGTGCCTGCTCTAATGCGCTTTCCATCCCATCTGTGACGAAGATGAATGTCGTGGGTCCCCTTTGCAGCGTTTCATGGGGACGATGGGTCAACACGAACACCGTTGATTCTTCGAAAGGAGGGTTATCACCCCATGCCTTCTCGGCAACGTCAAACGTTCGTCTGCCAAGCACAGTCGCTCCCAACGTGTTCTCAGAGTCCGTCAGGAACTCCATATCCGCGTCTGTTCGGCGTTCCCGCGCCCACTGATGCAGCACCATGCCTCCGTCTCCCAGCCCGTTACCGGGGCCGTCGTTTGGTCCGGTTACAAAACCATCCAGCGACATGGTGATGTCAATAATAACTTTCCCCATTTTCATTCTCCCTTTGTTGGTAATGCTTTGAATGGCAACGTGGTTTACGGGCGGACGGGATGTATCCCGTCCCTACGGTTGATCGGCTTGGTTAGAGGGTTCGTAGGGACGCCCCGTTGGGCGTCCGCCAGCCAACACACTGGACTCATCAACTTTTACGGGGCCGTCCGCTTTACAGCGTTTTGAGCAGTTCCTCGAAACGGTCCCAGCTTGCTGCCGCACCGCGCTCCATGCCAGACTGGATCATACCATCTCGATCTTCGACGGTCTGAAAAATGGAGGAGTCGATCATCCTCGTTTTGCCATCATGTTCCTCGAAAGTGACCGTTTCTAGCAGGACATGGCCCGGCAGTCCTTCAAATTCAAAGGTGAAAACCAGTCTTTCGGGCGATACAACTTCGTGATATACGCCGGAGAACCCATATTCATTACCGCTATCGTCACGTTGGACATAGCGCCAGATGCCCCCTTTGCGTACGTCCATCTGGTCTACCGTCGTCGTAACCTCGTATGGTCCCCACCATTTCGGCACAAGCGTAGGATCAGTAAACGCTTTGAATACCAGTTCACGCGGCGCTTCAAAGTCGCGCCACATCCGAATCTCATGCTTATCCGGTTCCGCGACCAGTTTTAGTTTTGCCATCGTTACTTGTCCTCATCTGTCTGTAGTTCGTCTAAAAGGGCATCCAGTCGCTCAAATCGTGCTTCCATGAACTCACGGTAGGGAGCCAACCACGCATCAACCTCGGCAAGCGGCGCGGGATTTAACTCGTACTTACGCCATTGTGCTTCGATGTGTACATTCACCAACCCCACTTCGCGCAAAATTCGCAGATGCTTTGAGACTCCCGGCTGGGTGATGTTCAGCACATCAGCCAGTTCGCCCACCATATGCGGTCGTTCGCGCAGCAGGTCCAGAATCGTGCGGCGGGTAGGGTCAGCGATGACTTCAAATACAGTTTGCATAAGGATATATCCAGTCAGTTACATAACTACCTATAATATACCACATTGGTTATATAACTGTCAAGATATATAACATCTATGGGATTGCAATCAAGAAAAGGTGAGGTATTCTACCAACAGCAAACCGGCGATTTTGAACTCTATCGAGGAAGGACGCCCGTTGAGAGTTCCGACGCTATATTTGCTACGTTTCTGGGGACGGATAATGTGGGTTATGTCACAAAGCGGGATCGGGTATACCTCTCAGGCATCAAGCTAAGCCTCGCAGCATTAAGATTTGTCAGGTGGAAGGGTCCTGCTTACGTTTGGTTTTACAACGCCGCACCACCCGCCGCCCCCATCACCTGCCGGGTTTCGCGCGTTGGCAGGTCGCGCATGGGCACCAGATGACTGGCTCTGTGCCGCACTTCAGTGTAACGATTGGCAAGCTCTTTCATCCCTGTGACCGCCCACAGCGTCAGGAAAAAAGCTCCCCCGGCAGCCAATAATAACCGGGCGGGCAGCAAATTCAGGGCATCGTCCCACCCGGATAGTTGAAAGAATGATCCCTGTGCCAGCATAAATCCGGCACCAAAATAAATCCATTTGAGCATCGGTGGCTCCCTCCATAGACAACGATGCCCGTAAGTTTAGCGTGAAATTTGTGTTTGTTACAGATATTGGACACAATCTTTCACTGTGGCAAAAACCCCGCCGACGCAATATATTAAGAGGCAGTCATCCCCACACAAGAAGGAGACTTGGACGTTGAATTTACACGAACAAATGGTCTTTGCCTACGAAAATTCGCCTGCGGTCAGGGCGCTTTTTGAACGGGCGGGCCTCACCCCTGACGATATTCATGAAGTGAACGATCTCGCACAGCTACCCGTAACTTCCAAAGACGACCTGATTGAAATGCAGCAAGCCGACCCACCCTTTGGCGGCTGGAATGCCGTTCCGGTGGAAGATATTGGCACCATTTACCTGTCGCCGGGGCCGCTGTTTGATGCGCACGACGATGGGCGGATGGTAAGTTCGATCCGGCTGTTCCAGAAAGCAGGCTTTGGCAAAGGTGATATTGTGATTAACGCTTTCCTGTATCACATGGTCCCGGCGGGCATGTTATTTCACGAAGCGTTAATGCGGGCTGGAGCTACCGTCGTGCCAATGGGTCCCGGCAACACCGATGTACAGGTGCAGGTCATCATGGCGCTAAACGCTACCGGCTACTGTGGGACACCCTCCTTCCTGTCGATTATTCTGGATAAAGCCGAGCAAATGCACATTCCGAAAGACGCTTTGCCGTTGAAGAAGGCTTTTTTCTCCGCCGAGCCATACCCCACTTCACTGCGCCAGCGTTTTGAAGGTGAGTATGGCATAGCAACCTGTCAGGCTTATGCGACGGCGGACATCGGCGTCATCAGTTACCAACTGCCCGGCGAAACCGATTTCGCCTTCCGTGAGGATTTGATTGTACAGCTTGTGGACCCGACGACAGGTGAAAATGTGCCGCATGGTACGCCGGGCGAGGTGGTCGTCACCACCTTCAGCAAAGTCTATCCCCTGACACGCTTCGGAACCGGGGATATGGCGGTTATGACGCCTAACTCGGACCGTATGTTCGGGTTGGTGGGTCGTTCCGGGGAAGCGGTCAAGGTGCGTGGCATGTTCCTGCATCCCAACCAGCTAAATTTTGTACTGCCCCAGATTAAACATGTCAAAGCGTGGGAGGCGGTGGTCAGCCGCCAGAATAATCGCGATTATTTGACCATCAATGTCACTACCGATGGCCCGGTTAATCCCGAAGAGGTGCGGCAGTTCGCCAGACAGACCGCGCATTTGACCGTTGACGAGGTGAATATCGTGGATGCGGTTGAGCAGGCGGGCCGCGTCCGCGATGCACGGGATTGGAGCTAACAACTGATGGCAGAACAGTATGATGTGATCGTGATCGGCTCCGGACCGGGCGGTTATGTAGCGGCGATTCGTGCTGCCCAGCTTGGCCTCAAAACGGCCTGCGTGGAAGTGGATGATCTGGGCGGCGTGTGTCTGAATTGGGGCTGCATCCCCAGCAAAACGCTGCTGGCAAATGCCGAACTGGTCAACAACATCCGTAATCATGCCAGAGACTTCGGCCTGAAATTCGACAACTTCGAGGCGGATTATGAAGTCGCCGTCAAACGCAGCCGCCGTGTGGTCAAGAAACTAACGGGCGGGGTCGGTTTCCTGTTCAAAAAATATGGCGTGGAGCACATCAAAGGCTACGGCACTATCAAAGACATTCACACAGTAACGGTAGAAGGCACGGACTACTCCACCAAAAACATCGTCATCGCCACCGGGGCAACCTGGAATCGCCTGCCCGATGTCGGGGCGGAAGGGGAGATTGATGATGACAAAATTGTGGCCTACCGTCAGGCCATTGTGCAGGAGACCATCCCGAATCGTGTGGTGATTGTCGGTGGCAGCGTGATTGGCGTGGAGTTTGCCTCGGTTTATGCGGCTTATGGTGCTGAAGTGACTATCGTCGAATACCTGCCGCGCCTCATCCCGTTTGAGGACAGCGAACTCAGCGCCGAACTCACCAAAATCTACCAGAAACGCGGTATCAATGTGCTGGCGGGTCATGCCGTCAAGAAGGCGCTTGTGGATGGTGATGCCGTCAAGGTCACGGTGGAAACGGTTAGCAGCGACGGTGAGCAGCAGGTCATCGAAACGGATCGGGTGCTGGTGGCACTGGGCGTTAAACCCAATTCGAGCAACATCGGGCTGGAAAATGTCGGCGTGAAGACCGACAAACGCGGCAACATTATCATCGACGACCACATGCGCACCAATGTCGCCAACATTTATGCCATTGGCGATGTGACGGGCAAGCTCAATCTGGCCCATGGTGCCAGTCACATGGGCGTGGCTGCCGTTGAACTGATCGGCGGGCTGGAACATTTCCCGCTCGATTACCGGATGATGCCGCGTCCTTACTTCTGCAATCCGAACATTGCCGCGCTGGGCTGGACCGAAGATGAACTCAAGGAGCAGGGCATCGAATATAATGTCGGGCGGTTCCCGTTGAGTGCCAACGGCAAGGCCCTCGGTGCGAATGAGCCGGACGGCTGGATTAAGATTCTGGCGGGCAAGCAGTATGGCGAAATTCTGGGGGCGCACATGATCGGGCACGGCGTGACAGAAATGATTAGCGAGTTTTCGCTGGCTCATGAACTCGAATCCACGCCAACGGAGTTGTTCAGCGCAGTCCATCCGCACCCGACCATCTCGGAGGCCATCGGTGAAGCCGCCCGTGATGTCGAAGGAACACCCATTAATTTTTAGGGGTGTGATTGCATCCCTAATGCAACTTGAAAAAATAAACGGTCAATGAGTTGGTTAGCTGGCGGACGCCCCGTTGGGCATCCCTACGAAAATCCACGACTCCCGTAGGGACACAGCAGTGCTGTATCCGCTACCGTCAACATACGGTCAGTGCAATGTGGAGACAGCACGCCATACACCGTTATCCAATTCATTCAGAAAACTGCACCGGTGGGCGATGATGTGTCAAGGATTCGCCTGTATTTTGTAGCTGGATTTGTCACCAGCCAGGAAAACATATATGCCTGAACGAAACATCTATCTCGAAGACATCCCGCTTGATGATGCGCTTGTCATCCTGTTTTACATCGGTCAGCGCGGGCCACTGCCGACTGAAGATTTGCCCTTAAAAGACGCGCTCGGTCGGGTTACTGCTGAACCCATCTGGGCCAAACTCTCATCGCCGCATTATCACGCCGCCGCGATGGATGGCTATGCAGTGCGGGCCAGTGATACACTCAACGCCACCGAAACGCGCCCGGTCAGCCTGACAGTAAATCGACAAGCCTATCCCGTCAACACGGGCGACCCGATGCCCGCCGACACGGATGCGGTAATTATGATTGAGCATGTCGAAGAAGGTGACAAAAAAATCCTGATTCGCGCACCCGTCGCGCCGCGCCAGCATGTGCGCCTGATGGGGGAGGATATGGTCGCCACTGAATTGGTGCTGCCCGCCAATCACCAGCTACGCCCGGTTGATCTGGGGGCGATTGCGGGCTGCGGGCATCACACGGTCACGGTTTACCAGAAACCACACGTCCATATCATCCCCACCGGCAGCGAACTCGTCCCGATTACGCAATCACCTGAAGCAGGCGAAATCATCGAATACAACAGCCTCGTTTTGAGTGCCCAGATTGAGGAAATCGGCGGCAGAGTCAGTTATGGTGAGATGATACCTGACTCGGTTGAGCATCTCAGAGAAGCATTACAAGAAGCTGTTGCCGCAAACCCTGATTTGATTCTGGTGCTGTCCGGCTCGTCGGCAGGCAGCCGCGATTTCACCGCGCATGTGTTGCAGGAAATGGGAACACTGGAGGTGCATGGTGTGGCGGTGCGGCCCGGACATCCGGTGATTATCGGCAGCATCAAAGGCATTCCGGTAATGGGCGTACCGGGTTATCCGGTCAGCGCGGCTTTGACTGGGGAAATTTTCATCCAGCCGCTGCTGGCGAAATGGCTCGGCATCAGCCCGCCACATTCAACCAACCCGCGTGTAGAGGCCGTCATGACCCGCAAACTGGTCTCGCATACGGGCGATGATGATTTTGTGCGGGTGGCGCTGGCGCAGGTGGGTGATAAACTGCTGGCAACACCGTTAACGCGCGGCGCGGGTGTGATTACCTCGCTGGTTCGCGCCGATGGACTGGCCCATATTCCGCGTTTCAGTGAGGGGGTTGATATGGGGCAGCCTGTGACGGTGATGCTCTATCGTCCGCTGCATCTCATCCAGAAAACCATTTTCGCGATGGGCAGCCACGACCCGATGCTGGACCTGCTCAGCCAGTATATCGCGGCGCGTTACCCGGACATTCGCTTCACCTCGGCCAATGTGGGGTCAATGGGTGGCTTGATTGCGCTCAAACGCGGCGAGGCCCATCTGGCCGGGTCGCACCTGCTTGACCCGGCGACGGGCGACTATAACCTGCCCTATCTGGATAAATATCTGGGCGGGATTCCCGTGCGGGTCATCACGTTTGCTCATCGTGAGCAGGGTATGTTGGTAGCAAAGGGTAATCCACAGAACATCGAGGCATTGTCGGATTTGGTGCGGGTGCGGTTTGTCAATCGCCAGCGTGGTTCCGGGACGCGCATGCTGCTCGATTATGAACTGGCTAAACTCGGCATCACGGCGGATGACATCGCGGGTTATGAGCACGAGGAAGTCACCCATCTGGCAGTAGCGACAGCGATTGCTTCCGGCATTGCCGACTGCGGGTTGGGGGTACGGCGGGCAGCACTGGCCCTCAATCTCGATTTTATCCCGGTTGGCTGGGAACGCTACGACCTCATCATCCCGGAAGCCTCAATTGACCATGTCGCGCCGCTGATTGAAACGCTGCATGATGAGGGTTTCCGGGAAGCGCTGGCTGCCCAACCCGGTTATGACATCCGCGAAACAGGTGTCACACTGCCAACCTGAAATTGGACCTTGAACCGGGTCCAGCCGAAGATGCTGCACCCTGTGGCAGTTATGAGTTATCATTGTAAGTATGCCGCCTCCCCGGCATAATACCCTCGCTCCGGCGGGGGTATCATAGG
>JAKEEQ010000517.1 GCA_022616515.1 Chloroflexota bacterium | reverse complement strand
CCGCTCATTTACTCAAGCGCATCTTGCGCACACGCTTTAGCATCGACGTTCAGTCTTTTCAATGGGATGCTCAGGTGGCTTTTTAATTTCACATAGAGCGTCTGCTGTAATTGTGTGCCATCTCGTTTAATCTTAAATATCGCTGATGCATAACCTTGAATGGGGTCATGTCCTGCAAAAAGTATCCACTCGCTATCTGGTGACCAATCCGCAAAAGATGCATGTTTCATGCCAGCCGAGAGCATCAGCTTATCAGATCCATCTGCTCGCATTATGTATGCTCCCATGGTTTGTTCATCACCTTCAAAAGTATATGCAATGTATCCTATCCAGTTACCATCAGGAGACCATGCTGGTATTAAATAATGGTCAGGGGGCGGAGCTAGAACCTCAAGATTGTTACCATCAGGAGTCATGCGCACGATAACGGTTCTTCCATTAACTCCTCCGTTATGTGTCATCATGGCAAGCCACTGTCCATCTGGCGACCATACAGGATAGGCACATGAGGACCCCATTTGATATATTTCCTCTGCATGAGACCCATCTGGTCGGAGCCTAAACAGGCTTTGACGCTCATCTTTCTCTAGAGCAACGATAAGCCATTCATTATTTGGTGAAAAAGTCACATGATCACGGCAGACGTTTCCCTCAACTATTTTCTTAAGTTGTCTTCCAGCAGGGTTTACACTGAAAACACCCTGCACCGACCAACGAAAAAAGTACAACGATTGCCCATCGGCGGACCATTCAAGAATATTTGAATTTCCGACATGATCCAGATGAGCAACAAATCGCTGGTTGGAGCCGTCCGGGTGCATGACAAAAACAGCACCAGGATTAGTGTCCCAAACTTTGAAAGAAATCCAGTAGGCTTCTGACGGCAACACTCTAAGGTTAAGTAGCTGAAGACTGAGCAAATTAAGACTGATAAAGAAAATCAGCAGTGTTATTCTAAAAATAAATCGCATCGTCAATCCTCCATGACAATGCGAACATAACCTGCCATTAAAAATTTAACTTTGCGACACATCTATGATTTACCAATGAAACCCACTACCGCAGCATGATATAGCTGCCCGTGTCGTGCTTCTCAACCTCGATGCGCACTGGGAAACTATCGCGCAGTTCGTCAAGATGGGTGATGACCAGAACAAGATCGAATTCATCCTGTACGGCAATAATGGCTTCCGACAGCCGCTGGCGTCCTTCTTCGTCCTGCGTCCCGAATCCTTCGTCAATGAACAACGTGCGCAGTTGAGCACCGGCTCGCCGGGCCAGTAACTGGCTGATGGCGACACGGATGGCGAAATTGACGCGGAACGCTTCGCCGCCGCTGTACAGGCTGTAGTCCCGTGTGCCGAGTTCATCGCTGATCCAGATGTCAAACGTCTCCGCCACGCCGCCCGTTTTCTTTTCGCGCTGGGTATCGAAGCGGACATTCATGCGCCCGCTGGTCATGCGCCGCAGCAGATTATTGGCCGTCTCCTCCAATTCGGGGATGGCCGCGTCGATAATCATGGCCGGGACGCCGTTCCTGCCAAAAGCGTGCTTGAGTTGTTCGTTGATGCCTTTTTCGTCGAGCAGGGCCTGTTCACGCCTGCCGAGTTCTTCATTGCGGAAGCGCATCGACTCAATAGCGGACAGTGACTGCTCGATTTTGATGACTTTTTCCGCCATGCTGCGCTGGTGGGTGCGTTTGTCGCGTAGTTCTTTCTCGCGCCGTTCCAATTCGACCACCGCCAGCTTGAGTTCTTCCATCTTCTGGACCAGTGCTTCCTGCTCGGCTTCGTTCTGGGTCAGGAGTTCCTGCCAGCGTTCGCAGCGTTCCCGCGCATCCTGAAGATTTTGTTGGGCGGTGGGCAGGGCGTTCAGGGCAACCTGAAGCTCATTGGCGCGATTCTGAAAATCGCCATAGGTTGCAAGAGCTTCGCGCACGGCCTCGTGTTCATCTTCGTTGTAGGCAATCCGGGCGTGATCTTCCTGCGCCGCCTTCAACTGGCGGGTGAGTTCCTCGGCAAATGTTCTTTCGGTGAGGGTTTTGGTCAGGTCATTGAGATGCGTCTGATAATCATCCAGCCGTTTGACCGCTTCTTCGGCATCGGCAAGCTGCTGTTGGAGGCTGCCCATCTCGCCGCGCAGCCGTGACAGGCCCGCTAATTGTTCGTTATACGCTTTGACGGCTTCTTCCGCCTCTTTGATGTCGTCACGAACCTGTTCAATGGTTGACCCGTTGCTGCGATAGCGATCCCCACGCGAGTAACCCTGTTCTTCAAGGTCTTTGATGAGGTCGGCGCGGTGCTCGGCGGTCAGGGGTTGACCGCATAGGGGGCATTCGGCAGTCTCGACCGCCTCGACTCTATCGAGACGTTCCCTGATTTTGTTCATCTCATCTTTCAAAGCGCGGTTTTCGGCATCCAGCCCGGCGACTTTTTCGCGCATTTCACCGATGTTGGCTTGCTGTTCATCACGTTCCGCTTCAAGGTCTTCAAGGTCTTTGATTTTAAGCTCAAGCTCGTCATAGCGAGCGGCAAGTTCATCCGCGTTTTGGGCTTTGGCGGATGACTCCTCAATCAGCGTCGAGACTTTGGAGACTTCGAGTTCTAGTTTCTGCTGCTCTCTGGTAATCTCGCCCTGAATATCTTGAATGCGCTTCTCGACCTTGCGCAGTTCTTGCAATGCGTCGGCAATGGCCTGATTGGCTTCCTGCGCCTCTTTTAGCTGCTGGTAGCCTTCCTCGATGGTTTCCTTGTTTTCGACGACAAGCTGGTACTGTTCAACTTCTTTTTGATGGCGTTCAATGGCAATGGCCGCATCGGCAATGTTTTTCTTGTGCTGGGCGATGGTGGCGGTGATGCGTTTGTGGTCGTTTTCGAGGGCTTTGAGTTCTTTATCGACACCGGCCAGCTCGTCATAATTTTCCTGCGCGACGTCGAGGGCTTCCTGAGCCTGATACAAATCCTCGCGGGCGACTGTGAGATTCTGCTGGAGGGTCGGCTCCTGCGCGATTTCCTGCTCGTTTTGCTCAATGGTCAGGCGAATTCCCTGCAATTCGTTTTCAATTTTACGCAGTTCTTCCTTGACCGTTTCTTCGTATTCGGCCCAGCGGTCTAAGCCGAGGATGTCAGCCAGAATCTGTTTGCGCTGACCGGGGGTCTTGATGGTGAAGGCGTCGGCCTGTCCCTGCTGCAAAAAGGCCGAATTGACGAACGTATCATAATCCAGCGAGAGCAGTTCGATGATGCGGTCCTGTGTCTCGCGGATGGTGCCTTCGGTGATGGTATTGTAAATATTGCGACCGGGATCATACGCCAGCAGATGCAGTTCGGAGTTGCCCACGCTGCGCCGCCCATCGCTGCGAACCCGCCCGCGTTTGCGATAGCGCTGGACGCGGTAGCGAGTGCCGTCCTGCAAAAAATCGAGGCGAACCATCATCTCATCTTGCCCGATGTGGATCAGGTCGTCGTCGCTGCGGGCACGCGCCTTGCCCCAGATAGCCCATGTCATGGCATCAAGAATCGACGATTTCCCGGCTCCATTGGGACCACTCAGGCAGGCCAGATGAATCCCCTCAAAAAGGAGGGGGTCTGGATTGCGATAGGGTAGGAAGTTCTTGATTTCAAGCTGGATCGGTAACATTAAACCTGGTCAATACGTTTTAATCTAAGCGTGGTTATCACAAAGATTATAACGGTCATCACCAGATAAAACAGGGTAAACACGATCCACGGCATCGGCAGCGTTACCGTCGTGCCATTGTCCAGCGTTGACTCGAACAGCCACAGCGATTGCTGCTCCTGAAGCAGTTGCTGTGTGGCAATCATGGTGGCGGCGGGATTAATCGCAACGACAATGCCACCCACAATTAGGAACGGCAGTTCCGTGCCAGAAGAGAGGCCGCTGTTGAACAGCGGTTCGGCGATGAGCAGCAATATCACCGGGAAGATGATGATGGCGATCATGACGACATAGGTCAGCATGTTAGCCCGTAGTGTGCGCCGTGTGACTGCCGAAAAATAAATGCCGACCGCCCCAAAGAATACGGCGGTCATCAACAGGACCAGTTGCAGAACGATGATCTCATTGAGGGCCACACCGCCAAAGACCAGAGCGATACTTTGCAGGGGAATGGTTGCCAGCAGCAGCAGCATAATATAGGCCAGTGCCGAGAATAATTTGCCGCCGACGAGTGAGCGCTCCGGGAGCAGGGTAGTGCGCAGCAGATCATAGGTCTGGCGTTCGTGTTCGCCGCTGATGGCGTTAGTGGTGACGGTGGGCGTGATGAACATGACCAGAAACAGTTCTACATAGATGACGACGGTAAACAGCAAACGCCCGATTTCACCACCGTCCAATTCGCCGGAGGTAACGGATTGGTCGGCAATCTGGGTGGCATAGGTGAGGGCCATGAAAAAGATCACCAGCCCCAGATAAATGGTCAGGACGACAAAGGCACGCGCCCCGCGCATCCGCCCGCGCAGTTCTTTGAGAACGACGGGATTGCGAATGACGACACGCAGCGGATTGAGATGAGAAATAGCGTTTAACATGTTGTGACCTTTTTCGACATTCCGGCTTTTATCTCGCCTATCCCCTCTGTCCTTCGGACATCTCGCCATAAATGGGGAGAATTGGGGGAGGGAACGCACCCATCTGTATAACGGCGAGTCACCTTTAAGTCAACGGTTCCGTAGGGACACAGCAGTGCCGTGTCCGTCTACTTTCTAACTCGCCTCTATTTACGAGAACCCCGTCCCTACGATCACCGACGAGTCCCGTAGGGACGCCATACATGGCGTCCGCTGCTTGATTCATGAGATGTTCTGCGCTACTGACGATTCTGTTATCTCCCCCTCTCAACCGTTTGCGGGGCAGAGGGGGTTCATGATAAAGCACATCCCGATTTTTCGGGGCGACCTTACGTGATAATTCCGCGTGTGGCCTTCATAAAGACTTTTTCAAGGCTGGATTCTTCCTCGGCAAAATTGACGACAGAAATATCCTTTTTGGTCAGGGCCTGCAAAATCGAACTGATGCCCTCATCTTCGCCCTCGTAATCGACCTGAATGCGCGGGCGGTTGTTGACTGACTCAATATCCTTGACCATCATGACACCCGGCAGTGCAGCAACGGCTGCTTTGGCTTCCTCCACCTGATTGATCAGCGTAATGGTGATCATGCGGTGCGGGATAATCTGGGCACGGATTTCGCGAATGGGTCCTTGAATAATCATTTCGCCTGCTTCAATAATTCCTACGTGGGTACACACTTCATCTACATCGGACAGGATGTGAGTCGAGAAGAAGATGGTCTTGCCCATTTTGGCGAGTTCGATAAGCAGTTCGCGGATTTCAACACGGGCACGCGCATCGAGGCCGGAGGCGGGTTCGTCGAGGATGAGCACTTCCGGGTCGTGGGCCAGCGTACGGGCCAGACACAGGCGCTGTTTCATACCACGACTGAGTTTATCGACCATATCATCGCGGCGATGGGTGAGGTCCACCAGTTCCAGCAGGTCATCAATCAGGCCGGGGCGTTTATTTTCCGGGATTTCGTAGCAGGCCGCGAAAAAGTCCAGATATTCCCAGACTTTCATATCCTCGTAGACGCCGAAAAAGTCTGGCATGTAGCCGATGCTGCGGCGCACCTCACGTGGTTCTTTCGTGACGGAAAACCCGTTGACAAAAGCTTCACCGCCGGAAGGGCGCATCAGAGTGGTCAGGATGCGCATGGTGCTGGTTTTGCCCGCGCCATTCGGCCCGACAAAGCCATAAATGCAGCCGCGCGGAACTTGAATATTAATACCTTTAACGGCCTGTAAGCGACCGTAATTTTTTCTGAGGTCTCTGGTGCGGATGACGAAATCGCCTTCCTGAATTTGATCCTGAAGTACCTCGGTGGGTGTGGTTACTGCTTCGGTCATGTTACTCTCCTAAAGTTCTCCAAACATTGTCACTTCGAGTTGGGTGACATTGGCATAATCAAGGTCGTCCTCGATGTTAATGCGGACTTCGAGGGCATTGTTGGGGCCAATATACTGCCGCGCCTCTTCGCCTGTCATTTGAATTTTCATCAAAAAGTCTACGTCATCTATGGTGGGTTCAACGTCGTCCCATTCGCCGGTTTCCCAATTCCACAGCGCAAACTTGACGATGGACTGTGAGCCGACAATGTTCATGGTGGCCTCGAAGCCGTTAATTGCTGCATGTTGCAGGTCCTCAAACGGCACAAAGCGCATGACGGCCTGTTCATTGCTGGTGATAGTAATATTATATGGCGAAATATCGCGCCGCGTATCGGGATTGGTGCGCCCGGCTACCGTCCATGTCATCAGGCCGGGGGCAATGGCAACCTGTCCGGTGGTGTTTACATGACCGGATAAGCGGAAGATATACAGCACTTGATGGGTGATTATTTCTTCCTGATCGGTCAGATCGACACTGAACGGCGCACTATCCGCCCAACCCACCACATAGGCATCCAGCCCGCGCCCGCCGCTGAAGTCAATATCATTCAGCACCGACTGCAAAATCAACAGGCGGCTCTGCAACTCCGGGTCAGAAAAGCCTTCGTAGGGTTCGCAGTTCAACAGGTCGTCCTGCATAATCTGGATAAGCGTCCCAAATTCGCCCGGCTGCGGGCAGTTGACGCCGTAGTAGTTATTGACGATATAGCTCATTGAGCGACCCTGCCGACCGTTAAACTGAAAGCGCTGGTTGGTATCAGTGCGGTTGCCGAAGGTGAGCCATGACGGTTCTTGCAGGGCCACTGTGAGGTCAAATTCGCGCCGGTCGTTGGCATTGATTTCACCCATATAAATCGAGCCGTCTTTCACCAGCAGCACCGCATCGTCCAGCGTTATGCCGGTTTGAATAAAGCCATCAAGCCGCGCGGTCTGACCGGTGGATGAAAGATTCCAGCCGACCTCACCTGCATAATCGGGAGCGGGAGTATAGCCTTCCGCCGTAAACGATGTCACGATTCCGGCATCAACCGGGATGTCGTTGGCGCGATAAGTATCGCCCTGGGTGATGTCTATCGCCTGAGTGCTGAACGTCTGATCCACCAGCAGGTCGCCGTCGGTCTGGGGCAGGGGGCGCATCGACATCATGCCCTCTAACTCGACATCGAAGGTGGTACGGCGTGGCGAGAAAATCCCGAACACTGTATCCACGCGGGCTAATTCGCTGTCGTCCCATACCTGAATCCCGCTGATGTGATTGACGCTCGGTTCGTTGCCGCGCAGGCTGAAGCCGTAAAAATAAGCAACGACGGTGAAGCCCACAATGAAAATCGGGATGGTGAACCACGCCAGTTCATGACGGCGTAGAAAGCGCAGCAGCACATAATTGATGGGGCCAATCAACAGCACATAAATGCCCAAAAAAGTCAGCAGTTGCAGAACTGAGGGGAAGTCAAAATTGGAAGCGACACGCACTGCCCGCTGTGCACTTGACCAGTCCACAAAGCCGTCGGTCCAACTTGGTTCGGGTGATTGATTGGTGGTCAACTCAAACCACAGGCGCGGCAGGTCATCATATTCATCCAGCGGTGCGGTTTGCGGGTCGAAGGCTAGATAATCCACCTTGCCCGCTCCGGCTTCGGCCCGGACGATCAGCGGATAGTTGTCTGCGCTGCGCAGTAGAACTTCGGACCCTTCAAACGGGGCAATGTCTGAGATCACAGTTGGTTCTTCAAGTCCACCGGTCGTGCTTGCCAGAAATGGCCCGAGGGCCTCAATCGAGACGTCCGGCACAGTTCCTTCGATCTGGACCGGCAGCAGGTCCGCCAGACCAGCCGAGGTCCGCTGCCAGTTTGCGCCACCCATCACCATCAAATGCCCGCCACCGGCTATCCACGCATTGAGTGCTTCGCGCTGTTCGACGCTCAGGTTGCCCGTATCGACATCGAAAAACACCATGATGTCCAGTGAACGCAGCACATTGGGGTCAGGTGGGATTTCGCTCAAAGCCCAGTTGACTTGAAAATTGTCGCCGCGCCCGACGGGGATGCGTGTGGTGTCAATGGTTCCGGTCAGCGATTCGGTGATGACTCCATACATCACATCACGCGCCGCAATCTGGCTTACATCATCGATACCACGACTGACGATGCGCCCATCATCTCTGACCAGTTCCACCTCAACCTCACGCGCAAACGACGGCAGCACTGTGTACAGAAACAGCGTGGCATCCCCGGAGCGGCGGTCAAAATTTATCGGCGTCTGGAAGCCAGATTCGACTCCATCCAACCCACCGGGCAGCCGCACACGCAGGAAGCCATTCACATTTTCGGATTCACTGCTTACCGTCACCCGCAGCGGCGTCCATTCTCCGGCCCGGTAGTAGCCGTTGGAGCCAAAACCTGCCTCAACGCTAAGGGATATGTCGTTTTCCTGAGGTGGGGGACTGAAACCAGCAAGCAGAAGTATAAAGAACGCTACGATAATCCATTTTTTCATGATTCCAGATATTCCTCAATACACTTGCCCCCTCTTATGTACTACCCGCTTCTCCCGGTGAAGGCTCACTGGACTTGTTGAATTTGCCCATTTTCAACAGAGTGCGGCTAGCGTGATCAACCAGAACCTTCTTCCACGACAGGTGACGGTGTCACGGTTGGTCGCGGGGTAATCGACGGTAGTTGCTGCGGTGGCGGTATGGTTTCAGCTACCAATAAATCTGCCAGTTCCTTAAAAGAACACGTGTCCAGATCGCCCCACTGTATCCAGCCGAACGTCTGCTGTAAATTGGCATCGTCCGGGATAAAAACCTGCACCCATGTCCCGTCCTCGGTGCGGCTGTTCACCTGAAGGGTGCGCTGTGGAACGGTATACAGCACTGCATATCCTTCCATACCGGGTCCCGAATAGATATCGGTTGAAGTATCTACCGTATCACAGGTTGGTGGAACAATCAAAATACGTGTAGCTAACGAGTTCTGTACGTCTTCTGGACCGTTGCTTATCAGCGTACACTGAATGTCATTGCCAGTAGTCGGCATGATGGTGATGGTCTGGGGCGGACTGCTCAGCGCCACATCTTGATGGTCATAATCAAAAGCCGGACAATCCAGTTGGACCGTTGGCGCGGTGCGCGGGTCTTCGTTAGGATCGTCGGTCCATGTCACCTCCCAGCCAACTTGCACCTCCTGTTCGACATTGCGGAACAATGTCGGGGTGCTTCCCTCGGCACTGCCCGGTATGTCAATGTTGAGCGTTAGCGCCGGTTCTACGAAAACGGTTCGCTCTTGAGTGGCTTCGAGGTCTTCACTTTTGGCTTCCAGCACCAGCGTATACCGTCCGGCAGCAGGTATTAGCAGTTCATAGTTGACGCCCTCACTGCCGGGCAGGGCATAACTGGAAATGACTTCCTCGCCGCGCATTACGACCAGCGATACCAGTTCGGCGTCTGATGTATCCCATGTCACCAGAACGTTGTCAGCAACGGTCGGTTGTGTCGTATTGATCGAATAGTTGACAATTTGGGGGCGGTCCACAGGCGGGGCATTGTCGGAAGGATCGTCGTCCCCATCCAGAAATGACAGTGCCACAAAGCCAATCAACAAAACGCCCAGCACTGCCAGCACGGCACCGCCAATCACGCCCCACAGCGGAATCAACGGCTCCTCGACGTACGTGCCGCTGATGGGAGCCTGAAAACCGGCGGCATCGCGTGAGCGGCTGATGATGTCAAAACGATGTTCACGCACTTTTCCGACCAGTGCCCGCCGCCGGGTAACCATTCTCCCGGAGATGGTTTTGCGTTCACCTGCACTCAACACGACTGCTGACGGTGCGATTTCAAATTGCAGTTTATTACCGGGGCTTTCGCCGCGAAATTCAAGGCTCAGCGGCGCGTTACCCTGATTGTGAACGAACATCTGGAACGGCTCGACGCCCTTTACCTTTGACCGGGCGAGTGCCACGCCGTAGCCGCTGTATTTCAAAACATGCAGTTGATTTTCAATGGTGTACGATCTGGATGGATCGTCGTTTGCCTGCACCCGCACAATCATAGCATATTCACCGGGTTTGCTGTCGGGATGGCGGCGCGGTTTGAAATTGATGCGCAGGTCCTGTTTCTCATCCGGCGGCACTTCTAACTGGCGCTGGTCCAGCCGGACCCAGTCGGGCGGGATACCCTCCACCGAAATGCTGAACGTCCGCGGTTGTTTGGTCATGTTCGATATATGCAGACGAGCACCGGCATGTGCGCCGGGCGTGACGGCAATATCCGGGCCTTCCAATTCGATGACGAAGCCTTCCGCCTCAACGCTCTGCGTAACCGTCTTGATGGTGACATCCAGATCCATGACGGGCTGGAATACCAGCCGTATGTCCGCAATCTGGATTTCCTCGCCGCCGCGCAGCAAGCGGGGATCATGGGGTGGCAGGGGCAGACCATCAATATACGTGCCGTTGACGGACTCCAGATCTTCAATATATACCTCTTCATCTCTGGAGGACAGCGTGACGTGATAACGCGACACGCCATCGCGGTCCAGAACGAGATAATTGCCCGGTGAACGACCAATGCCTACAGTGTCGCCGTTAAGCATGACTGTTTCGACCATTCCATCGGGCCTGAAGATTTGTAGGTGTCCGAATTGCATACAACCGTTCCTTAGGTACAATTCAATTGTAGCATTGAACCTCAATTTCGCTACAGTACGCCATTGATGCGCTTATCAGGCTCTTATCCCATCCGGGTTATTAATCAGGTCATCAACCGCTTGCTCGACCGTCGGAAACTCAAACTCAAAACCGCTATCTTGCAGGCGGGTGGGAACAACCCGCTGCCCATCGAGGATAGTTGTAGCCATTTCTCCAAAAATTAATTTAAAGGCAGGTTCCGGGGTTGGCATAAAGGAGGGGCGGCCCATTGCCTTGCCGATGGCTTTCGCCATAACATGCTGGGGAACCGGGGTTGGAGAGGTTACATTATAGACGCCGCTGGTGTCCTCATTTTCGATGAAATGCACAATGGCGCGGGCAGCATCCTCAATATGAATCCACGAATACCACTGTTCGCCGTCGCCAATCGGGCCACCAGCGAAAAATTTGAAGGGAAACACCATCGGTGGCAAAGCCCCGCCGCGCATACTCAACACAACGCCGGTGCGCATGACACAGCGCCGCACGCCCAGCTCCTCAACGGCTTCGGTAGAGCGTTCCCAGGCGATACAAATGCCCGATAAAAAGTCATCACCGGACGGATGGTCTTCGGAAAGCTTCTCGTCACCGTTCTTAACGCCGTAGTAACCAACTCCAGAGATCTGGATCACAACTTTAGGGGTAGCTTCGGAGCGTTTGATGGCATCCACAACAGCGGCCCCGGCTTCCACCCGGCTGTCCCGAATCAACATTTTACGTTTTTCGGTCCAGCGCTGGGGCGGGACAAGATGTTCACCAGCGATGCTGGCTCCTGCCAGATTGACAATTGCGGTATTATTGTCTATAAGGTTATACCAACCGTCGCCGGTGTTTGTATCCCATTTGACAAGCTGGACGCCGTTGAGCACCTTGCCCCGGTATTTATCGAGGTCGCGGGTCAAAGCATACACATCGTTGTGTTTTGCCAGCAACTGGCGGCTCAAAGCTCTGCCAATCATGCCTGTTCCGCCGGTTACGATAACCTTCATACAACGCTCCTTGTTAACAATGCATGGGTAAAACGTCGGGTTTCCGTCGTGTTGTTGTAATGGATTTTCGATTAGACTTCAGCCATACACCGATATTGTACACACAATATCTTTGGAACGCATAAAAATCATTAGCGCGAGGTAATATTATGCCAACCGCCCCCTGCTTCTACATTGAAAAGGACGGCAAAAGTGCCCAGATTGATCTGGCGCATTTTCCATTCACAATAGGCCGCGCACGCGAGTGCGATTACGTTGTTGACTCCAATCAGGTATCGCGCCTGCATGCACAGTTCGATTTTGATTACCAGCAAGTCCTGATCCGTGATCTGGGTAGTACCAATGGGACCTATTTAAATGGTGAACGTCTGGTTCCGCATAAGGACTACCGCCTGCGGGCCAACGATGAGATATTTATCTCAAATGTGGCCTCAATGGTGTTCGATGATCCCGCCACCACCAACCAGCTTGATCCGAGTGAACTGCTGCCGGTGGGGCTGCGGGTGGATGAAGCCTCCGCCCAGTGCTGGATTCTGGATGAACTGATGGACCCGCCGCTCAGCCCGAGCCAGTTTTCACTGTTGACGCTGCTCATCTTGAATGAGGATACTGTCGTCACCCGCGATGAAATCCGCCAGTTTGTGTGGGGCAAAGGCGAAGTCGTCAATGACCAGACGATTGATGCGCTGGTTAGCCGACTGCGCAAACGTCTTCAAGACGCCGACCCCAATCATGAATACATTATCACACGACGCGGATTCGGGTTAATGTTCCACAACCGGCGTGGTGTGAGCGTATAGCACACGGCGCAAAGGGGTAGGCATAACGTCGAGTTCATCGCGGGGCCATGAGGTAATATACCGGGAACTGCGATGATCAAATGCCCCCCTGATTATCCAGTTGCTCCCTAGCAACCCCGGCGATAAGGCGGGGTTCTTTTTTTTTGCCCTGTCTACACGCCATCTGCCGCCTATGGAAGCTGGCACAACAGCGTGCCTACATGCGCCGCCAGTTCGTCGGCATTATTCCGGGCAAACAGCGCCATCGCCTGCTCCAATGATGCCCGTGCCCGCTGCGGGTTGCCCATTTGCATGTAGGCTTGCCCGATACTGACCAGCCCAATGGCGGCCTGTGGTTCGTTGTTGTCCAGCAGTGATGCTTCAACCGCTTGCTCAAATTGGCGCAGAGCTTTTTCTAACTGCCCATTCTGGGCCAGCAGCGTGCCCAGCAGCAGTCGCACCTCCGGGTTGTCGTCGATGTTGAGCGACTGGTTCATGTAATCAATCGCTTTGCTCATCCGCCCCAGATACTGGTAAGCACTCCCCAATCTCCCCAATGTCATAGCCTCGACATCCTGCACCCCATGATGACGGCTGACGGCGAGAGCACTGTTGTAATATTCAAGCGCCGGGTCAATGCGCTCCTGCTCCATATAAGCATCACCGATTCCCAGCAAAATGTTGGCTTCAGTGTCATATTGGTTAAGCTGGCGTGTGAGGTCGAGGGCTTCTTTGAAATATTTAACCGATTGATTTTCGCGGTCATAATTCATGGTGACTGTGCCCAACGCCACCAGCACCATGACGGTAAATTCCGGTCGCTGAAGTCCGCGGGTGATGTCCAGTGCATCGCGCAGATAGCGCAGTGATTTGCGGAGTTGGCCCAGATTACCATAAAACATGCCCATTGCATTCAGCAACTGCCATTGATAGGCGGGGTCATCGGTCATGTTCAGCAGTTTTTGATAAGTGGACATGGCCTTTTCCGGTTCACCCATTGCCATATAGGCGCTGCCCATCACATTCAGCATCTGTGCTTCAAGTTCGGGGTCGTCGAACTGGCGGATGAAGAGCATCAACTGCTCGGTTTGCTGGAAGGCACGGTTCAAGTCCTCACTGGCGATGAAAGATTGGATGAGATTGGTCAGCATTTTGAACTGTTCGTCCGGCTCTCCCACCCGCTGCACGATGATGAGGGCCTGCTGGTAGTAATCGGCGGCAGCATCATAATCGCGGGCGTGGGCGGTAATATCACCCATATTAACCAGCCCGTAGTAAATATACTCCAGATCGTCCAGTTCTTTGGCGATTGTCAGCATCTGCCCGGCAAAGGTCAGGGCCTCTTTGTATTCGCCAAGTTCTACCATCAAAAACGCCTGTTCTTCAAGCGCCTTCATTTCCGCATAGCGGTCCATTACTTAAGGCTCTCAATGACTTCGTCCACGAAAGCTACCAGATCATGCATTTGTAACTGCTCAAATATTTGTCGCGATTTTTCGGCAGCATCACGGGCTTCCGCTATACGATTGAATTCGCCGTAAATTTCGGCCATGGTGAGATAGGCATCACCAATCTCGACTTCCTCGTTCATTTGCGAGAAGAGCGGAATGGCCTGTTCAATGTGTTTAATGCCTTTTTGAAGCTCTTTGTTGTCGGCGTAGGCTTGGCCCATCTGCATCAGAATTTCCGCCTCTTCAAACGGATTACTGAGATTGCGGCTCAGGTTCAGGGCCTGTTGGTAGGCTTTAATTGCTTGTGCCGGGTTAGCCATGTCGCGATGGGCGTTGCCGGTGTTGGCCCAACCCATCATTTCAGCTTCTGTATCCTGATTGGACCGGGCGAGATCAATCAATCTGCGGTATGTCTCAAGTGCCTTCTCGAAGTTTTCGCTGTAGGCGTAGGCATTGCCGAGTTCTCCGGTTACTACCTGCTCAAGTTCCGGGTCGCTTAACTGCCGGGTAATATCAAGGGCCGATTTCAGATAGCGCACGCCATTCTCGAAGCGGCCTGAATCGACACACGCGGCTCCCAATCCTATCAGGGCCACCACTTCGGCTTCGGGATCGTTCTCGTCGCTGGCAATCTGGCGAGCTTCCTTCAGATGACGGTAGCCATCGTTGAAGCGGTCGAGACCAACTTCGAGCGTACCAAGCAGGAACAGAGGAAACCATTTCGATTCATCGGCGCGGTCTACCTCTGCTTCAAGGATAGCGATAGCGTGGTCAGCGTCGCCCTTCATGGCGTAGGTCTCGGCCAGCATCTGAATCATTTGGTGAATAACAACCTGATCCATCCCATTTTCGCGCAGTTCTTCAACCAGCGCTTCGGCGTAGGCGTGGGCGGGCGCATCGGGCGGGGTCATGATGAGCACAATCATCAGTGTGGCAAAATGCTCAAGAAGGTGTTCAGGCTGGTCAAGGCTCAGGGCAATTGCCTGCTGTACATGTTCATAGGTCTGGTCGAGGCTCTGGTTATTGATATTCACAAAGGCCAGCAAGCCGTGAATATCACGCTGGTGGGATGGATATGGTTGAGCAATGCTCAAGGCCAATGCTTTTTCCAGATAAGATTTAGCCTCATCAAAGCGGATCTCCTCCATCAGGGCACGCGATAGATCAAGTAACGCTTCGATTTCAGCCTCGCCGCTGCCGCGAACGCTTTCAAGACGCTGTATATACCATTCAATTGTCTGGTCCATTGTATTTCCTCCCCGGTGGCTAACTACCTCCACATTGTTCAGTCGAAATTCTACCCCCTATGTGTCTCTCCCGCAAACGACGGAGAGATTGGTTTTCCGCATGAATAAAGGGGAAAACGCAGCTTGACGGACACGGCAGTGCCGTATCCCTACAAACACCAAGACCGTGTGTAGGGGCGTGCAACGGCACGTCCGGTTATTGATTTTGGCTGCTGGCAAATCCACCCCAATCATTTTGTCAGAGGAAGTGTGTAGAGCGCATATGTTAGAGTCTCGCGCAGAAGTTAGCATCCGTCAATTGGGTGTGTTATGGTAGACGGCATTTGATCAGGAGGGTGTAATGTTTGAAGGAAAAGTGGCGCTGGTCACCGGGGCTGCATCAGGCATCGGACGCGCCGCCGCGGTGTTATACGCGCAGCATGGGGCGTCGGTCGTCGTTGCTGATGTGAATGATGACGGTGGCCGGGAAACGGTGAAACGCATAACAGATAACGGCGGCAGCGCCGATTATTTCCACTGTAATGTAGCAAGGGTTGACGACTGCGAAGCACTGGTATTGCACAGCGTGAGTAAATTTGCTGCGCTGGACATCGCCTTTAATAACGCCGGGGTTGGTGGGCAACTCACCGGATTAGACAAGTATCCGCTGGAAGAATGGGCACGGGTCATCGACATCAACCTGTCCGGGATATTTTATTGCATGCGTTTCGAGCTTCAGGTGATGCTGCAACAAGAGTCGGGCGGCGTTATCGTTAACACGGCTTCCATACTGGGGCAAATCGGCAGTGGATTGGCCCCGGCCTATGTGGCCTCCAAACACGGCGTGGTCGGCCTTACCCAATCCGCTGCGCTGCTCTATGCGAAGCGCAACATCCGCATCAACTGTGTGGGGCCGGGCTACATCGAAACGCCCATGATGGAAGATCAACCGCAGCGTTTTAAAGATTTATCGTTAAGCCTGCATCCCATCGGGCGCAAAGGCCAGCCCGAAGAAGTTGCCGAACTGGTGATCTGGTTGAGTTCGGACAGGGCATCCTTTGCCACGGGCGGCTTTTATCCCATTGATGGTGGCTATCTTGCGACGTAGTTAAACTAATCGACCCAGAACTCACCGGACTCTTTGAATTGCAGGTACAGGTCAATTGCGCGGCGGTGATTGCGAATCATGTCCGGCAGCGCCTCCGGGGAGAAGAAACGCAATGCCAGCGTCTCGTCGTTGTTTTCGAGCAGTTGGCCCTCCCAGTGACGCGAATAGAACATCGTGGAATAATTTTGGATGCGGTCGCCGTTGGGATATTCAATCGTTTCATAATCCGGGTGCGACGCAACGCCAAACGCCTGTAACTCCAGCAGCGTCAGCCCGGTCTCCTCCAATACCTCACGCCGGATGCAGTTGGATAACGTCTCACCGACATCGGGTGAGCCTGCCGGTAAGCCCCATATTTTGAAGTCAGACCGCAGTTGCAGCAGGATTTCGCCCTGTTGATTTTCCATGATAATGCGGGTTCCCGGCATCATAATCAGGTCGTGTCCGATATGCTGGCGTAGCTTTTTGAGATACGGATTCACGTCTTGCCCCTTGGAATGAGCAACAAAAACTGGTGGCATCTATCAAGACACCACCAGTTAAAGCTAACTAAATTGAAAATAGCAGGCTGCTGCCTACCCCTCGCCTTCCAGCAAGGCAGTAATGTTCTCGGTGGCAGCTTCAGCCGCAGCGGCGGGTTCTTCGCCACCTTCAGTCACGGCAGTGATTGCTTCCCCAACCGGATTCCAGTAGGCACCCATGGCCGGGCTTGTCGGCAGCGGTGTACCACCGGAAAGCTGCTCGGCAAACACACCAATGTTTGGATTCTCAACCTCGATGCCTTCACCTGTCGGAACATGGTTGGCAATCTCGGCACCCAGCGTCAAACCCTCAGCACTGGTGACGTAGGTCAGGAACGCCAGCGCGTTGTCAATATTTTCAGTGGTGGAGTTCACATAGAAACCCTTACCGCCGACAAACGGACTCCATGGTTTACCGTCAATTGCGGGCAGCAGGGTAACACCCAGGCTGTCACCGAGGCTTTCGGTGTATGTGCCAAGATTCCACTGACCGTCAACAATCATGGCGGCGCGGCCTTCCTGGAACAGCGAATTGTCGGTGGAAATGAAGTCATGATATTCCTCAAAAATCATCTGGTGAATCGCAAGATAGGCTTCGGCAGCGTCACTTTCGTTCCAGAGATTGACACCCTCTTCATCAAACAGTTCACCACCGAGCGCGAAGTAAATACCAGCACTGTGATAGAAACCGTTGTTGAACATCAGGCCAACGTCGTCACCTTCGGTCAATTCAGCGGCAACTTCGAGCAGTTCTTCAAGATCGGTTGGAATGTCCTCGGCAGCAATGATGTCGGAGTTATAGTACAATGCGACACCGTCGAGTGTTACCGGGATGCCATAACGCTCGCCAGCGTAGCTCATTGTGCCCCAGGCAGCTTCGGTAATCTGGGTGTCGAGATCAGTCTCAGCAACCAGATCATCAACCGGCATAATCAACCCCGCTTCTGACAAAGGACCAGCCCAGTCCGCCTGACCGATGAGCAAATCGGGGCCTTCGCCTGTGGCAGCCGCGTTCTCATAGGTTGCACGCAAGTCATCGAAAGGCACGAAGACAGTCTCAATTTCGATGCCTTCATTGGCTTCCGTAAAGTTGGCAACCCAGGTATCCAGCAAATCGGCCTCAGCATCACGCCATGAATGCCAGATCACGAGCGAACCTTCCTGGGCGTCAGCGCCACGATTTGGCTGGACGCCAAATGCAGCAACTGCAACAATTGCAATGAGCATTACAAAGCTCAATTTACGAAGCGCGTTCATAATTTAGGAAAACCTCCTGGTAATCAATTTTTTAAGCGCCTGATTGTTGTTAAGACAACCGGGGAGATTATAACATATTCAACGTTTCAGGGGGGAATAGATTTAGCTAAATGTCTACGAGTTCCGCGAGGGCAGCCATTGCGGCGGCCTGTTCAGCACTTTGTTTGCTCTTGCCCGTTCCCCAACCTACGACCTTATCGCCCATCCGCACCTCGACCGTGAACATCTTATCGTGATCTTCGCCTTCGGAATGGATGGTGTGATAGCTGGGGGTGATGCCCGTTTCGGCCTGACTCCATTCCTGAAAGCGGCTCTTGTCGTCTTTATCGGCGGCGGATTGCAGCACCTGTTCCAGCAGTGGTTCCAGCAGAGGCACGACAAACTCGTGTACAGCGTCGATCCCGTCATCCAGATAAAGCGCCCCAATGACTGCTTCAAAGGTATTACACAGGTTCGTTTTGCGTTGACGCCCGCCGCTGTCTTCCTCGCCGCGTGCCATGCGTATCATATCGCCCAGCCCAAATTGACGTGCCAGTTTTGCCAGTGTCTCGGTGCGCACCAGTGCCGCCCGCAGCCGGGTCATGCGGCCTTCGGACATCTCCGGGAAGCGCTCGAACAACATATCGCTCACCACAAAATCAAGCACGGCATCGCCTAGAAATTCGAGCCGTTCATTGTGCCCCAGCGGATAATCCGGGTGTTCATTCAGGTAAGAACGATGGGTTAATGCCTGTTCAAGAAGGGTTTGGTTGTCAAATTGATGATTGAGAATAGACTGAAGTTCTTTCACCGTCATAGGTTAATCGCTACTATCACGTTATGCACCGCGCAGTAGTATAGCAGAACCTGCAAAGGGATTATAGTGGCGAAGATGGTCTGCCAGCCATGTTCCTGAAGTATTTCCTGTAAATCCTTTTCCAGATTCTGAAATGCGGGCAGATCACGCAGCGGTGAGAAGTCGTCTATTCGCGGGGCAATTAAATGAACCTGTTTATCAGGATCAAACTTTTCAAGTCGTCTCCCTGTTTTTCCACAGGCTTGAATAAGTATATTGTGCAGGGATTTTTTCGGACTGGTTAGTCTCTCAATTTCCTTTGGAGACGGCAAGGAAAGCGGCATTTTACCGTTTGGATTCTCGGCAGCGTGGCGAATTGCGTCTTCATCAAAAAGAAGCCATGCTTCGGTCATCCGCACAGGGACTACACATACTGCGGGCAATGGTTGAATCTTAATTTTCTTAAGGGCATCCAGAATTTCGTGCTTGCGTATATCATGCGCGATTTTTTCAGCATCACGATGGACAAACAGGAGGTCTGTATAGGGATACAGGTGCAATGCCCGTTCTATAACGAATGTCAATGACGCCTTGCCCTGCACAAGTTCTTGACGGTACGTAAAATTCCGCTCAAAAATTTGGCTACTTTGTTGCTTCAACAACCAATCAATAACATACAGCAGCACTTTATCTGAGGAGCCGTCGCCAAGCAATGTATAGCTGAGGCTCATTATTCATCTTCCACCAGCGGAGGATGGGCTAAATCGCGTAAATCGGATCTATCAATCACGCGATTATGGGGAACATCATTTTCGTCCTGACCGTAGGCAACAGGATTCAGATAACTGAGTAAATCGCCGCGTGAAATGGGGCGTTCATCCTTGCGCCATGTATTTTCCAGCCCGCGAAACTGAACCGTAGATACGCGATGTCCCTCAATTTCCTGCTCGACATTATAGGCCAGCAGCAAACTGTCATCCGGCACTTGCTGGACGACGGCGGGCGAATGGGTGTTGATGATAACCTGCCGCAGTGGATTGACCTCATCGACTACATCATCCGTATCGACAGCAATACCTTGCAAAACATCCAGCATAGCCGGGATTCGCGCCGGGTGAAGTCCGTTTTCCGGCTCTTCGATGCAGTACAGGCCAGTATTGGTCGTGTCCATTTCAAGGGCAACCAACGCCAGAAAACGCAGCGTCCCATCGGATAGTGATCGTGCCGAAAATTTTGCACCACTGCGATCTTTTAGCATGAGTGTCAACAGTTCTCGCGCCTCATCAACATCTACGTAAACCTCACGAACATCGTCAATGAGTTCTGACAGGCGATTGCTGAACTGGGTATAGATTCGTTGAGAGTCGTCTGTTGTATGGGCGATACGATTTACAACAGCAGGAAGATTTGAACCTTTCTCGTCTAGTTTTGGGGGAGCAAGGATTTCACTAGGTTCGCGCAAAACCGATGGCTCAAGCTGCAATGTTTTCCAACGGTCCATTTCTATTCTGGCATGTGAGGCCGTTGGACTGAAAAGGGTAGACGAAGAAAGTCCTGTACTGACCGTTTCAGACATGTCATATTCTAATGTAGGACCCGTCTCACCATAAACTGAAATCAGGTTAGTTTGAGTTTCAATAAAGGTTTTTTTACCTGTACCAATCAAAACATCATCATACCAAATCCTGCTATGAGCAAAATCTAAGATGGGAGATATAGACACTAGAAATTCATTTTTAATCTTGAGCAAATTGCCACTTAGTATGCGTTTATCTTCTCGTAGCTCCAACTCAAGCGAGTAACGCAAATGGGTTGCGCTTGTTTCAATAATTCTTCCCTGACTAGCTTTGCCCAATTGGGCAGTTATCATCTCTACTTCAAAAGACATCGTGCGCACATGATCGTCGCCAACCCGTGTGAATAAATCACGTATATCTGATGCTTTGCGACCCTCACCACGAACGGATAATGCCGCCTCAAGAATCGGCATTTCCGCCAGTGCGCTCAAAAACCGAATTGCATCAAACAGATTTGACTTGCCAACATCATTCGCGCCTGCAATGCACGTAAACGGCCCGAAGCGCACATCGACATTCACCAGATTTTTGAAGCCATTGACTTTCAGCCGGGTTAGCATGGTGCCTCACAATTCATCCAATCCTTACCCGTTACGATAGCACCGGACGGGCAAATGTTCAACGTGCGGAGGCCGAAACGTCATCCGCCCCGGCCTCCCGACTGTGATTATCCCTTAAGGAAACTCAACACCGCCTCGTTGAAGATAGTTGGCTGTTCCATGTTGGGAACATGTGCCGCATCCGGGATGATGACCTTTTGTGCGCCGTCAATGCCGTCCACCAGCACATCAGCCGCCCGTAGAATTTCCGGGTGATCTAACGCTCCCACAATAACCAGCGTTGGCACGGGGATGTCCGCGAGGCGGGTGATGGCAGGCGGGTCAAGTAGAATGGCGGGCTGCGCTTCGGCGATGAAAAACGTGTTGTTATTCACCGCGATACGATTCATGGCGGCAACCTGCTGGCGGATGTTCTGATCGGTATCTTGTGGCTCACGCGACTCGCCATCAAACCAGATACGCACCTGTAACTCGGATGCGCGTTCGATGTCGCCGGACTGCGCCGCCTCCATCATTTCAAACATGTAGCGCGGCGGCGGCCCCTGCAATTCAAACCCTCCCGGCGCGGCAGATACCGCAATTAAAGACTGGACGCGCTGTGGATATTGCAGGGCAAAGTCGAGTATGGTGGTCCCACTCAGCGAACAGCCGAGCAGATGTGCCCGCTGGATGTCTAGCGCGTCAAGCACCTGCGCCAGTTCTTCATACCGCGCGATGGGTCCGGTCGCCGGGCTGGATTTGCCGTAGCCTTGCATGTCAAAGCGCACCACGCGGAAATGCCCGGCAAAAACGTCCCACTGTGCATCCCACATGCCGCTGTCCACAAATCCGGCGTGGGCCATTACCAGTGTGTCGCCCTCACCGGCTATTTCGTAGTAAATGTCCGCATCATTGATTTTCAGGTAAGCCGTTGTCATGGTCTGTTCTCCTCGTGTTTACATTCTCATGATAGAATGAGTCGGGTGACACCTATTGTCACTCAAGAGTCATAGAAACGAGTAAAAATGTGCGTGCTGACCGTCTGCTCGCTATGATGCTGCTATTACAGACACGCGGCAAAATGACTGCGAAGGACCTCGCTGCCGAACTCGAAGTATCGCGGCGTACCATTTTGCGCGACATCGAGGCACTGTCACTGGCAGGTGTACCCATTTATGCCGAAGGTGGGCACGGCGGCGGGATTGCGCTCGATGAAGCCTATCGCACCAACCTGACCGGGCTGCATGAGGCCGAAGCCCTGACGCTTTTCATCAGCAGCAATGCCACGCGGCTGCAAGACATCGGCCTCGACAAAGCCGCTGAAGCCAGCGTCCTCAAACTGCTGGCCTCACTGCCGGTGCAGCACCAATCATCGGTTGAACACATGCGCCAGCGGTTTCTGATTGATCCAGATTGGTGGTGGCAGGATGCACAGCCGCTGCCTTTCTGGGATGAGTTACAGCGGGCCGTCTACGAAGACCGCTATATCGAGGCCCTCTACGAAAATCACCGCAACGAGATCAGCAAGCGCCTGCTGG
>JAKEEQ010000516.1 GCA_022616515.1 Chloroflexota bacterium | reverse complement strand
TGGCTGCCCTTGAACGCTGTCTCATTAAAAAGAGACGATCTCGACCGGCTACTTTCCAGCTGCTGGTCGAGGCTCGTCCCTTACCTTGATGCCTATGGGCATCACAACAACCGCGCCCCTACGGAGCCGTTTGTATAACGTAGAATCGCCATTCTTCAGACAATTCGTAGGGGCCGACCGATGTGACTTTGTTGAAAAACGAACGAGAGTCGGTTTATGGCGGCGGCCACATCGGGTAAATAAGCCTCAAGGCTAAACACAGGGACGGGGACCAAACGAACTAGGTAGCGAACCAGTCGCTTGAGATTGGCGGCGGTGGCGGTGAAAGCGGCCTGTAAACTCAGTTTTTGCGAACCACGATAGCGACAGCGCCGCAAGCCATGAGCGCGTTTGAGTTCGGAGATGGTGCTTTCAATGCGGACGCGCTGGTTCATTTCACGGGCAAAGGCCGGGTCTTGCATGGCTTGGTAACGGGCGTGACGCAGATCATGATCGGGGGCAATTTCTAAGCTCCGTCCGCGCTTTTCTGACGTACATTGGGACAGCACAGGACAGGTTTGGCACTGGTTGCCGAAACGCACATGAAAGGCCACATCGGGTTGGGACGACGGATTAAAGGATATAGCGCGGTTGCCTTGCGGACAGATGGCGACGCGGTTGACAGTATCAATGGTGAAGTCGACGAGCCGCCAGCCGGGTGGTTTAGGGCTGGTGGGGGCAGGCAGTTCCCCACGTAATTCAATGCCTCGGCTGTGGCTGGCGTGGCGGGTCGGGCCACTGACATAGCCCCGGTCTACATACTGCTGCTGAGGCGGGCGGCGGCGCTGGATAAGCGTGTCCTGGATGTCGGACAGGGCTTGAGAATCATGTTGCTGGGCGGGGCACACCCGGATGTCGGTCAGGATACTCAGATCATCATCCACGGTTTCGGTGATCTGGACTTTATAGCCTTCCCAGGTGGTGCTTTTGCCTTTGCGAGCAAAGCGCACCTGCGGATCATGCGGACTGGCAATGACATCCCCACTGGCGGTGCGATCTGCCAGCGGGGTGGGCGGTGTGTCATCGGTGGGGGGCGCAAATGGTTCATGCAAGACCCGCTTGAGCATGACCACTTCAGGCAACGCCGCTAAGTCGGCCCGTCCCTGCTGCGTCAACTGCGCCAGTACCCAGAACCCATCGTGCCCCGCTTGTTGCAAAGCCGTTGCCACCTGGTCTTGCCCCAGGCGATAATCACTGCGCCGCCGCGTATGGCTGTGCACAAAACTGGCGGGTAACTGCGCCAATACCCACGGTGCATCCGTGCTCAGCAGCGCACCCACCGCTAGGCGCAGGGTTTCCCACACCAATTCCAGGCGGCTCAAGGTTTCCACCATCCCCAGCACATGCGTCGCATCCGTGCGTTGTTTGTGGTATTTCACATACCCGTGTTCTCCTAAATACCTTAGCACCGACTCGAAGATTAACATTTCCTGCCCATGCCCATACAACCGCTTGCGAAAATTACACAGGCTTGAATAGTCAAAGCCCGTCCAATCCAGTTCCTGTCGCAACGCATACTTCCAATCCAGGCGCATCACCGCCATGTGCGCCGCCTGCCGGTCCGGGATGTCTTCTAAAAATTGCAGAATCAACACGATGCTCATCAGCACCGGATTAATCCCCCCCCGTCCTGTGCGATGATACATCTGGCTTAAGGCGGCTTCATCCACCACTTCATGGACATGCTCGCCCAGCCATTGATGCACACTGTCGTCGCCCAGCAACCCCTCGGCGACGGCTCGTGTGCTTTCCGGGATGGCCGTCGGAAAGCTTTGGTTAAGTGACATGGTTTGACCTGGCTCTTGGACTTTCCTTTAGGCTCGCTCTTTTGCCCCTGTTTTTCAACAAAGTCCGATGTGTTGGCCCGCTCGTGACGTCTCCCTACCTGAAACTTACCGCCGCAAATGTTGAACATAGGCGGCGGCTGGTTCCCGGCTCTATAAGTCCCTTCCTTATTTCTCCCCATTCATGGGGAGATGTCGCGCTAGCGACAGAGGGGAAGGAGGGTTAGGGTGGGAAACAAGCCTTATCCCGCAATCCCATCCAGCCGATCCAGCACACCGGAATCCAACTCCACAAACGGCTGTTTGCTGTACCAGCGTCGCCACGGCCCGCGCGGCAGCGATGGCCCCAGCGCATCATAACCAGCCACGAATCGCCCGAACATACTCTCAATGGTAAACGTACCGCCGCGCTCATAGAGTATCACCATTGGCTCATAGGGATTGGGCAGGTCAAAAGGCAGCGCGTGGGCTTCATCCAAGGCCGCCCAATGTAGTGCCGCTTCGAGCACCCCGGTCAGAATCATTGTCGCATTCATGACCTGAAACGTGATATGCTTGCGCACCCAATTCGTGGCGTCCGTGCTGGCCCGAACATCCTCATTAATCAACTGTGGCAAATCGTACCACGGAAAATGATCGGTCAATTCCAGCGCATTCAGCCACAACACCTGACGGCGCAAATATTCCTTGAAAAGCGCTTCGTGGGAGCGGCGGCGGCTGGCATCATACTCCCATTTCACGGCGGTAATCCGGTCCCGCAGGTCAGTCACACCAGACATGTCACTATTCCTCTAATTTGATGTCGAGTACCGGTGTACCATTCAACGCATCCAGTCCATGCACCAGTAGTATATTGTTCTCAATTTCGCGGATTTTGACAACCGTCGCCCCGATAGGATTTGGGCGCTTTGGTGTACGCAGGGTGAATAGGCCGCGTTTGGGTGACTCCACATCGCCATGTGGGTGCTGCATCATCTGGATGGGCGGCTGGACACGGTCAAAATAATAGAGCACCAGCAGCCACTGGCCTGCTTCCAGCCCGGTCAGTCCCTCCACAAACTCCTCATTGATGACAATGGTGGAATCAGCGCGACGAATTTCATCAGGCGGCGCGGGTTCATCGAAATCGTTCTGCACGTAGCCAATTGGGCGAAATGTGATTTCCATGTCGTTTTTTCACAATTTCTCACAAAACTTCGTCGATAAACAGGGGTTAGTATAGCATAGAGCATACTCCCAAAAATCTATGAGAAATGTCATAAATCCAGAGAAATCGCATGAATCTGGGATAGCATAAGCAGTATAGGAGCAGAAGCGTAGTACGAACAAATGAGCGAAATTTAATGGAGGTTAAATCGCCCCCTCAGGGGGTTTAAGTTCCACGTTAACTCCTCTCGTTTGCAAAGCGAAATTGCTCCTCTATACTGAACCCGATTAGTGAAATTTAGAACAGGGTATTGATGAATCACGCACGGGCATACGCAAGCTGGATTATTTTAGGATTAGCACTCATCGTCATGGTGATGCCGCTGCCGGGCAAAGATGACCGTCATCTGCTCAGCGAGGCCGAAGCCAGCGACGCGACGCTTGTGATTCTGACCACCGACTCCGAAGAATTCTTGCAGCCATTAGTCGCTGCCTTTGTCGATGATACGGACGCCAGAGTCCGCATCGAGCGCGTAGACCCGACCCTGCTCTCTCAAAAAGCCCTCGCTTCTCATAAGGCCGATCTTGTTCTGGTGCGCAATATCGGCGAGATGGTTCCGCTTATGCAGGAAGAAGCACTGGATACCCTGCCGCTGGACATCGTGTGGAATGTCAACGAGGCTTTCCGCGACCCGGCAGAACGCTGGGTGGGCTTCACCGGGCGCATGGAAGATAACACACTCGCTATGAGTGGGCTGGCACTGGCCCAATCCTCCAACAGCAAGCCGCTGGCCGAACGCTTCATCCTGTATCTATACAGCCGCAAGGTGCAGGAACAGCTTGTCAACCAGACTGGACAGTATTCGTTCCTGGCCTATGGTGTCCCGACACCCGCCGGGCTGCCTGACCTGACTCTGATTGATGCCCCGGCTTATGGTGCGATTTATGACAGTGCCGCCTTCACCGAAGAACCCTCACGAGAACTCGCATCCAATCAATAGATACTGGATTGGTGGCTCGCCATGCTCCGGCAAATCATCTATCGCAAAGGCGCTGGCATCCCGCTATAACCTGACCACCTACCACTGCGACGCGCCAACCCCGAAATGGTTATGTCTCAGATGCTACCCAGAAAATATGACTAATTAGTCCCTCAAACACAAACTCGCCATCATATTCTAAACTTGTTTCTAGAAGTTTTGTTGTCGTGGTGCTATTAAGATCTGTTAACATCACATTTACAGTCTCATAGTTTAATGATTCGTAAACCCACACAAGTTGTTCCTCTGTTGGAGAGATATCCATGCGATTTATAACGGTTGGTGCGAATGAAACCTCTCTCAGTTCAGATATCACTTCGAGGTTATCAGGGCTTTTCGTATCAAGGATGACAACTTGTAGAGTGCCATGCTCTAAGTCGCAAGCTGTGGGTAGAAAACGTATGAATGCTAAATCTTCATTGCTTAACATGGTCAGGCTAGCGAAAGTTGTCGTTGACTGACTCTTAGAAGCCATTTGAAAAGTGGTGAAAGACAAATTAAACTGAAGGGATGAAACGAAAAGCATATCCTAACGATCTGACAGACCAAGAATGGGCCATCCTGGAG
>JAKEEQ010000515.1 GCA_022616515.1 Chloroflexota bacterium | reverse complement strand
CTCCAGGATGGCCCATTCTTGGTCTGTCAGATCGTTAGGATATGCTTTTCGTTTCATCCCTTCAGTTTAATTTGTCTTTCACCACTTTTCAAATGGCTTCTTAGGTCCGGTTGCTCAAGATATTGTGTTCGTTCAGGATTTTGACCCCAATACTGCGCCGGGCAGCGGTGAGGCAGACGCGATTTTGGTCAATCATTTGGCTAGCCCTCCCCCGCCGTTTATTGACGAATGTGGACCGGGTGCCCAGGACCCGCCCTCTGCCTGTGCGCGATTCGATGGTCCCGGCGGATCGAATCAGCCTGTAACATTGGAGGTCGAGGTTGCGTTAGGGAGCGATCCGAATGTTGTGTATCGGGTTACCCAAGCCTATCGAGACATAGGATGGGATGCCGATCCTAGAAGCCAGTATGTGCCACAGCATCTTATTCAGGCCATCCTGAAGGACGAGCTGGGCAACATCCTGTACGAATCGACCTGTATCATTAATACCAGCACACTACCGGTGTCGTGTGCTAGTTTTAGCACAATCCTGCCTATCCGTATACCTCGTTGCCAGTGGATGGAGTGCGCACCATCGCGTTTACCCAGCAAACAAACGGCGATGTCAATGCAAGCGCCACCAACTACTATTGGCTGCGCATAGATAACATCGCCATCTCAACCGACCAGTCCCAAACGATTGACTACGATTGCTCGGATAACACGGTTGGCGTGATTCCCGCCGCGAAATTCTAGGTACAGGGCGTGACGCAGGAAGCCTTTGATATGCGGTCTGTTGTCTCACCGACGCAGGACGGCCTCGTACTCCACGAAGGACCAACATTGAATGCCAACAATCTTGGTACGGTTCCTTGGGGCGAGAGCGTCACCGTTTCAAACCGTATGGCATTCGCTCAAGCGTTATTTTCGGGAGATCAAGTCTGGTATCGGGCGGTGTATGGTGGGCAAACGGGCTGGATCGCCGCCCGCATTGAGGATAAATACTATGTGTCGGGGACTGATGCCAGCAATGATCCCTGTGCGGGAGTAGTTGGTCCAGTGAGTAGTCTCACCTTTACCTATGACCGCAATGCTGCCGCTGAATATGCCATTCCCCACAGTTATCAGAATGTATCATGGCCGGGAGGCTTACGGGTCACGCGGCGACTCACTGGCGTTCCATTTGCCAATTTTAACTACGCAGACTTAGCGGGAGGTACAGGTTCAGCAGTATTTATCTCTGAAGCAATTTGGATGGGCGGACTGCCGATGACAGTAGGCGACCCGAATTCATGTCTCATCATCGACCCTGCTACGGCTGTAGCTCCCGGATCTGGCTGGCGCTACTGTTGGGTTGAAACATCAGGCAACACGGGACCATCTTGGGACCATCATAAGAGCCTGATAACTTACTATACCAATGGCACTGCTCCGATTCCATCTGCCAACCTTCCAAACTCAATACTGGCTGATAAAGGTGAACAGTTGATGTTCACTGGCCTAGCAGATAAGAAAGGCAACAGTATTTCAGCATTGGATGTAAACGGATACTTTAATTATCTTTCAGTCGGTGTGGTTGGGGATAAAGATGGTTTATCTGAATTTGCTCGAACTCATTTAGGGCAGTTACAGAAGGGAGACTATATGTGGATTAACTCATATTCAAGTGCTGTTGCAGGTAGTGATGTGCATGGTTTCCTCATCGTAGGTTGGGGAGAGCCAATGGATTGCTCTGACGCATTATCCACTAACTTCACTGCTGCCAGTTTTGCGGACACAATACCGCCTGATCCTACCTTAGCTGTTCCTTATGTCGTCGATTTTGTCGTTGTTCAGAAGCCTATCCCACGTCCATTTTATTGCAGTCGCTTTCAAGAACCCGGTAGACCGAATTTCGTGCCACATGAGTGGTTTTTCTACACTCTACCCGACCAGATAAGTATTCCAGACAGTGAGTTGTATACTGATCCATTATGGCAGTGGGAGGCGTCTGATGGTTAAGAGTCGAAACATTCCGGTATTGAAATCGCTCTACTCTATTAATGATGTTGAAGTGTGGGAGAAAGTGCCGATGAAACACTCACGACATCTTGGGTACATGATGATTTGGTTAGTTTTGCTGTTGTTTCTACTATCCGGTAATCGTTTGTCTGCTCAATCTGTCACTAAGATATGGGCAGTAGCTTGGAGTCCAGATGGCTCTATGTTAGCCAAAGGTGGCATCGTGGCAGATGTATCAGGTATTTGGCTGTATGATGCCAATGGGCAGTTCATCAAACAGTTTAACACATCAGGAAACGTTCTTTCGATAATATGGAGTCCAGATGGCACTAGTATTGCTGCCAGTACCGGCCTTCATGAGTATGATGTCTTCGATATTATGACAGAAACCACATTGCTCAGTTTGGAGCAGATTGAAGCAACTGACGACTTTTTTGTATATTGGAGTCCAGATGGGAGTCGTATAGCAACTGTTGGGGGTCGGACTGTATTCATACGAGATACAAGTACAGGTGATGTCTTATCGACGCTTGTTAGCCCGGGTTCGGTTCCAGATTCGGTGTACTCAGTTGAGTGGAGCCTTGATGGTACAGAGCTTCTAACCGTCAGCCTCGATGATGTTGTGCGCGTCTGGGATGTAGCCACGGCAACGGTTCTTACCGAATACCCACAGGATGCCGGAGTGACCTCAATGAGCATGAGTCCCGATGGCACTCTCCTGGCGATTGGCAATCATGACAGTCAGGTTCGCATTATCGAAACCGCCACCGGAACGTTGCTGAATACCCTGCAAGGGACATTCACCACCGAAGGTGGAAGTCAAATAATGTATGTGCAGTGGCATCCAAGCGGTGATTTCGTGGCAGGGGCCAGCTTTGACAACATCACCATCTGGGATGCAACTACCGGGGAAGTCGTCAATACGCTTCCCCAGGTTGAGAATAGTGTTCCTCGTGCAATGGATTACAGTCCTGATGGAGTAATCGTGTATCCGGGTGAAAGTGGTAGTCTTCTGATTGTGCCCATCGCCGATGCAGGTGTTGACCAAACGGTCACTGACAGCGACAACAGTGGTTTCGAGTTGGTGACATTGGATGGTTCGGGTAGCGTAGATAACGATGGCACAATTGTTGCCTATTCCTGGCAGGAGAATGGTGTCGAAATTGCAACAGGCGTTACACCACAAATTGACCTGAGTGTCGGGGTGCATACGCTCACGCTGATTGTCACTGATGACGACGGGGCAACAGGTGGTGATGTGGTTGTCATCATCGTTGAAGGGATCGCGACCCCGACGCCAACGGCCACGCCCACCGCGACCCCAACCGCCACGCCGACGGATACACCAACCCCAACCGACACACCCGCAGCCACCGCCACGCCAATGCCGCCTGCCGGTTGCCATTTGACCATTAATACAGGTGATGTGGCAGGGTTGAACAGTGCGATAAACTTTATCAATACATTTGATCAGAGCAGTGGGACGATAGATACCATCTGCCTGCATGAAGGCACGTACACCCTGACGGCGGTCCACAATACTACCAATGGTGCTAACGGCTTAACGTCTGTACAAGTACCGATGACGATTCGGGGGCTGGGCAGCGGCGCTGTCATCGAACGAGACAGCAGTGCTCCACCTTTCCGCTTTTTCTTTGTCAGTGACGAAGGAACCGCCAATGGCGACCTGACACTTGATAATGTGACGCTGGTCAATGGCGTAGCTGCGGGCACAGCGGAGGCTGGTTATGGTGGTGCGGTCTACAGTCAGGGTCCACTCACCATAACAGGTACAACTTTCCTGAACAACACCGCAACTCAAGGTGGTGCAATCTACACCGAGAACGACATGACGGTGACCGACAGTATCTTCAATGGCAATTCGGCCAATTCAGGCGGTGCGATTTACAACGACGATATGAATAGTATTGTCAACGACAGTTGCATCGCTGGCAATATCGATCTCAATTCTGCAACGGCAGACAGCGGCATCTTCAGCAACACGCAGAATATGGACGCTGAGAACAACTGGTGGGGTGCGGCAGATGGCCCATCCGGGGCAGGCTCTGGCAGTGGGGATGCGGTTAACAATAAAGTTGATTTCACCCCATTCCTGACAGCGGGCTGTCCGAATTAATTTACCTGTGGGGCATGGCATCCGCTGTGCCCCATTAAAAAGATGATAGAAAGTTGTTTTTATTTATGACATTCATCATTTTCTTAGCTTAAGAAAATTCCCTTTAGACGATCCTCACGCTTCCAAACCATCTTAATCCTCTACAAACGGTAATTTCAAGAATGGCGCTAATAAACGTCTCTGAGCAGGAGAAAAATCAGTAATATAACTGCTTATATAACCGTTGCATCGATTCTAAGTTCATAGACCCACAACTCACTTTTCATGTATCTAGTAATGTGGAGGTTACACCTGCCTTGATTCGCGAAAAGAATACACCTATAATTGATTTAGCATAAATACAAACAAACGGAATTGTGAATATGTCTATTCAACCGGAAGATGCATTAATTCTCGTCGTCGATGATGAAGGGGCGATTCGTTATTCGGTCAGCAAAACCCTTGAACGGGTTGGCTACAATGTAATGACTGCCTCCAGCGGCGAAGAAGCGCTGGAAATGATGGAAGCTCATGGGTTCGACGTTGTCCTGACCGATATTCGTATGCCGGGCATTTCCGGTGTCGATTTGCTGGCGCGTATTAAAGAGCATACATCCGATATTGTGGTGATATTGATGACGGGTTATGCCAGTCTCGGTACGGCGGTTGAAAGTCTGCGGCTCGGAGCGCATGACTACCTCATTAAGCCCAGTTCCAGCGAGGACATTCGCGAAAGTGTGCGGCGGGGAATTGAACGCTCGGTCAATCTGCGCCGTCGCCGTGAACTGCTGGCGAGTATCCGCTCGAATGTTGCCGAACTGAGCACGACGCCCATCGCGCCCGTCCTCGATCCTGATCAGGTGATGGGTCGCGACAACGACCGGGATTATGATCTGGCGGCTGCGCCCATTCAGCCCAACACCATGGAACTTGGCAATCTGACTATTTTCCCCGGACGTTATCAAATCTCGGTGGACGGCACCATGATCGACCTGACGCCGACCGAGTTTGACCTGCTGCTGTATCTGGCGGCGCATCGTGGTCGGGTGGTGCCCTGCTCGGAGCTGGTGCGCGAAGTGCGTGGTTATACCGTCGATGAGCGCGAAGCCCGCGAGGTCATCCGCCCGCATGTCAGCAATCTGCGCCGCAAACTGAAGAATGTGGGGCAGGACCCCAATATTCTGGTGAATGTGCGCGGCATTGGCTATCGCCTGAACGAAGCCGTGTTGGAGTAAACATAGTCTTGTTGTGACAAGCGAACGGGGTTTCTTCACCCCTGCCGACATGGGAGAACAGGGAGAGGGATTTTGCGGCTGGTAGGTGCGACCGGGCGGGTCACGGTAAGGTACCGGACGATATAGCGCCCCCAGAACCCGGCCATTGACTACTCAAACCCCAAAATGTCGGCCATGAGGATAGCGCCCTCGTTTTCACGCGGCAGTCTGGAGAGATACTGCTGCGTGATCGCCACGTTGGAGTGGCGCAGCAGGCGCGAAATGGTTTCAATCGGGACACCGCCAGCTTCCAGATTACCCGCAATCGAGCGCCGCAGGTCATGGGGCGCGACATGCCCGATGCCCGCTTTGAGCGCAGCACGACCGATAATGCGCCACACGGTATCGGTGGTTAAGCCTTCATCCGACACACCGCCCTGCCGATAAACACGCCGCACGAGGTATGAGTCGGGATTAATCTCGCCATTGCTGTCCAGCACATGATAGCGCCAATCTTCGATAGCATCCAGCACGATATTAGGGACATCGACCAGTGCGGCCTTGCTGCCCTTGCCATGCACCAAAAGCACCGGACGATCACCCTGCTTGTGGAAATCTTTCCAGCGAATCTCGCACAGTTCTTCGCGGCGCAGGGCCATCACGCACAGCATCTTGATAATGAGGGCATTGCGGGATCGCTGGGCGGGTGAACTTCCCAGCCGTTCGGCAGTGGACATCAATAACCTCACCTGATCAATGGACAGCCAGCGCCCTTGACGCTGCCCGGTTTCGGCACGGGGCAGGCTGACATTGGTCATGCCCGCCGCCACCGAGTCATCCATCCACCCGGCTTCGGACAGCAGCGAGGCCAATGTCAGGACGGCAGCACGGGCTTGATTGAGTGCCTGTTTACCCTGCTCCTCGGATACCAGCAGCCCCAACCATGTGCGCAAAATAGTTGAGTTCATGGCAGGCAGCACCTTCTTCAGGGGCAAATTGCGCATCCGCTCCCAGCGAGCTTTGCCGGATGTCGGCTCCATGTCGGTCACTTCGGAGAGGTAACGGTCTACCCAGCGAGCATAAGCGCGGTGTGTGTGTGTGCTGGTGGCACGGCCTTTCAACACGGCGATAAAGTCAAAGGTCAGGTCGGGGGTGATGTCGCTGATGGGTACTGGATAGTTCATCGATGTTTAACCTCGCTCAAGTGTTCTGAAATAGTCTACAGTATGGCGAATCAATCTTCAAGTTTTCCGCTGTGTGAGTCAGGGTAATCGCATCAAATTTAATCCGGGCATGTTATCTATATTTTTGAATAACAGGGCCTGAGTTGATAAGATTGCAGTGGTTAATTGTATTGGAAAGATTATAGACAAAGGGATAAATCAATGGAATTATGGGATGCCATCACCCAAAAACGGGCTGTGCGGGAATATCGGGACGAACCGTTATCAGAAGATCATATCGAACGGATTCTCGATGCCGGACGACGTTCGCAGAGTTCAAAAAACCGCCAGCGCTGGCATTTTATCACCGTGCAGGACAAAGACCGCCTGAATAAACTTGCCGGTGCCGGAAATTTTCTGGACCATGTACGCCGGGCAGCGATGGTGATTGTGCTCGTTACACCAATCCCGGATGAAGAACGCGATGTTATCTGGATCAATTTCGACATCGGGCAGTGTGCCGCCTACATGCAGCTTGCCGCGCTGGATGTGGGCGTGGTGTCATGTCTGGGAGCGGTTTACCACCATGATATTATCCGGGGGCTGCTACAATATCCTGACGACACACGGGCCGATGCACTGATTTCGTTCGGCTATCCGCTGGAAAAAGATGCGCAGCCCCGTCCAGCCCGTAAGGCCCGCCGCGACTTTGACGATGTGGTTCACTACGAAACATGGTAGTGCGCAATATTGTGCAAGACATTGACGGTCCGCTCTGGTTAAATATGGAGGGAAAAGGAGTCATATGATGATTGAAAAAGTGAACCTCAGCGATAAATTTTCGCAAATCCATGACCACTGGAATCCGCGTATCGCAGGCAGCGTGAATAATTTTCACGTCAAGATTGTCAAAATCAAAGGCGAATTCGTGTGGCATCATCGTCAATGACTCCCCGCTAAAGCAGGGTAGCTCTGTGAAGCGGTGTGCTCACCACGCACTCAATCACGACGTAAGCGTTGACTAGCCTGCGACCTGCGAGGTCAAACTAGCAACCTGGGCGTGGTAGCCCACCGCACAGTACGGATGTCCCGCTAGTCTGTACGTATCTGCGGTGGTGAGTGGCGAAGCGGTTAGTTGTCATGTCTTACCGACGTTAAAGGTTTAGAAATGCAGAAGTTTGTACCCGTTGTTTCCATCGAAGGTCAACCCCTGATGCCGACCACGAACAAACGTGCCGACAGTCTGGTACGGCGTGGCAAAGCCATCCGGCGGTTTAATCGCGGGATATTTTATATCCAACTCACCGGCAAGTCGAAAGGCTATACCCAACCTATTGCGGTCGGAATTGACCCCGGCAGCAAGAAGGAAGCGTTCACCGTTAAATCTGAACAGCACACCTACCTGAACATTCAGGCGGATGCCGTCACTTGGGTGGAAAAAGCCGAAGAAGTTAGCACTCAAATGCGGCGGACGCGGCGGTCACGCAAAACACCCTATCGCAAAATGCGTCCTAACCGGAATCAGGGGCAGTTTCGCTTGCCACCATCGACCAGAGCTAGATCTCAATGGAAGCTCAGGATAGCCAGATGGTTGGCGAAACTGTACCCCATCACCTGCTTTGTCGTTGAAGACATTAAAGCCACGACCCGTAAGGGTAAAGGCGGCAAGTGGAATCAATCGTTTAGCCCACTGCAAGTTGGCAAAGACTGGTTTTACTGGCAGCTTTCATACATTGCGCCCGTCGATACATTGCAGGGCTACGAGACTAAAGTGCAGCGTGATAAACTGGGCCTCAAGAAAAACAGTGCCAAGATGTCGGATAAGTTTGAGGCCCATTGCGTTGATAGCTGGGTGCTGGCGAACTGGTATGTTGGCGGGCACACCGAACCAGACAATAAGGCCATGCTGTTTGTTACGCCCCTGCGTTTTCACCACCGCCAATTACATCGTTTACAGCCCGAACCCGGTGGTATTCGTAAACCCTATGGTGGTACAATGTCGATGGGTTTTAAGCGTGGCTCGTGGGTGAAACACCCTCGATACGGGGTGTGTTATGTTGGCGGTACATCCAAAGAGCGCATTAGTTTACACAATCTTGAAACGGGTAAGCGATTAACACAAAATGCCAGGCCCGACGATTGCCAGTTTTTAACCCTGTCCAGTTTTAGAGTACGAAAGGAGCAAGAGCCGCATTCCTCACCCGCCTAAAGATAGGTGTCTCCTGCGGCGACTCTTATGAATTGTTCATGGTGATTAAAGGCCGCCTGCTGATCAAATTACGCGATGGCGATTTGTGGCTGGATGAAGGCGAGTTTGCCATCATCCCGCACGGTGTGGAGCACTGTCCGGTCGCTGAAGAGGAAGTCCATCTGATGCTGTTCGAGCCAGCCGGAACGCTCAATACGGGAAACGTTGCGGATGACGAGCGCACCGTTGCTCATCCTGAACAAATCTAGGACGTGTTATACTTTGGTGACGATACTCGCCGGATGTAAACGGTCTTCTGTGAAGGAACTGTTTACCCCACCCCGACTCTCCTATCCCCTCTGTCGCTAGCGCGACATCTCCCCATAAATGGGGAGAATTGGGGAGACACAGAGGGGGTAAATGTTAGTATCACGCAGAAGGCCAGAGGGAGTCCAACCAATGCCTCCACTATTTTTCATCATCACGCCAATTCTCGTGCTGGCCGCGCCGCTGTACGGCATCACCATCATCCTGTTTGATACAGAGCGCAAACCGCGTCAACGCACGGTGCTGGCATTAGGTGGTGTGGTGCTCATCAAGGCGATCATTATCACGCTGCTGGCCGGACTCGGAATCTTGCTCGGCAATCGATTCTCCAGCCTGCTGCCGCTGCTGGTGGTATGGGCGGGTGGCTTTGCGGTGATACTGGTGATGCGCCAGCCGCTACTCACAGGCGTTGATCCCCGCCGATAGCGAGGGCGCGTCGCTGCTGAGATGCTCCTCTGGCAGCCAGCCCTGCACAATGCCATCTATCTCAACACGGTACCATGTTTCGCCAAATGTCTCATCAATCTCAACAATTTCAACTTCAGTGCCGACGGCCAGTCTACTGCGCCTGCCCCCATTCTCCACCGGAATAATATTCGCTTGAATGCACTGCTCGCCCGGATCGCCAACTACGTAAGCGGAATCACCCACCGCTAGCTCCGCCTCTTGCACAGCAAAATATACCAGTGCAGCAGACAGCACTCCACACGCCACAGCCAAAATAATCGTCCCGTAGACATAGGCCCTCACCACGCTTATTTGAGGCGTCGGAACCTGCCCGCGACTGGCTGCATTCATGTCGATAACACGAGTCGGTACGCTGCCGGATACTGTTACACGATTGTTGGGAAGCAGGTCAAGCACAATGCGATGCCTGCGCCGCAGGAAAAAATTGGCGAACACGACAATCAAACCAAGCCCACCTGTCAAGATGGCGATGGTAATGGCTACCGTCCAACTCAGTCCCGTTCTCTTCTCAAGGACGGTTCTCGCTTGACTGATGGTGGTGACCGAGTACCCTTTTTGCAGGTACGACAGGACCGCCGCATTCATAATCGCTGATGGTTCAGCAGTGCTGGCGACTTGTTTGGTTGCTGGTTTTGCCGGAGTGGGTGTTTTCTTCGGCTGCCATTTTTCCATTGCCCGGCGGGCTTCAAGGTGATGGCGGTCCAGACTCAGCACCCGATCCAGTACGGTTTTGCGGTCATCTTCCGGCTCGGTGAGCAAGAAGGCCAGCCACCATGCGTCGGCACTCTCTGGGTTGAAGTCGAGAAAGTCGAGCAATCTCGCTTTGGCGAGAATCTCCTCGCCTTTATCAATAAGCCGTTTAATTTCAATCAATTCTTTAACAAGCGCCATCTAACTCTCCCAAACTATTGACCAGTTCCACCACTTCAATTGTACTCGATTCGGCTATCCTATATAATCAGAACAGGTGTTCCGAGGTAAATGTATGCAGCGCACCATTTTTCATCTCGATCTTGATGCTTTCTACTGTGCGGTGGAAGAACTGCACAATCCCGACCTGCGCGGCCAGCCATTTGCGGTGGGCGGCTCACCCACCAGGCGCGGCGTGGTGGCTTCGTGCTCCTACCCGGCACGGATGTTTGGTGTGCGGTCGGCCATGCCGATGAGCCGGGCGGTGCAGTTGTGCCCCGATCTGATCATCGTGCGCCACAGTCACGATGAATATAGTGCCATGTCGAAGCGGGTTATGACAATCCTGCACGACACGACTCCCTTTGTGGAAAAGTTGTCGATTGATGAAGCATTTCTTGATATGTCTGGTTTTCCCGGTGAACCTTATGATCTGGCGGTGGGACTGCAAAAACGCATCAATGAGGAGCTTGAACTACCATGTTCGCTGGGTGTGGCCTCCAATAAACTCGTCGCCAAGATCGCCAACAATATGGGCAAGGCCCGCCAACGGACCGGACAGCCGCCCAATGCCATTGAGGTAGTCCCACCGGGCACAGAAGCCAACTATCTGGCCCCCCTGCCCATCCGTGAATTGTGGGGTGTTGGCCCGAAGACTGCCGAAAAAATGCATGAGATGGGCATCCAAACGATAGGCGACATCGCAGCGCAAAAGGAAAAGTTGTTGATTGATCAGTTTGGCAAAATCGGCTATGACCTGCATTTGCGGGCACGCGGCATTGATGCACGGCCTGTTGTCATAGAGCGACCCACCAAATCCGTCAGCAGTGAAATCACCTTTGACGTGGATGTTAATGACAGCGACGAACTCAAACGTTCGCTGCGCCAGCAGTCCGAGAATGTGGGCAGGCGGCTGCGTAAATCTGGTCTGAGCGGGCGTACCGTGCAGATTAAGGTCCGCTGGGAAGATTTCACCACTATCACGCGCCAGTCTACCTTTGAACAGCCCTCGCATAACGACCACTGGATTTATGAAACGGCCCTCGATTTATTTCAGCATGTGTGGGATGGCACGCGCCGCATACGCCTTATTGGGGTAGGCGTGAGTGGATTTGAAAATGCCGCTCGCCAATTGTCGCTGTGGGAAAGCGATGACTCCAAACAGCAGCGTCATGTTCAGAACACATTGGACGACATCCGCGAACGATTTGGCGATGACTCCCTCCAGCGCGGCAGCGATTTATAGCAGGTCAGGCGGAAGCACCAGTGTTTTTCACCAGCCTGAAGCCAATATAAGCCACTGGCAGGAGCACGATGACAGCGATAGTCAGTGACTGGTAGTGTGCCATGAGATCAACAATCTGATTCCAGTTGCTTCCCAAAATGCTGCCTGAACCAATCAACACCGCGTTCCATACGAGAACACCAATTGCCGTCAGTGTGAAGAAGAGTGGCAAAGACATCCGGTTAGCCCCGGCGGGGATTGACACCAGACTGCGTATGATAGGCAAAATCCGTCCGAACAAGATGATCTTTATGCCATGCCGCTCAAACTGTCGCAAAACATAATGATACTGAGTTTCTGTGATGCGGATGTAGCGCCCGTACCGTTTCAGGAAGTTAAGAACGAGTTTTTCGCCGCTCCATTTACCGAAGGCATACAGCACCAGTGCGCCGACCAGCGAACCAACCGTACTGGCAGCCAGTACGCCCACGAAATGCAATTCCCCGGTCGCGACCAGAAATCCGGCAAACGGCAATACCAGCTCAGAGGGGATTGGCGGGAAAACGCATTCTAAAAACATAATCCACAGAATACCGATATAGCCCAGCGAGATGATGATCTCTTGAACTGACTGCTCGGTTCCCCAAAACATGTTGATTACTCCTGTCCATTGGACACTTTATTCATGCTGTCAAAAAATTGGGAATTGCAAAAGAAGGTGTAAGGCGTGTACATCATAAATAATAGGGAAATTTAGAAAAAAGTCGATTGTGTATTGTTACCAGCACTGCCCGGTAATTTACCCAAATTTTCGTCTATGGTAGGATTGTCGGGACTCATTTGAAAGGTAACTGAATGGCACAGGGAATCTACACATTCCCGGAGGGGTTCCTCTGGGGCACGGCGACGGCTGCCCATCATGTGGAAGGCAATATGAGTAATAGCTGGTCTCACTGGGAAAATATGGAGACCGGCAAGGTTTTTGAAAATCACAAACATGGCCGCGCCGTTGAGTGGTGGGCCGGTCGCTGGCAAGAAGATTTCGACCGGATGCAGTATCTGGGCCAAAACACCCACCGCCTATCGGTCGAATGGAGCCGTATCCAGCCCGGACCTGATCGCATTGACGAGGACGCTATCCGCCAGTATCAGGATATGCTGGATGGCCTGCATAAGCGCGGTATTGAGCCGATGGTGACGCTGCATCATTTCACCAACCCGATGTGGCTGGAAGATGAGGGCGGCTGGCTGGAAAATTCGGTAGTAGAAAGATTCGCCCGCTGGACGGAAATCGCGGTGGATGCTTTTGGGGATAGGATCAACCTGTGGTGCACCTTCAACGAGCCGATGGTCTACGCCGTGCAAGCCTATCTGGTTGGCATGTTTTATCCCGGCAGCAACAATCCGTGGAAGATGTATAAATGCGCCGAACTGCTGCTGCGGGCACATGCAGCGAGTTACGATGTCATCAAAAGCAAGTATCCGGGGGCACTGGTCGGCGTTGCCAAACACATGCTGGAACTCAACCCGTTGTCTCCCGCAGTTATCAACGGCCCGCCAATCCGGCTGGTGCGTTCTATTTTCAATAATGCCTTCAACAAAGCCATGATTACCGGCGAACTCGACTTTCCGCTGCGTAAAAAAGTCGTCATTCCGGACCTCGCCGGGAAATATGACTATGCGGGGCTGAATTTTTACCAGCGCTATAACGGCGGCTTCAATTTGACCTCACCGGGGACTTATTTTCTGAAGCAAGTGCCGGAGCCAGATGCCCCCTATTCGCCGCCGATGTGGGGTGAAATCTTCCCACAGGGGCTGTATAAGCAGATCATGCAGATGTGGAAGCTGTTTCGCAAACCGATTTATATCACGGAAACGGGCACGCCCGATCAAGGGGATGAGGTGCGCCGCTGGTATATTGCCCGCGCCGTGCACAGCACATGGCGGGCCATCAACGAAAACATCCCGGTCAGGGGGATTTATTACTGGACGCTGCTTGATAACTTTGAATGGACGGCTGGCTATAATCCCGAATTTCGCTTTGGCCTGTATGCCACCAACTTCGAAACGCAGGAGCGCACTTTACGCCAGAGTGGAGCGTTATACCGTGAATTTGCGCTGGTAAACGGCCTGAGCAGTGATATGGTGGAGCAGTACACGCCGCAGTTAATGGAGAAATTGTTTCCCGGCGAACCCGGTCAGCAAGAGGTACCGTTGTAGTTATGATCTCGGAGAGTTGCGATACAATTAGAGAAAAGGACGAGGTAGAATGAGCGCATCTACTATTGAACTTCAACTGCCGCCAGAAATTTATGAGCGGGCCAAACAGATCGCCACTGAAAGCAATCGCAGCGTCGAATCGGTGCTGCTGGATGGCCTTGCATTACTATTCGGTGAACTGCCGGATACCAGTCTATCACCTGACCAACTTCAAACATTTTCTGATGAACAGTTGTGGGCAGTTGTGTATCAACGACTGGCGTGGCTCCAGGATACCCGTCTGCGCGAATTGATTGAGTTGGGTAAACAGGGACAACTTGACCCGGATGAGAAGGCGGAAATGGAACGGTTGATTGATCTTGTCGATCACCAGATGCTCCTGCGTTCGGAAGCATTGCTGCTGCTCAAACAGCGCGGTCATGATATTGAGACAAAACTGAAACTCGGCGCGTGATCCCCGCTTGTGCTTATTTCCCACCTTACACAGCACTGAAATCAGGATTCATAGCGGTGTGGACAATACCATCGCCATCCACCCATGCGACGGGCATGGCCTGTGTGGAATAAGCCGCGCCGTAATTGCCGTGCCGGTCCATCATAATTAATCCAGCCTCCGCACCGGGCAGTAAATCCAGCATGTTCGCGATGGCACTTTTGGCGGCCTGTGATGCGGGTTGGCCCTCCTCGACGAAATCAACGGCCCGCTGGCTGAGCAAAACGCGCATAATCTGTTCGCCTTTGCCAGTAGCCCCGGCAGCCGCCACTTGATTCACGTACGCGCCTGCTCCCCACACAGGTGAATCACCGACGCGACCGCGCGGTTTGAGGCGTGTGCCGCCCGTTGATGTCGCCACTGCCAGCCTGCCATCATTATCAAGGGCGATTGCGCCAACCGTGCCATACACCGTCTGTTCATAGCGTTTCTCGAAGCGGGAAAATTCGCGGTCACTGACCAGCAGCAAATTGGAAATCAATTCAATACCCAGACGGCGGGCAATATCCTCTGCCCCATCACCGATGAAAAAGTTGTGGTCGGAGTGTTCGAGGATGCCGCGTGCCAATCGGATGGGATTTTTAACATGTTTCACTCCCGCCACTGCCCCGAAGTTGAGGGTCGTACCATCGCCGATGATGGCATCCAGTTCGACCTCACCCTGCTCGGTGAGATAGCTGCCATACCCGGCATCATACAGCGGGTGATCTTCGAGGAGGATGGTCGCCGCTTCAACCGCATCCAGCGCACTGCCACCGGAGTTGAGAATCTGCCAGCCAGCTTTCGCCGCTTTTTCAAGAGGTGGCAGGGCCTCCGGTGGTTCAGCCTTGGTCCAGCTTCCCGCCCCACCATGTACGATAATCCCGGTCATCGTTTTACCCTTCGTTGGTCCTTGCGAATTATCTCTCGTCCCCCTTTGCCCTTCGGACATTGTTGGTGGGAGGACACTTCTTGGAAATCCTATAAGGTTGTTGGCGTTTGCAAAGCGGGCGCACCGATGTGGCTGTTCGCTGTCAACAACGCCGGATTTTCTGGCGCAATCAGCGGCTCTTGGAAAACTGTACCCCCGCCAACCATTTATGGGGAAACAGGTGACTCGCGGCGCTAAGGTTCCCTCTCCATTTCTCCCCATGAATGGGGAGATGTCGCGCTAGCGACAGAGGGGATAAAAAATTTCACTTGAACCTCACCATAAAGTCACCCGCTATTCTTCCTCGGAGAGCCAATCTCGAATCCAATCCAGTGCGCCTTGCAGGGTGGAAAATTCGCCGAGTGCCTGCGCTTCGTGGGCTGCCCTGAGAATTTCGCCAACTTTTGGCCCCGGCTCAAGATTGAAGGCTTGCATCACCTGATTGCCATCCACCAGCGGTTCAAAGGTGACGAGTGTGTCGGTCTCCAGATAATACCCTTCCAGCAGCCACTGGATTCGCTCGACATAGCGAATCCAGTCCGCCTGATTGAGGGTGGCGTTATAGATGCCCAGCGTATCCGCCAGCCCCAGCAGTGCCACATCTACTCCGACCTCGCCGAGATCACGCCAGTAACGGTACAATGCCCGCCGGGTGACATGCTCCGCCCAGTATAGATGGTGAGGGCGCATATGATGCAGCACAATAGTTTTCAGGCGTTTGGTTTCATCAGAACTTAACCTCAAGTTTAATGCCCACTGCTCAACAATCTCTGCTCCGGCAGCTTCATGTTCAAAGAAACGGATTCGCCCGTCGTCGTCAACGGAGCGCGTGACTGGTTTGCCCGCATCATGGGCCAGTGCCGCCAGCATCATCAGGGCGCGATAGGAGCGTTCGTTGGGGAATTCCTGTTCAAAAGGGGCTTGTAGCTGGGTCCGGACTTTTGCCAGTCCGAAGGCAATCATGCCCAGCCCGATGCTGGTGGCGGTGTCATCATCGCGCTCATCGCTCATGGTTGTGATGACCTTGCTCATGAAATCTACCACGCTCATGGTATGTCGCCAGACATCCAACGTATGCGGCGGGGACTGCTCGACGCCCTTCATGGCTTGCGTTTCGGGCAAAATCAGCGGCAGCAGGCCCAGCATATCGAGCGTTTGCAATCCGCCAGAGGCATTTGGCAAGTCGAGAAGCTTGAAGAATTCATCGCGCACCCGTTCCGGCGAGGTATGGGCAATACCGGGGCCATCCGCGCGAATGGCTTTGACCGTTGACGGCGATAATTTCATCCCGAATTTCATGCTCATGCGAACACCGCGCACGGCCCGCACCGGGTCGTTGGCAATCGACTGTGGCTGGCACAGGTTGATGGCTTTCTGCTCTATATCACGCGCACCGCCTGTTGGATCAATCAACGTGTCGAGATCATCCAGCGCCACCGCCATTGCATTTAATGTGAAATCGCGGTCCCGCAAATCAGCCTCAAGGGAGTCGCCGCGCAGTTGCGCTACGTCAATCGTCCACGTTTTGCCCTCGAACTCGACCAGTGCCCGCCCGACGCCGCGCTCGTCATCCAGCGGGTAGTAATCACCGTCAAAGGCATTGGCGATCTTGCGGGCAACAGGGCGACCGTCCCCGACAGTGGCGAGGTCAACATCATGCGACAGACGGCGCATAAAGGTATCGCGGACAATCCCACCCACCAGATAAACGCCCTCTGTTGCGCCGAGGCGGTCACTCAGCGTGTCGATAAGCGGATGCCAGTAGAGCGGTCTAGTGGTCATTGTCTAGATCAAACACGGCGATGAAGGGCAAATTGCGAAATTTTTCGTCAAGGTCCAACCCATAACCGAACACGAACTTATCCTCAATCTCGAAACCCAGAAATTTGATGGGAATCTCGACCTCGCGGCGGGCGGGTTTGCTCAGCAGGCAGCAAATGTTGAGGCTGGCAGGCTGGCGGGTTTCCAGTTGATTGAGGATGTATGTGAGCGTGTGACCGCTGTCGATGATGTCTTCCACAATCAGGACGTGCTTATCGCGAATGTTGATGTCAAGGTCCATGTCGATGCGCACATCACCACTGCTCGCGCGTACCCCGCTTCCATAACTGGACACCGCCATGAAGCCGATGACATGGGGGATGGAGATTTCGCGCATGAGGTCCGTTAAAAACAGCACACCGCCTTTCAAAATACATACCAGCAGCAGTTCACCCTGACTGCGATATTGGTCGGAGATTGCTTCGCCGAGTTCACGCACCCGCGCTTGTATATCGCCGTGCTGGTATAAGATTTCCGCAACAGGGGGGATGTTTTCGAAGTGTTCGGGATTGAGCAGCATCTTTTTATCTGAGAAACTTCCGTCTCTGTGAAAATAGTCTCCGGGGTTTTTTCCCGGCGGATGCCCAACGGGGCGTCCCTACAACGAGGCCACGAGTCGGGTGGGGACGTACAATGGCACGTCCGGTGAACTCAATGGCGACCAAACAAAAGCCCTCACTCTGGTTGAGGGCTTCCTCAAAAACTAGTGCAAAATCGTGGAGGGCGGGTTCATCATCAGGCTGTGGCTGTAATCGCGGGCGACCGTGGAAGCCAGTGCCAGCGTCCAGTCCATCACCATTTCCTGAACCGACTCCGTCAGGCGAATATCCTCGCCTAATTTGGCAGCCGTATTGCGTGACTGGTTAATCAACCGCTGCAAAAGCGCTTTTTCGTCGTCGGCAATCTCGGCCCCGTTGCGTTCGAGGAGGTTAATGGCCTCTTCCGGGGTCAGCGATTCCAGCTTTTCCTCCGTGAAAAACATCGCCACGTCCATGTCATACAATTCGTTGAATATCTGGACGACCTGATGGCGCACATCGAACTGATTTTCCCGCAGTGACATGAAGCGCTGTTGAATATCGTCCGCGATCTCATACAGCAGCAGCAGCGGTGGTGGGTCCAACGCAATTTGCTCTTCGATGAAGTGAATCATCGGACCGGGATTACCCTCGACCAGACAATAGTCGTACAGTTCGAGGGCCTCTTCGCGCATTTTCTTGAGTTGCAATAGAGCGCGGAGGCTCAAATCTGAATAGGTGTCGTACATGTATGCATTACTCCGTTTTCGGGCAGAGATGCATGAGGTAATCCCATGTATAAATGCCCGTATGATGTCCATCATCCCAGTACAGTTGGAGCGCATAGGTCCCCACCAACTGGATATCTTCGACCTTATAAGACCGCGCGGGGGTGAGTCTCAGTAGATCATCCGGCGCGTTCTGTATGCCCATATTGTGATGACCACCCCGGCACTCCACGCAGGGGCAGGCTTCACGCAGTTCGCTGAGCGGATACTCACAATGCCGGTCATTGGACCAGTCGATAATCAAGTGCCCGGTTTCGCGGTTCAGCGTGATGTTGGTCGGGCGATGGGCGGGCACGTCCGGCTGCTTCACTCGATGCGTCCCTTTGCCTCTTTAATCCACCCTTGAATCGACTCTAGAGATACGCGACTCACACTGGCTTTGATGATGTTGGCGTCGGCTTCCGCTAACTGTGCAAACGACCGAATGCCCATTCCTTTGAGGGTTTCCGCCGTTTTCGCGCCAATACCGCCGATGGTTGTCAGATCATCCTCAGCATCTGTATCAACGGTCATCTCACTGCTGATAACAATGTTATCAACCGGCTCAACATCCTCAAAGGCTTCAGGAGGCAGGGTAATTGACTCCATTTCTTCGACACTGCCGGTACTCTCCGGCGTATCCAGTTTGATGCCCACCTCATCTGAGTCAGACACCGCCGTCTTCTGATCAGCCTGATCCCGATCTTTTAGCCATTTTCCAAGAACTACACTGGACCCAAGACCTACCAGAAATAGGGCTGAACGTTTCACAAATTTAACCATGAAAACACCCCGATTTCACCGCCTGATATTGCCCGGAGTATAGACCACGACCCGTGAAAATACAAGGTATTTCACAAGTTTTTGATAATACGCAAACGTTGTGAAAATGAACGGTAATGCCCTATCGTTTTGGTTCTGGCACACTAGACCACGAGTCAGCGGCGATGCTCTGAAATGGAGGTACACACGTAAGTGTGGCGGATATGCAATCCAGCCACACTCTTTATTGTCGTTGGGAGGTGATTAACGTTCATAACGCAGCGCAACGACGCCGCTCTTGAACGTTTTTGCTTCCAGCAGTTTCAGGGGAAATTGGCGGGTGACACCCTCAAACAGGGGCTTGCCCTGTCCAAGCACGGTCGGGTTGATATTGATGCGGTATTCATCGATCAGATCAAGCTGCATCATGGTCTGGGCCAATTTGTTGCTGCCCAGAAGCCAGATGTCTTTGCCCGGCTGTTGTTTGATGGTGTTGATTTTTTCAGCAAGGTTGTCCTTAATGAGCACCGTATTCTGTGCGTCGCCCCATTCAACACGATCCAGCGTGCGCGACACAACGATTTTGGTGGCTTCTTCCAGAAAGCCAGCATGTTCGCGTTCAGCCGGGGTGCTGCCTGGATTACCCGGCACTGTTAGCCAGTAGCCTGCCATAAGCTCATAGGTTCGCCGCCCCCAGATCACCGCATCTGTTTTGTCGTGCATAGAATGGGCATACGCCTCAAGCTCCTCGTCGTACGAAATCCAATCCAGTTCATCATTGGGACCCGCTACCAGACCGTCCAGCGATAGATGAATCATGAAAATCACTTTGCGCATCGTCTTTGCTCCTCGTGTACTGTCAACATAAACAAGCATATAGGAACAAAAACGGGCTGTCTTGAATAAAATGGACAGCCCGCAAACGTAAGTGTCAACGGTCTACAGCCTCAAGGTTTAGTATCCTTGTCGGACTTATCCCAACCTTCGCGTTTGGCACGGTCTCGAATGCCCTTCAGCAGGCCGTCATAGGCTCCTTTACCCGCCCCATAGGCCCGCGCTTCACCGCCACTTTTATAATGATCGAAAACGTCTTGCTGCATACTGCCAACCATTTTCTTCAGTAACGCCTGAATCGAGGCGCGGATTTCAGCAGCGTCATCCTCCGATTCCCAGAACCAGGGCTCCTCAATATTATGACCATTCAACATGCTCTTGCGCGAATCCAATGATGACCCGGCCTGGTTGATGTACTCCTGACAGTGGTACAGTTCGTGGGACTGGGTAATGGGAGAAGACCAGAAAATATTGCGCGGTGGGCGTCCATCATCATCCGGTTTCAAGTCCCACAAAATGGTATCCCAGTTATTTTCAGTTACTTTATCACTCTCAGGGTCGGTAATATCTGCCTTGCCGAGTGAATTGATGTCGTAGCGGCAGTCCACCGTGACGCGAGCACCAATAGTGATGTAGCCACCCGCGAATTTCCATGTGATCGAATCGGCTCCAAATTTTGGCTCGGCGTAACCAAATGCACCGCCCGGAACCGTGATACCCTGTGCGGTACTTGGCCCAATGTAGAGATTACCGGGCTTCGTGACATCATTCGACAGCGGCTTTTCAACCGGGCCGCTCTCGACGGACGATACGATTTCCGGTTCAAATCGCACGGGTATGTCGCAGCCAATGGCCCCACCCAGCGCCGCTAGCGAAAATGGTGAAGCAGTCCCTTCTTTGGCGACATCCTCTTTTTCGTCGTCAGACTCACCCGTCAGACTCTTGATAATCTCGTCGAGGAAACTGAGTGTGTCATCACTGAAGATGCCGCTGGCAATATCGATGAGTTTGTCCAATCCTTCATTTACCCAATCACCAATTTCTTCGGTGATGTCCTTCACGTCGTTCACAATCTCGCTGGCAGTGTCTTTGACGACGTCCCATGCTTCAGATGCCGTGTCGGTCACCGAATCCCACACATCTCCTGCGGTATCGCTGACCGAATCCCAGACATCACCCGCTGTGTCGGTCACTGAGTCCCACGTATCTTCAACCCAATCCGATGCGGAGTCATACTGTTCCTCAACCCATGAGGTGGCATCTTCAGTCTTTTCACTCACCCAATCCGACGCCGAATCGACCTTTTCATCGACCCAATCACTGGCCGTATCCCACCAGCTTTCCTCGTCATCATCATGTGCCCAATCATGACCGGCATGGTCGTGTTCTTCTTCCGCCACTGACGGCTCGTTGAACGTGGTTTGCTTCAATTGGGCGCTCTGCTGCTTGCGATTCTTGACGAGGGTATTGATTTGCTGCAATTTCGCGGCAACCAACTGCCCCATCATGCCCGGAGACGGCGGAATCTTTACGCCACCACTCGAAAGGCTGGCCCATGTTTGAGGTCCGACCACACCATCCGGGGCCAGACCCGCCGCCCTCTGAAATTGAATAACCGCCTGTCGCGTCTGCGGGCCGAAAATGCCGTCTACGACCAGATTAGCCCCCGCGTTATTTAGCTGCTGCTGGAGCGTTTGTACTTCCGGGGAGCGTGACCCCATGCGCAGCGTTGAACCGGCAGCGCGTTGTATCTGGTTAACGTAACGTTGAATTTGCCGGTTGCCATAATGACCAGCCATTGACCGCACAACCGCTTGCTGCTGCTGGCGCGGCAACTGATAGACCGACTCAGGCGTCATCGTCTGTAGTTGGGGTGGTTGTTGTAAAACAGTATCCAGTTGCGGAATGCGCTGAAGATGCTCGTCATGCTGATGAGAGCGGCGCATTCTCACACGGCTTCGTCGAGTCATGGGTGGGTCCCTTCCCTATGATTACTCATTATAGGGCCATGCCCGAAAGTGCGCAAAATAAAAAAGCCATCCTCACCGGATGGCTGGTGTGGGACATACTAGACTCGAACTAGTGACCTCTTCGATGTCAACGAAGCGCTCTATCCAACTGAGCTAATGCCCCAGCTTGACTCGTATTATATCCAATCTCCCACACAATATGCAAGAGGATTTTTGCAAGAATCTCTGTTGGGTTGGAATAGGTAGCATGTCGGACAGTATGTATGCTGTCCCTATGATGAGCCATGACTCCCGTAGGGACGCCATGTAAGGCGTCCGCCGACCAAACCACCGTATCAGTCAATGCGTTATCACCGACAGTTTGCATATTGCAGCATGTTCAGCATTAGTTACGCGGGCTGGGAGCCTGCATTAGATGAATGTTGCCGAATGTGCTCGACAACGTAATATCGACTGCCGGGGCGTCAGTTTGCTCATAGGCCGCTGTGATGATAGTACGGTCGGAACGTTCGAGAAACTGGCGTGAGTGGCGGATGACACGTACCAGCGGCCCGGCCTGAATATGGATGACAGCGGGTACATCAGTCGGGATGGCAATCCGCACATCGCCGAATGTGGAGCGGGCTATCAATGGCCCTCCGCCAAGTTCTGAGCAGACCAGCCTCACATTACCAATCCCGGAGGCAAAATAACCGCGCCGGATTGCCAATCCGCGCATATCCACATCAATCTGGCCGATGTGGGCACTGGCGAGAATGATCCAGGGCAGGTCCTGTGCCAGCGACACTTCCCAATCTGCCAGCGAAAACAACCATGTTTGCCCGCGCTGCATGGATAGTGCGGCGCGATTATTGCGTACCTGAAGTTTTGGTCGTGAACGGGCGGTATACTGCCCGGCAATTAAACGCCCCTCTTCGCGCAGCGCATCGAGTTTCACGTCGATTTCGCCACTGCTGATTTCGAGCGTGCCGGATTGGACGCTGCCACGTGTGATGCCGAACGTCTGAGCCTGCCAGCTTGGGGCAACATCGCCGCGCCACAAAAGCTGCAAACCGATCAATACCAGTATGACCGGCCAGTAGTTGAGCACATTAGTGTCAACCAGCAGGTAGTTATTGAGCAGCAGAAAAACCCCGGCGATCACCACCAGAATGGGCCACAAAACGGGGGCACGTCCAGAACTTTTGCGCATGGTGCGTCCATTCAACAGCTATATAACGGGTCCCAGTTTACCCTACATTCGGTACACTTTCTATGCTTGGGCCTTCTGTGACGCATTCAATATCGTTATGCCGACAAGTTCATGATCACGGTAGTGATAGATATTGCCGTCCTCTTCCATGATGCTATCATTCGCTTGCTGGGGCTTACGAAAGCTGATATAGAGCACATCCGCTGTAGCGTCATAATCTGTCTATAGCTGGCGAACCGGGTGTGATAGCACCTCGTCAATTAATCCTCTTGAGATGGTGATCTTCGCCATCTTGCCCGCAGAGAGTTTTAAGCTGTCCATATCATGCTACTCAACAGGGCGAGCATGGGCAATTTCTCGGCTCCCAACACGTCGAATTTGTGTCGCTGACACAGGAACAACCGCATAAGTTTGACCATCCAGCGTGAAAAACTCAATTGTATACTCATGTTCATCGCTAGTGATGTCCACCACTGTTCCGATATCACCTGCTTTCAGATGATACTCAGGGATATCAATTTGCAAGGCAACCCGCTCAAGTTCCTGAATCATCGTCTTTGCCTTTCTTCACTTTTAGCGGATAAGCAGTGATAAAACGTGGGATATCACTGTTATGTTCGAGCGCCCACACGCTTCGTACCAGCGGTTTTCTGCCAGAGGGAGTCTGGAATTCACCCTCTATTGTATAGTGTTTTCCGCGTGATGTATCCAGCACACTGGCGACTTCGTGTTGCGCTGTATGGGCTAATAGCGCATCCCGTAATACTTCCCATTGTGCCACAAAAAACCCAAAGCGCAGAAAAAAAGCCGCTTTATGCTTACCATCCTCATGCACTTCGCTCAGAAGATATAGGGTGATTTTTGCTTTCGGCACATAAGCGTTCTCAATGTGCGTAATTTCATCCATTCCTCTCAGTGCTTCTCAACCCGACAAAGAAATTTTCCACCGCCAAATGCACTGAATGGGTGAAGTCGGGAATGGTGTTGATGGTATCGACCAGTTTTCGATGGCAGTTATCAATGATTGTTTACTGTAATAAGTCATCACAAAGTACACCAAAAAAAAGAGGCATGATGGGTATCATCACGCCTCTGAGAATGTCAAGGGATATGATCTAGCGCAGGTAATCTACCAGCAGCGCATGTGCCGACGAACGACGCAGGCGGTTGAGCGCCTGTGCCTCAAGCTGGCGGACACGCTCACGTGTCACACCAATCTGGCGTCCAACCTGTTCAAGCGTGTGCGACTCGCCGTCCAGCAGACCGTAACGCAGACGCAAAATGTGCGCTTCGCGGTCCGGCAGACGTTCGAGTGCCATGTCTAACTGCTCACGCAGCAGATTTGCCATCGTCAGTTCATCAGGAGCCGGGCTGGATGTATCTTCAATGAAGTCACCCAGTTCGGTATCGCCCTCATCATCAATGGGCGTATCGAGGCTCATCGGCTGGCGGGCAATTTCGATCAACTGCATGATCTTATCGTCCGTGGTATCCATCTTGCCCGCGATTTCCTCCGGCAGCGGATCACGGCCCAATTCTTGCTGAAGTTCAAGCGTCACACGGCGCATCTTGTTCAACTGGTCGCCCATATGAACTGGAACGCGGATGGTGCGACCCTGATCGGCTACCGCACGGCTTACTGCCTGGCGAATCCACCATGTCGCATACGTGCTGAACTTGTGCTTACGCTGGTATTCGAATTTCTTGACCGCCCGCATCAGGCCGATGTTACCTTCCTGAATCAAGTCCAGAAATGGCACACCACGTCCCACAAATTTTTTGGCAACGCTGATCACCAGACGGCTGTTCGCGCAAATCAGGTGTTCGCGGGCCAGATTCCCATCATCGATAATGGCTTCGAGGCGGTCGCGGGTGTCCCAATCCAGCAGATCACCCATCTCGTCAAGCTGTTCGCGAGCGAATTCGCTGGCTTCCATACGCTTGGCGAGAGACACTTCTTCTTCAGCGGTCAACAGCGGCACATGACCGGCCTCTTTGAGATAGAGACCAACTACATCATAGGAATCAATGGCTTGTTGGTAGCCACTGTCCTTCGTCAAATCAGGAGCGAGCAGTTCTTTCTCGCTCTGGGTTGCTTCTTTGCTCAGGCCGAGTTCTTCCCAGGATTCAACATCCTGATCTACGTCGTCATCACTATCCGGTGCTTTATTGACGACATCAATCCCGGCAGCATCAATTTCTTCCAGTACGCCTTCAAGCAGCGGAATATCGTCCTCTGCCTGTGGAATGTATTTGAAAATGTCATCGGGTGTGAGATAACCCTGTTTTTCGCCGAGAGCTAATAGCTTCTCTTGAATCTGTGTGATGTCCATGACCATCGTGGCTTCCAATTGCACTCTCCGTTTCTCTCTCTATTGACACTCGTGCACCCAAAGAAAAACCCTGCTGACGACAGCAGGGCGCACAAACCACAACGGTTCGTAAGCCTGCGCCGTCAAACACTCGCCCTACTCAACAATTGAGACAGGCTTGCCCACAGAGCTGTCAAAAGGAACATATGTGTCCTCATAAATAAACGGTTTCTCCGTGGTGGGTTATCAGCATTGCCAGCGTTCCATGCTGAAAATGATGACAACACTCAGGATATTACTTCAAGTATACACCGAATCGCCACAAACCAAAGCAATTCAGTACAGCTTAATAATACAGACAGGAAGTTAAAATAGTGTTTAAATTCGTGTCTGGAGTTTTATGTGAATAGGTTCACAACCCAAGCGAGTATTATATTCGGTTTTGACTCCTGAATCAAATTTTTAGATTGGAATTCTGGTTAATTTAACTAATTATAGGCGGACACTTGTTAGAATGCTCACCGACTGAACCAGCTTTAAACTATCGTTAATCTTCTCCCATAGTTATAGACACGTCCACCAATCGTTACATTACCGTCAAGTTCGCGATTCTACAAATCTCTTATGATAATCCTTAATGAGGAGGACACACCATGTCAAAGACAATTTATCCCGGCCTATTACTTGTACTATTTATCCTTACGCTAAACCCCTATCAACCGTTGCAACCCGTTGCTGCTGAAGTAGAACCCGTCATAGGGGATTACATCAGCCCGTGCCGTTTCAACACCGAAGGCTATGTCACGACGTGGCATGGCATGAATCAGGACGGCCAGCCACCCTATGACCCTGACCGCCGCACCTATGACTTCCGCTGCGTGGATAAGCTGATTTATGCACCGCATGGAGGCGTCGTGTGGGGCGTTACCCCACGATTTGGCGGCGTTATCCTGATAGACGACCACAGCAACAACGCCTGCATCGTTTTTCTGGGGATGCACGGCTTCAATGTAGAGCCAAACGAGGAAGTCCGCACCGGGCATTTACTCGGCTTTTACGGGCACGCCTTTCACCTGACTGCCGTTGATGGCTACTGCGCCGATGCCAATTGGTATGATACGGCAGCCCGTGACCGTGAACGCCCGGTGGCGTGGGCTGAATTTGGCGAGGTGATCGCGCCGGACATCCCCAAATCCGACCCGATCTATTTTACGTCCATGAATCCCGGCGGCAGCCTGAAATACTTTGCGCAGGAATTGACGCGGCTGGATTTAGACTTGTTTGATTAACCATCAAATTCTACCGGGATCGGGTGTCCCCGACCCCTCCAAACCGCCAGATACCGGAGGGGCATGGTACACCATGTCCCGTTTTTAGTATCGAGAATTCTGGCCGGTATCAATTTGAATTGCCCTCAATGTCAACAAACGGCATAATTATATCTGCACTACTCAATCGCTAGAAAACATGTGATTATGCCGCAGAAAAATATCAGAGTTTTCATCTCCTATCGCCGCGATGATAGCCAGTATGTCACCGATAGCATCCACGACCACTTGATGCGCCATTTTGGTGAAGAGAACGTTTTCCTTGATGTGCAAAACATCCCATTCGGTGTGGATTTCCGTAAGCATCTTGCATCTCAGGTTGCGGCACATGATGTTGTGCTGGTCATCATTGGACCGGACTGGGCACGTATCATGCAGGAACGCGCAACTCAGCCTAATGATTTTGTTCGTATCGAAGTAGAAAGTGCTTTGCAACAAGGTAAATTGATTATTCCGGTGCTTGTTATGGAAACACAGATGCCTGATTTTTCAGTTTTGCCTCCAAGTATTGCTGACCTGCAATGGTTGCAAACCGCAATCATTCGTCGCAAGCCCGACCTTGAACATGATTGTGTCCGATTGGCAGATGGTATCCGCTACTCAGTTCTGCCCTCCTCACTGGACATACTGCCTCCGCCTTTTAACTGGATTGATATTCCCGCAGGGCAAGTCACCCTAGAAGATGGACATGACAAATTCGAAGTACCCGCGTTTACTGTTGCCAAATATCCGGTTACAGTCGCCCAATATGAAGTGTTTATGAAGGATGGGGGATACACAACGCCGCAATGGTGGACAAAAGGTGACTGGCAGTGGTTACAAAAGCAGAGCAATACGGCACCTCGCTATTGGAATAATGAGAAATGGCAGTCGTTGGGAAAACCGGATCATCCCGTAGTGGGGGTTTCCTGGTTTGAAGCTTGTGCATTTACGCGATGGCTGAGTGATCAAAGTGGGGAACATATTTACTTGCCGACCGAACAGCAGTGGCAGCGAGCAGCACAGGGTAATGATGGGCGAAAATTTCCATGGGGTAACGAATGGGAAGTGTCCCGATGCAATAACGATACAGAGTATGGTGATTTTGGAGATACGAAGAAAAAAGCTGACAACACCACTTCATCTGTAACAGCGTATGAAGGCAAGGGTGACAGCCCATTCAGCGTTGTAGACATGGCTGGTAATGTATGGGAATGGACTAAATCCGCCTTCGAAACAGCACAGACAGTTAATTTAGAGGATACCACTACACTTCGTGTAGTGCGTGGTGGCTCTTGGAGTTCCAATCTCGCAGAGAACTTTCGCATCACTTTCCGACACGGGTTTACACCAGGAATCAGACTTACTAATCAGGGATTCCGAGTTATTCGCTCCCAGTTCTAAGTTCTTTCTGACTTCTTTTCTTCTGAAATGGAATACTACATCTTCTCCCAAATGGAGTTGAAGTAAGAGAGGGAACCATGTATCCAGATTTTCTTGACCAACCACCATTTAACTTGCCGTTGCCGACGGATGAAATGTTAAGGATAAAGCGCCTTGCGCGTGACTTAGCATATGGGGCACTATACAAGAAGTGGTCGCACCAGTTCGGTTTGGATCTTCGTCGTAACTTGGAAACAATCTTTAAAGATAACATAGCATATTTTTTGGAGGGGCATGAGGACCTAAAAGGATTTTCGAGAGACCTAACTTTATACCTATATCATGTTTGGGAAGGTAATATACCTTCTCTTGAGACATTGGCGATCTTGGGTTATCTTGAAGACCAGAATCCACAATGGAAAATCACTAGTAAAGCTTATTCACTTCTAGAAGAACCCAATCCCCAAGCCATTTTCATCTCGTACCGGCGACAAAGCAGCAGCGCCCTAGCTATGCTAATCGCATCGGAGTTACACAGAGCAGGCTATCAACCTTTTATTGACATTTCCAACATTTATCCCGGCGATCAGTGGCACGGCCTCATTGAAAAGGAAGTAAAGAAAAGTACAGTCTTTATCGTTGTAATTGGCCTTGAGACACTGGAAAAATCAAAACCCGTTCGAGAAGAAATCAAGTGGGCTGTTGAGGATACACAGAACCGACGAATTATTCCAATTCTGCATGGCGGTTACTCAGTTGATGACCTAGAAGCAACAGAATTTGGATATTTGAAAGATTACAGCCTGATTCCAATCAAAGACGATGTCAGCGCCGAAATTGAGAGCGCATTATCGGCAATTCGGATGACTCTGGGACTGTAGAAACGTCAAAAACTCTTCCGTGAGACGCAATGCAAACTGGCGTTTACTCCCCATCCCCTGCCGGGACGAAGCAGTCGTAGACGCCCTCACATTCTCGCTCTAGCACATCTTGCAGCCACTGCCGGGTGGTCTGTGTCTGTTTAATTAGCCTGTCCATCTCACTGATTTTTTCAGCAACTAGCGTCTGCCATTCGGTGGAGGCCGGGGAGTCGTCATCCAATCCATTGAATAGGAGTTGTAATTCCCGGATGCCAAAGCTGGCCCCGCGCAGCAGTTGGATAAGCTCCAATCGCTTGAGAACGTCGGGAGTGAAGCGGCGACGCCCATTCACGCGAGTTGGCGAGTCGAGCAGACCCACGCTTTCATAGTAGCGAATAGCCGAGGTTTCCAGTCCGGTTTGTGCAGCAACTTGCCCGATGGTGAGTTCTTCCATGATTTTGCCCTCTTGACTTCAAGTGCGCTTTAAATTGTACAGTGATAGATGACACAAATGAAACCCTGAATTTGAAAGGACATTCGATGCCAGCGGATACAGATACCCATGTAAGCATAGTTAACCAGTCAGAGTGGGAGAGCGAGGTGCTCAGCAGTGAGACTCCCGTACTCGTTTACTTCTGGGCGGAATGGTGTCCTCCCTGCAAAATGCTCGGCCCTATCGTGAAGGAGATTGCCGAGGAGCAAAGCCAATTGCGTGTCGTCAAAGTGGACGCCGACGACAATCCAGATATTGTGATGCAGTATGGCATCATGGGCATTCCAACCCTGCTGCTGATCAAAAACGGAGAGGTCGCCGAGCGCGTGGTCGGTTTCCGGCCCAAAGACAAGATACTCGACAGCCTCACGGGATATATCTAAACACAAAATGTGAATTGATCAATCTCTGTAGAAAGAGAATAATAGACCAAACAATCGGTTCACCCCTGCGGTCCTTGCGAAGCTCCTCCCCGCAAACGGCTGGGCGAGGGACACTTATGTAAAAAGCCGCTGATAGCGCCATAAATGCGGATGGTTGAACAGCGGACAGCCCGATGTGGCTGTCCACTCCTCATTACTTCACCTCAATTTCGGCAATCTGAACCCAATTCTCTGGAACGCCCGGCACAGTCAAACGCACATTATCCTGCCAGCGACGGGCCACCACCACCAGATTATACACACCGGGTTCGAGGTCTTCGGGCAGCACCAGCCCGTGATTGTCACGGTAGCGAAAATCGACTCGCCACTGCGGCATCGGCAAAAAACCACCAAGCGGCGGCGCATTGCGCTCGGCTCGGAGCCGCCCTGAAGAATCCAGCAGGAACACGCCGATATGGTAATCCGAGGTTGGCGCAACTCTGGCCCGCCATATCAGCGAAACGGGCAAGCCATCACCGGGGGCATAGGTTGTGCCTTGCGGTAAATCCGCGCCGACAAGGACTATTTCATTACCCAGTATCTGGTTGATTGTCAACGTCTGTCTCCGCGTTTCGGGCGCAGGGGTCGTCAGATACTGTATGGCACGCGCCCGCTGCGACACTTCGATTTCCCACACGGGAAAATAGTGGATTGCCAGATAGTGTTCGATAGGACGCAGCATATCGACATTAAAAGGACCGGAGCTGGTAACCAGCCATAACCGCTGGTAATGATTCGCTCCCCAATTAAGTGCCCTTACCGTATCTTTTCCTGACAGTGCCACCAGATCATCTGATACAACTTCCGGCTCCGCACCTCCATAACGCTCTCCCGGTGCATAGGGCAGCGTAATCCACAGCGCAGGGGTCTTAAGATAATTCATCATCAGCAGCATATACTCGGCACGCTCTAGAAAGATGACATCCTCATCGCCTATATCTGTTTCATTCAGGGTTTGTACCAGCTCAACCACATCCGTTTTGTCACCAATATAACGGGGATCTTCTCTTAAGGTGAAGAGACTCAACAGCGGAAATATGAAGGCAAGCGAAAGTGCTGCCAGCGGAATGCTCGTTCTAATACGGCGTGAAAACCGTCCCATCAGACCATATGTATTGATCAGCGCTAACCCTATTCCGGCGAGAATTAAAACGACAGCAAGCAGCGGCGCTAACCATGAAGGGCTGGCCGCTGACCATGTGAAATCAGCGGCCTCCAGATGGTCAAGATGATACTTTAGCAACGAATCCGACCATGCCCAATTGAAATCTGCCCGGGCACCACCGAAAATGTCGGCTGATTCCGGTGTGAAGAAAAATTTGAGGTGTAGTTCGGTATAAAAATTGGTGTAGGGAATCAGAGCACCGAGAAGCTGGATTCCAAAGCTAAGCAACACCAGCAGGATAAGCCCAACCCGCCAGACGATATGACGCTGCGGGGCAAGTATCCATTCAAGGGCAGGCATCATAAGTAGAGTGATCACCGGGATAAAAGGGAGCATATAACGCGGTCCCCAACTCCATCCGCCATACCAATTATTACCATGCCGGATTCCATAACTGGCAGTAAAGAGAAGTATGGTGACCACAAGTCCGGTCACCGTTTGCCACTCTCTACGCCGAAACAGGATTACGCCACCGGGAATTCCTATGAACAATATCGGGGAATATAGCCAAATACTCCGCGTGAAGCTAAACTGATAGCCCAGCGTACTTTCTATAGCATGACGCCACTGCCCCTGCTGAGATAAGCGCTCATACCAGAAGTTAAAATCGTACCGCCCGGCTTCAATGTCGAGTGCTTCTCCTATCAGTAGAAAGATGACTAGCAGTAGGCCCCCAACGCCTACCAGAAGCGCTAAACGCCGCCAATCTATTTTGGTAGTCGGGACAGTTAGTAAAATAAGCAGAGGAAATTGAAGCAGAAAAGCTGCTTTCGTCATAACGCCAGCGATGCTAACGATGATCAGGGTCAACAGTTCCCAGCGTGCTTTATTTAGCTGGTTCGCTTGCCATAAAAGCCGAACGCGATAGGCAGCGGCTACGCCAATAATGAACCATAACGTCGTTAAGGGTTCGCGAAAAAACCATTGACTGTAGGGAAACGCCAGTGTTGCACTCCCATATAGCAAGGCCCCCAGCCAGGCGGCACGAGTGCTAAAGCCATAGACTTTCCCTGCGATAAAAGTAGCAACGGCGGTGAGCGCCGTGACAAAAATATTCAGCAACAGCATCGCGTGAACGAGTCCTATACCGGGCAAGTAGTATGCGACCCAGAAAAGCGGCGCACTTACAAGATGCTGTAAAGGCTCATATTTAGGAATACGTGCCGGTGTTCCATCAGGAAGGAAGGAGGGTTCGACCGCAAATGTGATTGTCCGTAAAAGGTTGCCGCGCTGGACAAAGCTTTCGATACTATCAAACAGGTTATATTCATCGTCGCTCAGGGGGACACCACGATAGGCAACGGTGTAAAGCCCCACCAGAATTAAAAACAGGGCTGCACCAAGCAGGAAAACCTGTGAGCGGTTAACCTCTGAATGATTCGCACTATTTACACTCATTTGACCTCGATAGCCTCTATCTCCAAAAACTCGCAATTATCCCTACTACAAGGCTCAACGGGTAGTATCTGAAGGTTCTGAAAGGCTGGATCGGTGAAATAATAAACTTTGACCCCAACGGTATAAACGCCCGGTGGAAGACTGGAAAAGGATAAAAAGCGACTGTCAAAATAGAATTGTCCGGTCTGCCAGTTCTGCGTTGGGGTTAACGGATAGGTATCCTGCTGAACAACCAGCCGCCCTGCCGAATCAAGTAAAAAGACGGAGATGGTGTAAGCCTGCTCTAGCGCGTCTTCAGGTGACCATAAAAAAGTGGTTGACACCCCGCTGTCCAGAACCTGTACATCCGCATTATATAGATGTAGCTGTTCACCAAAAACCGTCATTGGCTCGTTTGTCGGTGGTCGATCCAGGCGTAATAGCTCAACCGTCGCCCCTAAGTCCGTTGCCTGAGTGGTGCTGCCAGTCACCAGCCATCCATTCTCCCGTAGGACGTGTTGTACAATATCCGTTTCGCCAAACCGGACAAGCCACAGGCCGTCGTATTCGTCAACCGAATCAAGCAGGTATTGACCATACTCATCCGGCTTATCGCGATAATGATCATAGCGATCCAACTCGGCGGTTATCACATGCGGCGCGTCAGAATGTTGGTCAAAATAATAAACGAGTGCATGGGTATCGAACCACGTTTCGATAATAACTGCCTCCTGATTGCCGCTGTGTTGGGATACATAGTCAGCTACAGACTGCCAGGGCAATCGAATAGGAGGTTGAGCATTGGTTATAAAGACGCCCTGCAATACCAGAAAGATAACCAATGCAGACCGTTCTGGAGAGCGAAACTGCGCAACAGCCTGTGCTATCAGGATTGCCGCCACCGGGACAATCACTGATAGAGCGCGAAATGATAGAACCTGATAGAAAGCGTTAATCAGAACGGTTAATCCAACGGTACAGAAGATTGCCAGACCCAGCAATGCACTACGCTTATTTAAACGGGGTGGCTGATAAGAAATCAATCCGAAAATCATTAAAACCAGAAATAATAGCTCAGGTTGCCCCAACAACTGATACGCCAGAATACGATATGTTTCTTCGGAATTGACGAGGGCGTGTCCCAGACCCTCCGGTATCTCGGTGCTTATCTGCTGGTAGACAACCAGTGCCCAGGGTAAAAATAGTGCGCCGATCACACCCAACGCAATAAATGTTTGCTTTAACTGGCGACGGTTGAGTATCAGCGTGCAAAGTCCGATAGCCAACAATATAAAACCGCCCCAGTAATGCGTCCATAGTAACAGTGCCCCGCTCAACACAAAAAGATAGCGATGATGTCGATACGCCCACAGGGTTAATACCGCCAGCAGCATCATCTGCGGATACTGCCGGATTTCCTGACCAAGCACTAAGACGAGATCATGCAGTCCAAAAATCAGCACAGCTATCCAGCCGCTGCCAGACATGATTTCCTCTGAATAGCGAAAAATCAGGGCGGCTGTTAGCAAAACAGTTATCGCAGTTAAGTAGCGCAGCGCAAAAATGGAGTCACCAACTGCCAGCCGCCATTTGTACAGGATATAGAAATACAGCGGAGGATGGACATCTTCAGCGGACAGAGTGGTAACATCCCACAAACTTTTGGAAGTTGCTGCTACTGACCATCCTTCATCGACCCACAAGCTGTTCATATCGAGATTAATGATTAAACGTGCTGCGATGAGAAATAATAAGATCAATAGGAGATAACCGGGTCTGGTTTTTTTCATAAGAATGCGTCTATCATTTTGGTCTCTGCCGGTGAGCGGCACAGCAGTATCAGTTTACAGCGATAATCGGTGGTGATATAGCTCGCGAATAGATGTATCCCGTCCCTACCATCACACCACTTCGCTCATCAAAAAGCCGTTGAATCCTACTATCAATCATGTGCTACGGCAAGAGCAGGTAAACGCAACGCCGGTGCTTAGTAAGGATGGAAAAAACAAATCCTGCTCTCCCCGGCAGGATTTGTGGGGGCAATAATCGCCGATGTCAGGAAATCGGCGTGCAGTACGTCGCCGTCAGAAAAGAAGCTGTTTGGTGCTGCTGATGAACTTTCGCAGCGTTGCACTGGTTTTCTTGCCATCAAAAGTGTGCTGGAGTGCGCGTAACTGCTGCTGAGTATTCTCGTTGTTGGGATTGAGCCGCAGGGCATTTTCCAGACAAACAATCAACTGATCGGTTCGCTCCACCTTCGCAGCCAGCCACAACCAGTCCATTTCGGAAGTCCATTGTTCGTGCACGGCCTGAGTGAAAAGTGTATCGGTTGATTGGGGGAGCATGTGTGTGTCCTTCAATTGCTTTTAT